>JAGGSE010000214.1 GCA_021159225.1 bacterium
TGCCTCTTTTTAGAATTTACAAATTCCAAATTCCAATTTCCAATTAAATTCCAATACTCAATGACCGAATGACCAAATCTTTAAGAATTTCCAATTTCCAAATTCCAATTTCCAATTAAATTCCAATTACCGAATTACCAAATGACCGAAACAATTTTATTAATTGGAATTTGGAATTTAATTGGAATTTGGGTATTGGATATTGGAATTTCTAGTTAGTTTTGGTCATTGGAAATTGGATATTGGTAGACACAAAATTTAGTGCCTAAATCCCCTTATGCCGGTAAATACCATAGGGATTTTGTATTTATTACAAAGGTCAATTGTCAGTTTGTCTCTGATTGAGCCGCCCGGCTGAATAATGGCTTTGACTCCGGCTCTAATCAAAATCTCTGGCCCGTCTGGAAAAGGGAAAAAACCATCAGAAGCGGCAACCGCTCCCCTTGCCCTTCCTCCTGCCTTCTCTATTGCCAATTGACAGGCGCGCTTTCTGTCCTGCTGACCAACACCGGAAGAAATCAATGTTTCTTCCTTTGCCAAAACCACAGCATTTGATTTGGAAACCTTGCAGACCCTCCAGGCAAAAAGTAGGTCTCTTAACTGGGTTTCGCTTGGCTTTTTCTTTGTTGCCGGTTTTATGTTTCTTTTGCTAATCCTTATCGTATCAGGGGTTTGAAGCAAAAATCCGCCCCGGACCCTTTTGATATCCAGTCCCTTCTGCCTCTTGGGATTTCTTAAATAGGGATTGACCAAAATCCTTATCTTCGGTTTCTTGGAAAAAATTTTCAAAGCCAACAGGTCAACTGCCGGAGCCAATAGAATCTCAAAAAAATTCTTAATCATTGCTTCAGCCAGTTTCCTGTTTATTCTTCGGTTCAGCCCAATAATCCCGCCAAAGGCGGCTAAAGAATCTCCCTTATACCAAGCCCTCAAATATGCCTCCATAATATCCCTGCCATAGGCGGCTCCGCAGGGGTTGGTATGCTTTAGCACTACACAGCAAGGCCTGCCGTTTTCTATTTCAGAGAGAGCGCTAACCACGGCGTCAATATCTAATATGTTGTTAAAAGAAAGTTGCTTGCCTTGGAGTTTCTTGAAGTTTTGAACTGCTAAGGGGTCTTTTTCTTTTTGGTCAACATAAAAACCTCCTTTCTGATGAGGATTTTCTCCGTATCTTGTATCAAAAACCTTTTTTAGGACAATTTCTAATCTATCCTTAAGAGAAATGACTTTGTCCATAGTTTAACCCTGCTTGTTTTCTATAAACCGTAAAATTGCCCTGTCATACTTTGCTGTTTTCAAAAAAACCTTTCTTGCCAGTTTCAACCTGAAGGATAAGGGAACCTTTCCCTTTCTTTTCAAAAAATCAATTACCCTCGGATAATCCTTTGGGTCCACAATGACAGTCACATATTTATAATTCTTCGCTGCTGCCCTTGCCATTGTTGGCCCGCCAATATCAATTCCCTTCTCCGGCGGATAAAAATTGCAGACAACCATATCAATGGGCTCTATGCCGAATTTTTTTGCTTCCTTTTGATGCTTTTTGTTTTTCCTGTCAAAAAGCAAGGCGCCCTCAATTTGGGGAGAAATTGTCTTCAGGCGGCCCCCAAAAATCGGAGGGAAGCCGTTAATCTCCTCAACCTCTTTTGTCTTAACCTTTGCCTTCCTTAAAATTTTTGCCGTTCCCCTACTAGCAATAATCTCCCAGCCCAGTTCTCTTAATTCTTTAGCAAACTCAACTATTCCCTCTTTGTCGTAAACACTGATTAATGCCCTCATTTCTTTATAGTTTTAGTTTAGCATCTGCCTTTATTCTTTGCAAATCTTTGGTTGCCATCTCTTGGTGAAAAAAGGCAGTTAAGGCAATCATTACTCCATTATCATTGCACAAATCTTTTGGTGGAACAAAAAAACCAACCCCGGGCATCTGGCTTTTTATTTTTTCTCTCATCTGCCTTCTTAACTCCTGGTTGCTTGCTACGCCGCCAGCCAAAATTATTGACCTTGCCCCAAACTCCCCTGCCGCCTTGATGGTCTTTTTGATTAAAACATCTATTATCGCCTGCTGAATCTCAGAGCACATTGCCCGAATGTATTTTTTTTCTGTTCTCTCCTTTTCAGAACGGCTCCGGAAATCATACAAAACTGCGGTCTTCAGTCCGGCAAAACTGAAATCATAGTTTTTTTGGTAAATCATTGGCCGAGGCAATTTAATATTTTTAACTCTGACAGGTTTAGATTCGCCGCTATTAGCCAATCTGGCAATGGCAGGGCCGCCAGGATACCCCAGTCCCAGAATTCTGGCTGTTTTATCAAAACACTCCCCGGCTGCGTCGTCTCGCGTCCTACCCAATAGTTTATACCTTCCGACTGATTTCATTAAAATCAGTTCGGTGTGACCACCGGAGACGACCAAACAAACAGCCGGGAATAACCTTTGAGAACTGGAAATCAAGTCCTGAAAATTCTTATCAATGAAACTGGTAAGTATATGTGCCTCAATGTGATTGACCGGGACAATCGGTTTTTTTGTCTTCTTGGCTAAATCAACGGCAAAGTTTATCCCCTGCCACAAACAGGGCTCAAGCCCAGGCCCCACTGTTACACCGATTAAATCAAATTTTTGAACATTGCCATCCCTTAATGCCCTTTTGAAAGCAATGGGCAAATTTTTCTGGTGCTCTCTTTTTGCTAAAGAAGGATAAACCCCTCCATATTGCCTATGAAGTTTTGCCTGAGAAAGAATAACATTAGAGAGAATTTCAAACCTGCTTCTTTTTTCTTCAATCAGGGCAACTCCTGTGTCATCGCAAGATGTTTCAATTCCTAAAACAATCATAAATCAAACTCGCAAAACCATTGGAGGAACAACTGTTAAATCCACAACTACCGAGGGCTTCCTTTTGGGCAGGTCTCCTCCATCAACGATTATCTCCGGCTGATACCTTCTATCTTTGAATTGCTCAAGGACATCCTTTATCCTTGAAAGAGAAGGTTTGCCGGAAATGTTAGCCGAGGTGCCAGTCAGGGGAAAATTTAACTTTTTAAGAAGACGGTTAATCAAAGAGTATTTCGGAATCCGCAAGCCAATTTTTCCCTCCGAACTAACAATACCAAAGGTAAACAATCTCTTCGCTCTCGGCTTTGCCCTTAAAACCGCTGTCAAACGGCCCGGCCAAGTTCTTTTCAAAAATTGCTCTGTTTCTTTATTGATAAAAGCAAACTCCTTTGCCATTTTTATATCCCTGACAAAAATAGACAATACCTTGTCTTTGGGCCTCTTCTTTATCCGAAAAACTTTTTTTACCCCCTCTTCGTTTGTTGCCTCTGCCACCAATCCATAAACAGTATCAGTGGGCAAAACCAAAACCGCTCCCTTTTTTATCTGTTGAACTATCGCCTCAATATTTTTCTCTAAATTTCCTTTTGAAATCCTTACAATTTCCATTATTTTTATTCTAATTTTAACACACCTCTTTGGCAATTTCCTCCTTTATTTCTCTTGGTTCTAAGGCAAGCAGAGGCAAAACAAAAACAAAAGAAACAACTGATACTATCATAGAAATCAAATAAATCATTTTTATTGAAAACTGACTGGAAATTAAAAGAGCCAAAACTACCCCCAGAACCTGAAATATTGAAAAAACAGCGGTCAAAAACTCAAGGTTTTGCCTTGTGCTAATGTCCCCAAACAGAGCCATGGCCACTGGTCTCAAAAGGGCTGAATTTATGGCTAAAAGAAATATTCCTGAAATTAAAAAAAGATTTCTGTCAAAGGAAGCAAAGAAAAGGCCTAAAAAAAGCAAGATATAAGAAACAAAAATTAAAAGCCCTCTTCCCTTGATGTCAGATAGCCAGCCGAAAAAATAAGAAGCAAGAACTGGAAGAACAAAAAACAAAGAAGACAAAATCCCAACAAAGGCAACACCCAGGGTTCTCTCAATCTGAATAGGAATTATCCCAATTACCAGACCAAAAACAAAATTGCTGGTGAAAAAGAAAGGAGATAGTTTTAGAACCGTCTTGCTGGAGAGAGCCCTTTTAAGAAATTTCAACCGATTAAAACTCCTTTTTTCTTTTGCCTCATTTGCCTCCTTTAATTTCCAAAAAAGAAAGAACCCAAAAATGGGAAAGAAAGAGAGAAGCAAAAATGGAACCCTGAAAGAAAACCGATTGATTAAAAAACCCAAGGCAAAAACGCTCAAGGCCGAACCAAGCGATTGAGAAAAGGTGAAAAATCCCGAATTTCTTCCGTAAGAATCCTCAGGGCTCTCTTGAATAAGGTAAACCGTTTGAGCAGTCCAAAGAAATGCCGCAGCAATTCCCAATAAAACAGAAGCAATATAAAGCAGAGGAACTGATTTTAGCAGAAGAGAAAAGATAAAAATTGAATAAAAAGGAGATGAAAGAAGCAGGGACTTTTTTGCTCCGTATTTTGAAATAAAAACAGCCGCTGCTGGCTCGCTGAAAATAAAAAAGAGATAAATTAAGACAAGAGAATAAAATCCAACCCTAAAAAAACCTGCCTGGGAAAAATAAACTGTCACATACTGCTGAACGCCGTTAAAGCCCAAAAATATCAGCAAAAAGGCAATGCCTAAAATTTTTACCTGTCTGGAAACAGAACTCATATAGAAACAGCGATAAGGGTGCGGTCAGTACCAAACCTTTCATTATCCTCTCTTGCCTTCTTAAGGGTAAAATCATCTAAGGCACTTTTATCCCCTTTCCTTAAAATTTCAACAAAACAGGGAATCTTGAGATATTCAACAAAGCCGTCTGAATAAAAAACGAGAAGGTCGCCCGGAGTGACCGGCAAGCAACCAATCTGATAATATCTCTTTACCCCTTTTTCTCCGCTGAAACTGCCATATCCCTTGCCCGAGGGATTGTTTCTAAAGTATTTATGAAAAATCCTGGTTCTTTCCCTTTTGTCAAGATTAGCCCAATTTTTATAAAGAACCCTTGCCCTCTCAACTGCTGGTTTGACCATATCCTTGGTCTGAAATTTCAGTCTATTATTTTTGTCAAAAACGCCCAAACCGCAATCTCCTACATAGCCATAAAAAAGTTTCCTTTCCACCAAAAAACCCGCTACCCCTACTGTGTCAAAGTAGTCATAAACAACATAATCCAGTTTCTCAACCATACCCTCATTTTTGTTTAATTCCCAAATCCTTTCATTAGCCAAATCAAATGCCTTCTCAATAATATCTTTTCTTGGCTCTAAATTATCCTCTAAATACTCCACTACGGTCTGGCAAAAAATTTCAGCCGCTGCTCTTGCTCCAGCCGGATAGGCATATTTTTTATCCTCAAAATGGCTTTGGGTAACACCGTCAGCCACGGCAAAAATGGGCTTTTTCTTTGAAACCAAAAAAAAGTCCTCATTGGGTTTTTTATCAAATTTTATTATATCAGAATAAGTAGCACAAAAAATTGACATTGGATTTAATATTGCCTATCTAACCATTTTAGTAACAATTCTTGATAGTTTCTCTGCTGAGGCATTCTTGTCGAGGGGAGCATATCGCAGCCGAGCCCCAGAATAGGTTTGCGCTTCAGAAAAGGTATGAACGGCTCGGCGAGATATAGAAGCGCCCGGAAATAAATTTCTTTTTACTACTTACGGCGACTTCGTGCTCCCCGAGGCAAGATGCCTCAGCAGACTTGTTGCCAAAGTGGTTAGCAATTACAATAGTGCCTATCGACCGATATTTCCTTTTACCAATGTCTGGGGATAAATCTGAGAGCCTGGACCAACCAAGGTCCCCGGCATAAAGGAACAATGAATTCCTGTTTTTGTATCTTCCCCACAGATTGCTCCTAAAGACCTCAAGCCGGTCTTGACCCCTGACCTTATCTCTTTTCTGTCAATTCTTACATTTGCCGTGATAGTGCCTGCTCCCAGACGACATCCTCTTCCAAAGATTGAATCCCCAAAGTATCCGGAGTGACAATGAACATCTTCCTGAAAGATTGAGCGAGAAACCTCTGCCATTGCCCCAACCAAACAATTTTTCTCCAAATCCACATATTCCCTTATCAGACAATTGTTGCCTATTACTGAGTTGTCTCCGATATAACAGGGACCCTTGACTACCGCTCCCTCAAAAATTTTTACATTCCTTCCGATATAAACATTGCCCTTAACAATGGCGTTTTTGGCAATTTTTGCCGAGTTTTCAATTTTTTTCCTCAAAAATTTATCAAACAAATATCTTTGAACCTGAAAAAGGTGCCAAGGATATTTCAAGGAAAGCGTCTCTTTCTCCGATTTTTTTAAAATTTTAATTCTTACATAATTTTTTTTCACATAACAAGATAAGGCATGTTCAAAATCATACTGGCTCTTTTTTACCTTCTGATAAAAATTGAAAAATTTTGGCTCCAAAAGATAAACCCCGATAACCTTTATGTTAGATGGCTCTTTCCCTTTCTTTGGCTTTTCAACAATCCCCAAGATTCTATCTCCCTTAATTCTCGCCATTCCATATAATTGAGGGTTTTCTGTCTTCTGTCCAAACAATAAACCCTTAAGACCTGACATCTGAGATTTGAGATTTGAGATAATTTCTTCAATATCTACCCTTTCCGCGTTTAGAACCAAAAACTGCCCCTTAATTAAATTTCTCGCCTGCCACAGGGCGTTTCCCATACCTTTGGGTTTTGCCTGAACAACATATTGAATTTTCAAACCTGCCAATCTATATTTTTTCAATTCTTTCTCAATCTCTTTTTTGACTCCCTGGACAACAATAACCTCCTTTATCCCCAGTTTTCTCAACCCATCAATAGTATAAAAAATCAGGGGCTTGCCCATTATTTTCAAAAGGGTCTTGTGCCTTTTATTTAGGGGCCAAAACCTTGAACACCTTCCTCCGGCTAAAACTACTGCCTGCATAATTCCAAGATTAACCTAACGACCCTATTAGGGTTATATTCAATCGGACCTTTATCAAATAACAGATTTTTTCCAATAAATTTATCTTTCTCTAAATTTTTATCAATTTTAGGCGGGTCTAAAACAAACTCATTCCTCTTTTTCTTTCTGTATCTTTCAATTCTTTCCTTTGGTAAATTATTATTATAAACCACAAAATCCAAATTTTTACCAATATATTTTTCCATTTCATCAGAAAAGTTCCTTACTGAAAAATTCTGGGTTTCTCCTAATTTTGTCATTGCTGGACAAATAAAAACCTTTTTTGCTTTTGACCTTCCAACTGCTTCCTTTATCCCTTTTGGCAAAAAACAAGGAACCAAACTTGAATAAAAATCCCCCGGACCAATAATAATGATATCTGCCCTTTCAATCTCTCTTAAGGTTTTTCCGAAGGCGACCGCATCTGGTTTCAAAAAAACCTTTTTTATCTTTAGAGTTCGATTGTGATTTTGCCCCAGGTCAATCTCAGATTCTCCTTCAATAACCTTATCATTTTCCAGTTGGGCAAACAAAATGGCCTTGTCTGTGGTAGCAGGAAGACAGCGGCCTTTCACATTCAAAAATCGGTGAGAAACCTCTAAGGCTTTTTCAAAGCCGAGGTTAACCTCTAACCCCGCTAAAAAAACATTGGCAAAATTATGGCCAAAATGGCCCGGGGAAATTTCAATATCTTTAGCAAATCTAAAGTTCCAGAGTTTTTCTTTCCATTTTTCTCCTTTCGGCAGGTCTGCCAAAGCCAAAAGATGACGCCTAATATCCCCAGCCGGCAGAACATCAAACTCCTTTCTCAACGCCCCAGCCGAACCGCCGTCGTCAACCATTGAGGTAATAGAGGTAATTTCTAAGGGATATTTTTTAAGTTCTTTCAAAACAACCTGAGGCAAGGCATTCCCTCCCCCAAAACAAACAACCCTAGGCCTTAATACTCTCTTCGTATCTTTCATATGCCCATCTCAAACGCTCCTTGTCTGTGCGGTAAACCTGCTTGACCATATCTTGGGCTTCAATTGAAGAATCGCCAAGATGGCACAAAATTGCTTCAACCGGCCAAGCATCCTTAAATTTTCTCCATAGTTCCTGCTTTGTCTGGTTGGTGGCCGGCACCCCTGTCTCGCTTAACAACAAATCCCCCGGAAGAAAAAATCTATAGCCCAGTATCTGGCTAAGAACCCGTCTTCGCTTAAAAAATCTCTCTGATTTGTGCCATTTCAAAAATCTAAATGTCCTTTCCATTAGTGGGGAAACCTTGCGAGAAGCCAACTGCTTCCTTATCTCATCTGCCCAGGCAGAATCATTGTAAATCAAACCTATGCTTAACAGACCCCAATTTTCCTTAAACCCCGCTGCTCTTTTCAAAAAATCCCTTGCCCTCTCTGACTTTATGCCAGCAGCAGTGGCAATTATCTTCCTGTTTCCTTCTGCTTCCTCCTCTCTTAACCGCCATGCTTCTTCTCTGTCATCTAAAATCAGGTCATCAAATCTTATCAACTCATCGCTGGAAAGCCCCACAAATTCCCTTATCCTGTCAAAAATTAGATTTTTTTTCTTTTCTCTTTCTTTTCTAACTTGGGCAACCTTCTGCCGCGCCTTCTCTAATTCTTCTTGTAGTTCCTTTTTGGTCTCTAATTCCTCTTTTTTCCACCTCTCTTCAATTTCTTTTAACCTCTCCCAATCTTTCTCCGCTTCTTTTCCCTCTGGCGCTTCAGGCGCTTTCGGCATTTTTTCTCTCTCTTCAGCGCCTTTTGAAATTTTCTGCTCCGGCCCTTCAATTTTTGACTCTTCCGGTTTTATCATATGTACTATATCTAACCACTTCAGCAACGACTTTTGATAATTTCTCTGCTGAGGCATCTTGTTGAGGCGAGCATCATACTCCCCGAAGCAAGAGCCTTGCCAAGTCTGTTACCAAAGCGGTTAGCAATTACAATTAAAATATTAAGAGCGAGGAAGGCAATTTTTAGGAACTTCCGGAGCCGAGTCCCGAAGGAGAAACCTTCGGTTTCCCTACGGGACAGGCGGGCAAGAGGCGCTGTGCCCCGTAGCATCCTAGTAGGATTGCTACGGGGAGGACATAAGCGAGCGAGCGCGCTGGGCGAGCGAGCGGTTCCTAAAAATTAGCCTTCCGAGCAATTGAATATTGTAAACAACGCCTATCTGCACCAAAGTGGTTAGCAACTACATATCAACCAACCAGTTCATCAAAACTCGGCTTTTCTACCTTATAAAACAGACCTATAGGAATTTTATTTTTGCCGTTTCTATAATCCCATTCCCTGATTTTCTCTTCTGCCTTCGCTTTTGAAAAAGGACCCTTTAGTTCGTAAATCCTTTCTTGATAAAACTGACGATTGTCAAAAAAGGTGATACAGGGCTGAAGAATTTCCAAAAAAGAAAATCCCTTATGCAAAATTGCCTTTTTGATAAGGTCTTTAAGGTGTTCAACCCTTAGGGCGTATCCTCGGGCAATAAAGGTGGCGCCTGATACCATCATCAACTCCAACGGGTTAAAAGGTTCCTCCACACTTCCCCGGGGGGTAGAACTTCCCTTAAATCCCTTGGGAGAGGTAGCAGTAAATTGAGAAACAGTCAGGGCAAAGTTTCTATTGTCGTGGACAAAGACAGCGATATCAGCATTCCGCTTCGCCGCATGAATTAAATGAGAAATTCCCTCGTCATAAACATCGCCGTCACCGACAAAGGAAAAAACCCTCAATTTAGGATTTGCCAGTTTTATCCCCTGAGCCAAGGGCAATGCCCGGCCATGCAATCCGTAGAAAGAATTCAAATTCAAATAATCAAACATTTTGGCATGACAACCAATACCAACAGTAAAAGCAAGGGTTTCTCTTTTGACTCCTTCTTTCTCCAATTCCAAAACCGCTCCTTTTACTGCCTCCAAAATAGCAAAATTTGTGCATCCCGGACACCATGTCTTCTCACAATATGTTTCTAACTGCTTTTTTTTCATACTGTTAATTTTTCTATAATTTCTTGAGCGAAAAACGGCCTGCCATCATATTTTAGAATGCTCCCGGCGGTTTTTATTCCATTTTGGGCAAGTAGTTTTGCCAATTGACCTGTGGCGTTCAATTCTACCGTGAAGATTTTTCTAACCCCGCTAAGAGCTTCTTTCATCTTCTTTTGAGGAAACGGCTCCAAAATTATGGGCTGGATTACCTTTATCCCCAGACTCTCTGCTGCCTCCACTGCCGCACCCTTTGAGATACCAAAAGAAACAAGACCTATCTCTGAGTTTTTATTCCCGTAAACAGCAAGGGAGGGCAATTTCTCCACCTCTTTTTTCATTCTCTCCATCTTCCTCCGTCTCTTTTCCTGCATCGCCTTAGCCAATCCTGCCTTTTCAATTGTAATCCCGTATTCATCGTGTTCATATGAGGTGTTTTTTACCACAACACCCTTTTGACCGGGGAAAGCCAAGGGAGATATACCGTTTTTCGCAAATTGATATCTCTTATACTCCCCTTTTTTGTTCCAAAGAAGAAACTTTTCAATTTTAATCTTTTCAAAAACCTTCTGGTCAAGGGTAAAGGTATTTTCTGAAATATCTTTGTCCAAAAGCAGGATAACCGGGGTTTGATATTTCCAAGCCAAATTTAAGCCCAAGCCGGCATAAAAGCCAGATTGCTCAGCGTCGCCCGGGGCTATAACAAATCTGGGAATATCACCATGGCCAGCAGATAAAACAAAGAGCAGGTCCCCTTGGGAATTATATGTAGGCATTCCCGTGGCCGGGGCTCCTCTCTGGCTTTCAATAATCAAAATCGGAGTTTCTGACTGACCGGCTAAACTTAATGCCTCTACCATCAGGGCAAAGCCCCCTCCTGAGGTGCCTACAGCCACTCTCTTTCCTCCAAAGGCAATTCCCAAAGCCATATTAATGACCGAAATCTCGTTTTCCGGCTGGACAACCCTTACTCCAAGGTCTTCCCTTCTGGCTAAGGTATTCATTATTGAGGTAGAGGGGGTCATTGGATAAGCAACATAAAAATCCAAGCCCGCTCTTGCCATTCCATAGGCAACTGCCTCGTTTCCAGTAAGCAGGAGAGAGGTTCTTTTTCTTTTATATCTTTTAATTTTTATTAGAGAATCGCACTGCCTGAAGGCATATCTTGCAATTTTTAGATTAAGGTCAATCTGGTGCCTTATCTCCTTTTTCAAAACCGCCTTCAGAACCTCCCAATCAACGCCAAGGATTTTGGCAAAGGAAGAAACCAGGGCTGTGTTTGCCATTATAGGCCTGCCGCCTGCTTCTTTGACAATTCTCTCAATCTTAATCCCCAAACCTTTTTTTGAATCAATCCTGTCAGCGTTGAAAATCAGGGTGCCGGTTTTCTTTAGTTCGCTTTGGTGCAAGTCAATTGTTCTTTTATCCAAAGCCAAAAGAAAGTCAATCTCCTTTTTTCTTGCCTCTTCTCCCTTTGTTGTTGCCCGAATTTGAGAAAAATTATGGCCACCGCGAATTAGAGAGCCATATGCCTCAAAAACATAGACCTTGTATCCCAAAAAGTTAAAAACCTCGCCAATAAGCCGAGCAGCCATTCTTGAGCCCTGTCCCGCTCCTCCGCCAATCAAGATTGAAAAGTCCTTTGACATTTAATCAGGTTTCTTGAAAATTTTGTCTATATCCTCTTTCCAGGCAGGGTTGATTTTTAATGCCTCTTCTGCCTTTTTTTGAGCCAACTCCTTCTTCCCTATCCACTGAGCAATCTGAATAAGAATAAGGTGAGACCTTTCCATTTCTGGCTCCAGTTTTACCGCCGCTTCAGCCAGAGAAAGGGCTTGATTTGGTTTTCCTTGCCCAATTTTGGTTTGAGCCAGATACCAATATCCCTGCTGGTTGTTGGGACTGATTTCTATTGCCTTTTCTAAAATCTTTTCTGCCTCATCAAGTCTTTGTTTTCTCATTTTAGCATCTCCGGGATAGATATTCAAGATCTGAGCCAATTTCAGATAGGCGCGATAATTCATTGGGTTCTCTTTAATATCCTTTCTCAACTCCTTTTCTAAAAAATCAAAACCCTTTAAGACCCCTTGGTTAACGCCCTGTTTTCTCAAAGAGCCAAGAAAGGAATCAGTAAAGAATCCTCTAATCTGGTGCCTGCCTACCGGCGAGGAATAAATGGCTTTTTTGTAAAATGAAAGTTGTTCCTCTGAAAATGCCGGGCTTTTAAGGGCAGAGATAACAAAGGCGTCTGAACGGAGAGGTCCAATAACAAAATAGATTTGGCAGGCAAAAAAGGCAAGTCCTAAAATGAAAAACAGAGGATAAAGTAAAGACAAACGAACCGATGGAGAAAAGGATTCCTTATCAATATCTTTTTGGGCAATAAAAGAAAAAACCAAAAAGAGCATCATATAACTGTTGACCATATCAAAGACAGTCAGATTTTGAATGAAATAAGTTAAAAGAAGGACGCTAAAAACGCCCGGTATCCAAAAATTAAACCGCTTTCGGAAATAATTCCTCCAGGAATGATAAAAAATAAAAAGAAAAAGCAAAAGATAGAAAAAAAGACCAATAGCCCCGTTTGCCACTAATGTGTCAAAAATTATATTGTGGGCGCGGTCAAACCATATTTCCCCACCGCACCTTGGAGTGCCCATACAGGGATTGTAGTATTTATCAAAGGCAAACTCAAAATTTTCAGGTCCCCAACCAAGATAGGGTCTTTCCAAAAATCCCTGCCAGGCAGAGTTCCAGACCGCTAATCTTGCCCCGACGCCACTGCCGAAAAGCCGCACCGCTTCTTTGTGAACAATATTGCCCGGTTTCAAACTAAAGTAAATCAAAAGCCCGCTGGTTGTTAGGGAAGTAATCAACAGAAAAATACCAACAAAACGAAACCGCTTTTTTCCTTCAAATATCAGCCAGAGAAAAGAAAGAAGAAGCAGACCTCCCAAAAAGGAAATCTTGGCAGCCCGGGCGCCGGCTTCAAACAAAACAAGGAAGGCGCGAAAAATCCCTTTATGCTCTGTTAGGGCAGTGGCTGCGGAAACAAGCCCCTGAGAGCCCCCCACCAAAAGGACAAATGCCATTATAAGAAAGCAGGCTGACGAGTAGATGCGCAATTCTTTTTTTGATGTCAAAATCAGATAGAGGGAAATAAAAATATTAAAAAGAAGGTATGTACCCAAAAAGGAGTCATTGCCAATAGTAGCGCCATTGCGCATTGACGGCTCCCGGGACAAAAGAGCAATTAAAGCAATAAAGGCTCCTACGAAGATTGAAACGCTAAAAACCTTTTTCCAATCTTCTTTGTCAAATGTTGAAGAAAGGACAAGAAACAGGGCGAAAAGATGAAGAAACATCAAGATACCGGTCATCCTTTCAAATTTTGACCAAAAACTATAAGAGGGGTCAACGCCAAAAATTCCGGAAAGAATAAAAACAACCAAAAACAAAAGCAAGCCCAGAAAAACCAAATTAAATTTCGGATAAAACCTCCTGTCCAAAAGAATCAGCGCCAGCCAGGAAAAAAAAGCCAGTTCTACCAAACCCATAAAGTAGATGCTCTTGGGCCCAACATAGGGAAAGAAAAAGCCGCTGGTGAAAGGCGGCCCAATAAGAGGGGTAAATAAAGCCAAAAAAACAGAACCCAGGATAAGCCCCTTCAAGACAAAAACCGGCCTTGCCTGCGGCTTTCTCATCCATCTTCCTCTTTTTTCTTCCTTCACCTCACCTTGGAGTAATTCTCTCCTCTGACGCTTTTCCCTTGACCTTCTTCCCATGGTAGTTTGTATTTTACAATATTTTTATTTAAAATACAATTGATGACAAATACTCTTTTTTTCCGAAAACTGCTTCTTGTTATTGGAGACATCCTCCTTCTTTATCTTTCTCTGCTTTTAGCCTTGGTTATCCGCTCTTTTGGACATCTGCAACCAGAATTTTTCTTTCAGCATCTTCCGCCATTCACGATTTTATATCTTCTTTGGCTGGCAATCTTCTATATTTTAGGACTTTACGATTTTTCTCTTTTCCAAGAACTATCCGCTTTTTCCGCCCGGATTTGCCTTGGACTTGGACTATCTCTGGCAACAGGAACAAGTTTCTTTTATTTAATACCATCTTTGGGAATCAGCCCGAAGACGACCCTGTTCCTGAACATCCTTGTGTTCGGCATACTGATTTTCGCCTGGAGAAGATTTTTTTATTTCATCTTCTCCTCCCATTTTCAAACACAGGTAGCAATAGTTGGAAAAAACGCTTCTTCAGAAGAACTGGCAAAAAGCATCCAGAAAAACCCCCATTTTGGCTATAAACTAACTGCCTTTCTTGACCCAAAAAAGGACATCTTAAAACAAATCCGGGAAAACAGAATTGACACTATCATTATGGCTGAAAATCTTGAACTCAATTCCTCCTTGACAAAAAAACTCTATCAGTGCCTCCCTCTAAAAGTAAACCTCATTGACCTGCCCCGCGCCTACGAAATGATTTTTGAAAAAATCCCCGTATCTTCTGTCTCTCAAGTATGGCTTTTAGAAAACATAAAAGAAAAAAACAAGGACTCCTACGAAAAAATGAAAAGGGCAATTGACCTTGTCTTATCTTCTCTTCTTCTCCTTGCCACCCTTCCCCTCTGGCTTGTCATTGCTCTGCTTATTAAATTAGAGGACAAAGGACCTGTTTTTTACAAGCAAAAAAGGGTAGGCAAAAACAAGAAAGAATTTTACCTCTGGAAATTTCGCTCAATGACAACCGAAGCGGAAAAGAAGACAGGGGCTGTTTGGGCAAAAGAAAAGGACCCGAGAATAACAAAAATCGGAGGACTTTTAAGACAGACCCACCTTGACGAACTTCCCCAAATGCTCAACATCATCAAGGGAGACATCAGTCTGGTTGGGCCCCGCCCGGAGAGACCGGAATTTGTTAAAAAATTAGAAAAAGAAATCCCCTATTATCATCTCCGACACCTAATAAAGCCGGGATTTACCGGCTGGGCTCAGATAAAATTTAGATATGCCAGGTCGATAATGGATAGTTTTGAAAAATTCCAATATGACCTATATTACCTCAAAAACCGCTCCCTCTTTTTGGACACCAAAATCCTTCTCAAAACCTTCCAGTTATTTTTCAAAAGAGAAAGATAAAGTTTACTATATTTTTTCTCGAATTTTCTTAATCACCTCTGAAATTAAATACCTTTTTACCCAGACCTTTTGTCTCGCATCTAAAACCTCTCCTAATCCCTGCAAAATATTCTTTAAAGTAAAGTTTTTTGGAATAAATCTTATTAAATATTCCAAATACTCTCTTTTACTTCTTTTAGTTCTTTCCTTAATCAATTTTTCATTAATAGGAAAA
>JAGGSE010000090.1 GCA_021159225.1 bacterium
CTATAATAGTGTCCACGGCGGTATCTGCGATCCAACGTGCCCAGGTACTCAATTATCCAAGCAGGGCGATAGTAAACGACCTCTATCCCGTATTTCCTCAAGAATTTCTCAAAGTCTCCTTGATCTTTTGGCGTTAGAAGGATCTTCCTTATCTTCTTCCCCCAATGCGGTTTAAATTCTGGTGTTTTGTCAAAGAGATACTCGTATATGAGCAATTGCTCTACCTTACCTCGTTCATCACGTATTTTGGCTTCTACTATGTGCACCTCGTCCTCAAGGAAGACCACGGCATCAGCAATGGGACGGAAGCCTTTTGTCATAAATCGCAGTTCCTCAGGAGTAACGGACAAGTATTCTGGGACTTCCACGGTTCCGAATGGAACGTTGGTTCTCCAGGTTCCAGGAGGATACGTTATTCCCAGCCATTCTGTAATATATGCCTCTGCGACAGGCCTATATTTCCTCTTTGCCATTTGATCGCCTCCCTTTTTCTAAATACTCAACATATGAGTCCAGAATCTGAGATATGAACTTCCCGATCGTTAATCCGCTTTTGAGAGCTTCGTTTTCAAGTATTCGGTAAGTATGTTGCTTCAGATAGATCTGTATGACAGGAATATACATCACCTCCTGTCTTCTGCTATTTCTTCTAGTATATATGTTAGTAATAGACACGGATATAATTTTCCTTCTTGAATTTTAAAAATAGAAGGAACTGTAAGGAGGTGGTAGAAATCCCACAGGTAACCCGTATCTTGCCTCCAGATGAGTGGAGAAAGAGGCAGATCGGAAACCTTAGGGCCGTAGGAGAGGCCAACTATAAAGTTGGTATTGCTAAGCCCAAGAAGGACCCAATCGCAGCTGGTATAGAGGCTGAAGAGAAGTGGGCAGAGAGAATAAAGAAGGCCATAGAGGAGCAGAGAAGAAAGAAGGCCCTGCAGAACGTGACCATGGACGAGTGGTTCAACTATGCCAATGAGATCGGTGCTCCTAGGCTCGTAGAGGGTGTGACCAAGAGAGAGGCAAAGATCGACAGGTTCGTCAGGTCATGGCAACCCATCCTCCTGGAGCACGTGCAGAAGATCGACGCTATGCCCGCTGTGACGGACAAGGACATGGAAGAGAGGATGCTCGCCAACCTCAGAGGGCTCAAGGCCCTCAAGGGAGCTTGGAGAGGCCGCTAACCTCCTTACTTTTTATTTTGACGGAGGTGGAAGCGAATGGTTGATTTCTACAAGCTAGATAAGATTATAGTCGCAGGAAACACGTACGAGACCCCAGCGGACAGGTTCTACGTGATCAAGAAAGTAGGAACTGATGCCGCAAGCGATGTAAAGCTAGTTATAGATGGAGTTGAGACGGGACCATTCTACAGGGACATAGCGCCTCTTCACAAGACATCAGACAACTTACTCGGCCCTCTTGACCTTGGAGATTTATACTACGTAGTTCCGCCAAACAAGACTTTCTACGTGGATGGGCCTTCTGGAGCTAAGGTAAGAATCATAGGCCTCATAGGAGTTCTAGCTCCTGGGGAGGCGCTCCCAGGTGACTACGCCAGGAGATACACCGAACAGGGGAAGCACTACCTAACATACCTCGAGGACACTTACAGCAAGGCAACAGATGAGGCATGGAGTGCAAACGAAGAGCAAGAGGTAATAAGCCTGACTCCAAGGACCATCGAAACGTACATTTTAAACAATGTGGTCATGGCATCGCTTTCAGGAGGAACCTTCAGCGAGGGACAGTTCGCTGTGAGGTTCTACAAGGACGGGAAGCCATTAGACATACTCACCACCGAAGCAGGACACAAGGGTATTGACATTCTCTCAATGCCAAGGCCTCCAGCGTACAACACGGAGATGGAGCCGTTCTCACTTAAGGACAGACCAATCGAGATCCCAGGAGATCACACATTGTCAATCAAAGTTATCAACGTGTCAGGGAGCGACCTAAGCCCAGCATCTGGGTCTGCATGGTCAGTAAAGGTTACAGCGATCGTGGAGTACATCATGAAGGGGTGAACTAAGAAATGGTCACTAAATTCAAGGTTCTGATCTTTGGAAGCATTGGGGCAGGGAATTACGGCGAGGACGACTGGACCCCTGAGACTGACGTGATAATCAAAAAGGTCATGGCCAACGAGAGAGAAGGAAACCCGCTAAACGCCGCTCAGCTATTTCTCTCGATCGCTGACGTTCCTTATACAAAGACCTACGTTCCGATGTCAGTAATAGGAAACAACCCAGAATACTGCTGGAAACCAGAGCTAAGGGTTTCAAAAGGAGCACGCATATACGCCAAGGTCTACAACGCTGGATCTTCGGCTATCACGCCTGAACTAATAATAGAATACGAGGAGGCCTGATCTCCTTTATTTTTTTTATCATAATTGCAAGGAACGCCTAGGGGTGATAACATGAGCACGGTTGTTATTGCCGGTTCTTTCAGCGTTGCCGCTGGAAGTGAGGATTCCAAGACAATTTACACGGTTCCCGGGGCTAAGACCTTCAGAATAAAGAGAGTACAGCTGCACTTCCCCGTGGGTACCGAGGGACACCTAGCGATACAGCTCGTTGTCGAGAACTTTCCAATCCTGCCAGACGAGGGGGAGTTCACGGGAGATGACGTGACGTTTACCGTGGAATCAGAAAAGGAAGTCCCTCCGAACTCAGAAATAAAAATAAAGGGTGTAAACTCGGATTCCTCAAACCCGCACAGCGTGTATTACGTCGTTGAGGGTGTGCTAGAATGACGGAGTTTCAGAGAAAAGTAGTAATCGTTGGCCAGGATGGAGAAATAGATACAGACATCCTTTCGACTGAAAAAACTGAGACAAAGGAGGTAATAACTGATACTGACCCAGGGTCGGTTGATTTTGTCAAGCCGTCACCAGGTAAGAGAATATCAACGAGGTCTGTTGCGGTGACCGTCAAGAGCAACAGCGGCGAGGTAACCATAAAGTTCAAGAACTCTGGAAAACTGCTGTGTAAGCTCTACGCTACTAGGAGTGACAGGTTCGTGCACTTTGGAATAAACCAGACCGGTGACGTTGATGAGCCCGTCATAATTGAGTGGGATGGTGTGGGGACGGGAACAAAGATATTTGCACTACTCACGTATAAAGAAGTCTAGTCGGGGTGATGTAGCGTGAACAGGTGGATCCCAAACTATGACCGCCTTGGAAGGTCTTTGCCATCAATTTTTGTGGACAAGCACGCCGTCACCGAGGAATCACTTTTGAAGGTACACGATGCGCCTTACTCCGCATTGGTAAAAAAGGAGGGCGACGTTGTTTATGCTGTGGACTCTGACGGCAAGACAATAGCAGAAGGATCTGATGATGCCAGTGTTATCCGAGCAGCAATTTCATACAAAAAAGAGAATTCTGTGGTGTACATTGCTCCCGGAACGTACAACATAACGGGATACCCCCCAACGAAAAATGAAAATGGTGTTTCGTATCAACTAAAAAACTTCACGTTAATAATTGATGGCATTTTATGTCGTAATGATTCTGACAGGGACATAATACATATTGACAATAGTGAAAACGTGACAATTATATTTAGAGGCGGATACATCAATGGCCTAAACGTCGGCGGCACGGGGCTTTCATTTGGCAGTGTAAAAGGACTAAGGATTATTAAGCCAAGGATAATAAACACTGTTTATGATGGCATATACATGTCTGCGTGTGAAAAAGTGTACATCGAAATGCCTGTGATAGAAAACGTTGGGAATAGTGGTATCGAGCTAAATCCTACCGACGTTGGGCCTAACAAAAACGTTGTGATTGAAAATCCAGTGATATATAACGCTGGAGTCAATGGCATTGGACTTGGAATAGGATACAATGAAAATATCACGATAATTAATCCAAAAATATATGGTTGCAGTGAGAGGGGGATCGTAGGAACACACACAAGAGACCTAGCAGTAATTGGTGGACAAATACACGACAACGGTTACTCTGGCATCACGTTATCAAAAACTGAAAACGTCAAGCTAATAGGTGTTAGAAGCTACAATAACGGGCAAGCCGGCGGAACATACGCAGGTGTAGAGCTACTTGGTTCAGCTCCAGAGTACTGTGAACACACACAAATATTCGGAGGAATGTATTACGACGACCAAGATACACCTACACAAAGTTATGGTATATGGATCACAGGGGGTGCAAGAAATACAGTTGTAATTGGAGCAAAAGTGTATGGAAACATCTCTGAGGATTTGCATGATGCAGGCATCAACTCAAAGATTGAGCATGTTGAAGGATACAAAAACAAGAACTCTGGCACCGCTACCGTTTCATCAGGTTCTACCAGGGTTACCGTAAACCATGGACTTGTGGATACCCCAAAAAAGGTTCATATAACTCCGTTAAGCGACCCCGGAGACCGCTATTGGGTAGAAAATAGAACTCCTACTTCATTTGATATTGTTATAGCAACCGCTCCTTCCTCTGATGTTACATTCGCTTGGTATGCCGAGGTATGACGGTGGTGGCATGCCAGTCTACTCCCTAACCCTCACAGCTCCCCCAAACGATAGTGACGAGAAAGAGATCGAGGTTCAGGGCCATTACATCACGTATGTCAGCGTGAGGTTTCCACCGGGCCCAATGGGGTTGCTCAAGGTAGCAATATTTTATGGTATCAAGAAGATCTTCCCAAGCGACGAGGATCAATGGTTCCAGGGTGACGATGAGACCATCGAATGGACGGAATGGTATGAACTCCCGGAATCACCCTGCAAGCTAAGAATCGTAGCGATCAACGACGATGACACGTATGAGCACAGCGTTTTAGTGAGGATTGCGACGATATCATACGAGGCTGACCTGGCAAGGCGCATAGCCAAGTCGCTGATTTCAATGCTCAGAAGACTCCTAGGGGTGATCGAGTAATGCCAACGGGGCTTCCAGACTGGTGGAAAAAGTTCTACTGGGCGGGTCAGGAAGAAGGAGTCTGGGGCATCATGCCCTGGGCAGCTAGGGCTGGATATTACCGTGGTATCGTCTTCTATGGCTCTATAGTCCAAGGATCAGACTGGTACAAGGAAATTATCACAGTTCCCAGCGGCAAGACGTTCTATCTTGCGTTGTTTGTCATAGGGTCAGAAGATGACACAGCACTTTACTGGGTTGATTTAAAGGATCAGATAGGTGCCCACTACGCAGAGACAGTCGTGAAGCAGGGGATCGTCATACCATACAACCCGCCGATTCCAGTACCAGCAGGAAGGACGCTGTATCTCTACACGTATGGCTATAATGTCACGTGCGGCTTTTACGCCACCATTGTAGGCTTCCTCTATTAGCCCAATTGAAGAATGGTGGTAAAAATGAAGGCCTCTGAAGCGTATTTCAAATGTGAATTCCATACCGTGAACATAAGGGCAATAGATGACACCACAACGGAAGTGATAGTCTACACCTGGGATGGAAAAAAAGGAAGGTGCGTGATAAAGCGCAATCCTGACGGCTCGCTGGAGGTGATCGAGGATGAAGACCTACGATGATGAGACTCCCCCCTCGAATCACGACATGCTAATTGAACTAAGAACTGACATGAAGTGGGTAAAAGACCAAATAAAAGACATGAAAGAGGACATGGAAGATCTGAAGCAGTTCAGGTGGAAGTTCTACGGTGCTGTAGCTGCTATTTCTGCTATCGTATCATTTACTGTCTCGATCATCATTGCAATATTCACATAAATATATATACATATGAAAAATAGAATAATGTAATAGGAGGGATGCGAAATGCCAAAGGTCGCCGCAAGGTTAGTACGTGCATCCGCTGTAGGTGCAGTCATAGGAGCGTTACTCGCAGCAACGTTCTATGGAGTTGCAGCGTTTGTTCAAGGCCTGGGAGTTCAGGCGTTTGATCCCTCAGCATTCGCCGGGCTTGGATTCACTACGGGATTCGCTGCCTCTGTAGCAACAGAGTTATCTAAAGACCTTGAGGAGGGCCAGAACAAGCCTTAGTGATTTTTTCCGTTCATAGAACCTGATCCTTCTCTTTTTACCTTTTTTCGTATAATATTCGTTATACGACATTCTATGCAGTCCTTGCTAGTGTGATAAACAATATCTATCATACTAACAAGGAGACACAAGAGGATCCTACCTTGCTATGATATCACATACACAGAAGAAGGGGGAAGAGGGGGCGGCGGCTAGGAGGATAGACCCTTCATCGGCCCAGCCTCAGGACGTTACAGGGGCCTACTAACGCAAAACCGACTGTACTATACTGTGGCCCCTCACTATTCTATATCCCAAAATAGGATATATAAAAATTGTGAAAATGAGCGGTCAGATGAGTCGCTGCTCGTCATCCCCGCCCAGGGTCAGAGGAGGTCACCCTCATCATCCCACTAGGGTCAGAAAGAAGCCCCTTCATCATCTACCTAGCTTATGAGCTTTCTTATTCCGGATCCGTAGTCAGCCGGCTCCCATCCCTTTACTTCACTCGCAGCTACTAGCTCATTATCTTTTTTTTTGTCTTCTTTTTCTCTTTTCTCTTCCTTCGCCAGAGCTTCCTCCAATTTTTTGAAGAAGTCTTCAACCTCATACGTGTACTTTATTGCGGATTCAAGGAACAATACCGCCTCTTCCACCTGCCCGGATGCTAGATAAAGCAATGTCTCCAGGATAAACCTCCTTATGTCGCACACTTTATACGCCGTGATGCGCACATCGGCAAGATCAATCTTCACAGTCCTCACCTCCATTGCCATTCACAACGCATTTTCTAGCAGCGTTCTTTAGTACTGTTTCAAGCCTATACTTTATTAGACTCCACTCAAAAAATTTTCTAGAAAAGAGCTCTGGATCAATTTCATCCTTCGCTAGCATTTCGTGCAGTATGTCTATGACCATCCTAGCCCGTGCTAGCGATCTTGCTAAGTCTTCAGGTCTCGGTGGATCCACGTCAATAGCACGAAGCCTGCCGTACTTCACGATCTTCATTGTTTATTCATCCTCCGTCAAGGAAGGCGGAATCATATAATACTCTTTTAACTCGGCTCTCATCTCTGCGATACTTTGCATGATCTCGTCATACTCATCATCGTCTATCAGACCATTGAGGTAAAGTTCCTCGATCTCACTCTCGTACTCATCAAGCTCCTCAAGGGCTCTTGGCCTTCTCATCTTTTATCGCCTCATGAGTTCCGTGAAGTGGTACTTAAATCGCTCCTCAAAAACTTTCTTTGCAAGTTCTGGGTTTTTTTCTATTGCCCGTAGTACTGCTATACCACAGCATCGCTTCCCATCAACCTTAAAGATGTGCTTTTCGTAGGCCTCCTCATTTTTGAATTCGACGCCGCAAACGCCGCATATTATGCCTATGCTTTCTGACGCCCCTGCAGAGTTTTCGCTACTTTCCACAAAGCCTAGCAAAAACTCTATCACTTCCTTTAGGTTACCTGACAAGAGTAGCAGGTCAAACCCTAGCTCGCTTATCGAGTTCCCGATGTTCACGGCAACTTCTGAGTTAGGTATGTATGTGTACACGTCTTTCTCGATATCCAACAGAGCTTTGTACCACTTTAAGACTTTGCTCCTCCAGAACTGAAGATCCTTAATGATGTCTTTCACCTTTTCGTTGTTCATCCTTCTCCTCCTCCTTGAGGATAGCTTTTATAGCTTCGTCAAGATTTAAAACGAATGAGCTCTGCAGAAGCGTTAGTAGTATTTTGATCTGCTCGCCGGTCAATGGCTTGGGAACATAGTACGTACACTTCTCAGAATCTAGAACAAACGCAATAACGTGCTCACGCCCTATGCCAGGTCCTATCCGTATGCTCTGCACCCTGTCAAGGTTTATGCAATAAATAAATTCACCACGCTTCCAGTACACGAGCTTCATTTACTCACCTCCTCCCTAAGTTTTCAATCCTTATAATACATATAGCGCATCTCGACTCTAAGATCGTTCACCTGCGCTGTCTGCAGTATGTCATTGATCACACGAATTATGTAGTCATTACCACACACATGAGCGAAGTCCTCAGATCCTATGTAAACATAGCCCTCATGGCTCTCCAGGAACTCCTCCACGAATGGACAGTCCGCATCGTACAGATCCCTCTGGTACTTCTTGAATATGTCTTCGTATTCCTTGCGCACTAAGACATCAAAAGCTAGAGTCTTGTAACCCTCATGAAACAATATCACAACGTCAGCGTCACTCATGCGTGTCTCCCCCCTCCTCGCCCTGCGCCTTTTTTGCAAGATCTTTCAGGACTTCCACCTCATCAAGGGCCTGCTTTACGTACCATAGCATATCGAAAACCCGAGCTAACCTTTTCGCCTGCGCCTCCGCTAGATAGTAGTATTCCTTGTCCTTCAGCCAACTGATATCGGCATTTATATCAGACGCTAGTATTCTCCCAGTAGCGATGACGCCCTTGAGGAGGTCCTTAATGGTATCTGCTTCATCTATAATGGCTTCTATATAATGCTTGTTCTCCTCACTCACGGGCTAACACCTCACCACCAACATAGCACTAATATCCAAGCCAAGATCACCACAAGGAGACCAAGCCAAGACCAGATGTATATCACGAACCACGCAAGCGCTTCCGAAAAGTGATTTATGTAGTACCACTTCCAAGCGTTGATTTCGAGGCTGTTCAGATCCTTTCTGATGTCCATAATCATCAGCTGGTATTCCGTGCTGTCCTTTCTCAGCTTCTCAACCCTCTCCAGCCTGTCGATCAAGTTACACACGATCCTGTAGCACTCACGCATGTCAGTATTAGGATTCTTGTACACAAAGGCGAAATAGCCCTGCGTCATGCCGTACTTCTCCATGTTCGCCCTCAGCTGCTCTAGATACATCTTCATGTCGTGGGCGTCAGCCGCCGTCTTTGCCCTGTCGAGCAGCGAGTTTACGTTGTTCTTTGCCCAGATGTCGATGTACACAAAGTGCACAATAGTCCCGACCCACGCTGCCGTCACTAAAATCGCAACAAACAAGCAAGCATATGCTTCCTTTTCCATACTCACACAAACCACCTCCTATGTCAGATCCAACCAAACTCGTCAAGCATATCAAGTACGAGAATAACAACAAGGCCAATAATAGCTGCAGCGCCCAAGAGAATCGCAATTAGTGCAAATGCCTCTGACTCAATAATCAACGCCAATAGCGCAAAAAGCACCGTGAGAGCAAAACACATCAGCGGTATCGGCGCATAATCGATAGGATCATGCTTAAGCATTTTCACGACCTCCTTACCCTAAATGAAGAGGTCACTCAACTTCACTCCTCCGATTCCTTCATAAGCTGCGACTTTATGAAGTCAGAAGTAATCGGCGAAAATATGCTTCAGCTGGGCTACTCCGTCTTCATCGAGCGGGATCATAGCAATGCGATCCCAGCCGCCGTCGTCGTATTCAAAAACCATGACATAATCGTTGTAAAGGCGAACAAACAAGAGGTCGAATGGATCGCCGTTGTGGAAATCAAGCCTAGCTTCGATCACGCTGTCATCGTTGTTGCTGTGTATGATGTCCCAGCCCTTGACGTTTTCATGCTGGGACTTCTTGGCTTGGGCTTCAAGCCAAGTCATGATTTCATCAACAACCTCTAACATATCCATCACCCACACCTCCTCCGCCATCATATCACATCTCTATTCTATATTATGTCATTTGAAGTATATATAGTTTTCGCTATTCCTCCTCATGACCGAGCCTGCGATACTTGTGGCCAATGACAATCTCTCTGTACTCTCCTATCACTATGTCCCTTACCGCCTCAAGGTTAAGGCCGACGTAAATCAGGTCGTCCCTAATCACCTTTTCTCCGTACTTCTCGGCGAGATATTCGTACAATGGCGTCAGGGATGCATGATGAAGGGCCAGCGCAATACTACCGTGATGATCCCGCATGTCGTCAATGAAATACTTCCTGAGGCCCACTAACTTTCTGTAGTCGTGAAAATCCCTGAACTTCAGTAGGCCCGTCTCCCCGTCGTAGTAGTACTCGCTGCCACCCTGATTGCTGCCCTTTTGCCTTTCAGTAATCTCCTTGGCTATCTTTTTGATCTTTTCTCCTGTTCCCCAAGCCATTCTCTGATTACCTCCACACACCTTTGATCTTTCGCAACTACCTCGTTCATAAGATACTTATATGCCTCTAAGTCCTCCCTGAGCTTTTTGTTTTCCTCCTCAAGCTCTGAGATGCGCTTTTCAAGCTCAGAAATAGTAGCCTCGAAATCCTTACGGTACATATCTATGATATGCTCTATGAACTCCGTTCTCGAAAGATTACCCCTCGCAAAGTCTATATACTCGAAAATATCTTTAGACAACGAGAGCTGCACAAGCACATAGTCCTTCTCCTTGTGCCTTGGCATCTCACTCTTCCTCCTTCTTTTTGAGATATAAAATCCCATTCTCGTACTCGACATCATCAAAGAACACGGATATGTCCTTGCACAGCTTCCTCGCTGCATCGTAGCTGAGCCATGTAAGCCTCATGACATCCTCGATAGTCATCATTGCACCCTCTTCGCCCGCATTGGAACGCAACACTTGAACAACCTTGTTCATTAATTTCAACCTTCTCTTAGATACCACATCTATCACCTCCTTTGTGTCTATTTTGTCTCTCACACATTATTATTATGACGCCATAGATATATATACCTTTCGCTGTGAGAGAGAGAGCGTCTCGAGAGATACATCTCAGGTTGAATGTATTATTATTTTAGGAATTCATTCGTTCATTAATTAATGAATGAATGAATGATCAAAAACAACAAATAATGATACCTAGTCATTCATTTGTATCTCTCGATCCCCTCGATCTCTCACACACCTGTTTTGGTGGCTTCTCTGGCAAGAAATATATTATCACGGTCTCAATATTCATATATTAGAAACAAATAAGGAGGTGGTTCTCTTGGCTGAGGAAGTAGGTACTACGGTCAAAATTATAGACATTTCAAAGGTTCCCAGCGCAGAAGCCGGTAGGGCGGGCAAGTATGACCTGATCGTGACTTACCAGGACAGCGCTGGGCGAGTTCGCATTGTGACGATTCCATATGAAGAATTTGCAGGTAAATCAGAAGATGAGCAAGTTGCAATTCTTAGAAAGTACATTCAAGCAGAGGAACAGGCACGTCTCAAGTTCGTGGGCAGGGAGATCAAGATATAGCGGCAAAAACAAAGTGAGGTGCAATGATCGAGGTCCACGACTACTCATACCTGAGCCCCGTGGAAGCGAGGGAAAAGGTTAGGCACTTGTACTGGCGTGTTTACAGCGAGCAGTTTCATTCTAACTTCTTTGTCAAGGATCTCAGGCCTGAGAAGTATCTAAAATACGAGATCCACGCATTTTTTGAGGGCAGAATTTCTGAGATGCACGGGTGGGCAGATCCGATAGGACAGCTAAAGGACTGGTTCAAGAACTACATCGTGAGCGCACTACAGAACTTCTGGGCCGATATCCTGAGGCCTGGCATTGAGGCCATATTCTCGGCGTTCTCGTGGATCTGGCAATCGACATTGGACTTTGTCAGGTGGACCTACGATAAGGTCCTAAGCATATACAATATGGTGTCAAGTGTTCAGGAGTGGGTCCAGGGTACAATGTATGGCATGCTGGTCTCATCCTGGAACACGCTGAAAAACATCGGCTCAATCATTCTGGCCAAGGCGAGGGAGGCCATCAACGTAGTCTGGAATTGGCTAGTCCAGGTCTGGGAGGACAGGGTTAAGCCCTGGTTCGAGGCGATGTTTGCGATATACAAGGCAATCTGGGACGCTACCAAGGAGTACGCCCAGTCTGCGGTTGTATGGGCTCAAAATGTTCATAACAAGATCATCGATGTCTGGAATGACATCGTGGAGAAAGTAAGTGGATCTTTTGAGGCATTGAGCAAGCAGATGGCAGCACTCCCACAGGCGATAGCTGCGGGGTTCCAGAACGCCCTGCAGGTGATCTATGACATTTTATCTAGGTTCTGGGGGAACATAGTTCTTCCGGCGGTTGAAAAACTAAAAGATGCGTTGTCGTGGATAGGGAATCAAATCATAAACACGTTTTACACGGTCTGGGATCATATAATCAGCGTTCTGGATGCTCTCTCGCCAATGAGCCCGGAAGCCGGGGAGAACGCATTGTACACGTTGCTTAAGGTTGCGGGTCTGAGCGCCGCTGGTTTGCTTGCTATGACGGCGGTTTGGGACGTTATCCACCCATTCAAGGACGTCATCCCTGGAGAAGTCAAGGCCATGCTCTATGACGTCACTAACTTCAGGGCAATTCTTGGAGTGCTCCAAGGCATTCTTATAGGAGAGATCATTAGGGCTCCGGCTAAGTATGCCTTTAACGCTAGGTTCAGGCCATATCTGCCGCAATGGTCAGACGTGATGGAGTTAAGGAGTCGTGGAATGATCAGCGACAAGGAGTTCCTTTCCATGATGCACTACTTTGGCTATGACGCAAAATGGAAGAAGTGGTTCGATGAGCTCGCTATTACTCCTGCGACGTTCACTATGCTACGTTATGCAGCGATGTACGGTTTCTATGACCCCGGCACGTTCAGAATAGAAGTCCAGAGGATGGGACACTCGGAATTTATCACGAACGTCATATTAAACACGCTGACTGGAGAGTTCATGAGCTCTGTAAGGCGTTACTACGTCGATAGGCTGTGGGATCGTTACGCAATGGGAATTATCAACAAGGAACAGCTCAAGCAAGAGCTGAGATCCTTCGGTTTCCCTCCACCACAGGTAGGTCCTCTGGTCCAGGTTGCAGATTTGATCAGGGACACGAAGATGGTAGAGGACCTCATTTATGCGTATAGGACAGAGTACGAGAGAGGAAAGATATCCTTGCAGGAGTTCCAGGTTAAGCTTAAGTCGTTGGGCCTTGACGATGAAGCGATCAAGGTACTAACTGAGGTTGTCACAGCGAGGACATTCAACGAGATCTACCAGACTGACTACGAGAGGGTCAAGGTCTACGGCGACACTACGGTCAGAAACAGATTCAAGTACGGGGCTATTACTCCAGCGGAGTTCAAAGAGGAAATGAGGATGCTCGGTTATTCAGACTGGTGGGCTGAGAGGTTGCTTATAGTTGCACGACTGGAGCGGGATCTTGAGTTTATTAAGGACCTCATCAGCATTGCAGAGAGAGCTCTAGAGAAGGGAAAGATTGACGAGGTCACGTTCATTCAGACCCTCAAGGCGTTTGGAGTGGATCCAGATTTCATAGAGAAGAGGCTATCGCTTGTTAGGATAAAGAGATCTTGGGGTTTGACCTGAAGGGGTGATGTGGTTTGGAAGTGAAAGAAATACCTATTTCTGATATTATTATACCAGAAAAGAGGGCCAGAGCTACTTTTACAGATGAACAGTTCGAGGAGCTTAAGGCCTCCATAAGGACTCACGGGTTCACTATTCCGATCTTGGTTAGAAAGCTGGACAATGGCAAGTATGAATTAATTGACGGTGAGCACAGGATAATGGCAGCAAGAGAGCTGGGATATACGAAAGTTCCAGCAGTTGTCACGGAGGGTGATGAGAAGAAGGTAACGCTGCTGAACGTCCTCGCAAACACCGCAAGGGGAACACAAAACCCGATGGACGTTGCTGAGGCCCTCAAGAGGGCTTATGACGCTGGGGCAACGATCGAGGAACTAGCGGCTGCAACGGGTCATACCGAATCGTGGGTCAAGCTATATCTTGCGTTAAACGATCTGCCGGAAGAATATCAGGAAGCCTTGAGGCAGGGTAAGCTCAAGGTAGGCCATATCCAGGAGGCAATGCGTCTCATGGAGCCTACTGAAATCGATGCTGCACTACAGACCACGCTTCACCTTGGATGGACCGTAAAGCAGCTGAAGTATTACGTTGATCAGAGGTTAGAGGATCTCAGGCGGATACGTGAGGAGAAAGGGCCTGACTACGTTCCTGAGCCTCCCAGCGTTGAGGAAGCCAGGGAAATAGTACAGTACGGCGACTGCATGTTCTGCCATCGTAAGATTCCGAGAAAGGACCTCATGATGCCCGTGATGTGTCCTGACTGCCGTGCACTCTTGGAGTACATCATTGACCAGCTTGGAGAGCCCAGACAAGCCATGCAGACAATCTACAACGCACTAAATCTTTACTTTGACTTCTTAAGGCAGCAAGAGAGAAATAAGCTTCAGGCAGTAGCACAACAGCAACAAGAAAACGTTCAAGAGGCAAATACACCAGAGCAACAGAAAGAATCACAGGAGGAGAGCGTAGAGCTTACAGCTGAGGATCTCAAAATGCTGAAAAAGTTGATTAGCATCCTTAAGGGTGGTGGATCATGATAGAAATAGAGAAGTTAAAGGAGCTGCCCCCTCCATACGAAATCTACGAGTTCGAGCCGTGTAAGCCTGCATACTTCAAGATTGTAGGCTATGAGATCGGCAAGATCAGAATTCAGCCCAAATGGCCGGGAGCCCCCCCTGAGAAGTGGGTGGTAGCAATAAGGCTTCACGTGGATCCAGAGACAAAGCCATACTTCCCGCATTACTGGGATATAACTCCATCGAGGCTTGTATATCAGCTAATCGGAATGTTAACAAGAGAGATCCCAGAAGGGATGTGGTTAAAGGTTCACAGGGACGTCCCAGGGCCAAAGGCGCATTTTTCTGTCCAATGGGTAGAGAGGCCAGAATAAGCGTAGTCTATTCTTCTTTTTACCATATTTTTAGGTAAAAAGAGATTATTCTATGCCTTCTTTTGACTATATATCCCCCCTCCCCCCTGCGCCGCTGGAGAGCCGGCAGCGACCCGGCCTGAGTCCGGCCGAGCTGCCCGGCGGCGGCGGGTC
>JAGGSE010000100.1 GCA_021159225.1 bacterium
GGTCAAACCTCGACACTCGACAAATAAAGATTCGTCGAGGTTCGTCGAGGTCAAAGGTCAAATCTCGACAAACTAGAATTAGTTTTTTATAAAGTTTGACACTTCTCCCAAAAAAGAATATAATGAAGTTGATGGTAAAAGTGATTGAAAAAGAAAATATAATAAAAATCGGCAAAGAGCCAGTGGTAATTTTGCCCTTAAAAGAATATCAAAAACTATGTGAAAGAGCAGTGCCGACTTATTATTTGGAAGGAAAAGAGGCTGAGAAATTAGATAAATTAGTTGAAGAGGGGCTGAGAAACCACCGTTTAAAAAGAACAAGAAAGATTAAATCGCTAAGTGATTTAGAATAGATGGACTCCTCAAATATAAAGATAAGGACTATTTTTACCCATCCGAGGTTTGATAAGAGTTATAGAAAACTACCAACCGAGATAAAGGAAAAGGCTAAAAAGAGGGAGAAGATCTTTAGAAAGAATTGTTTTGATCCGAGATTAAAAACTCATAAATTGCATGGTAAAGAAAAAGAGGCCTGGGCTTTTGACATAAACTATCATTACCGTATCAAATTTATCTTCCTCTCGGATAGGGAAGTTTTATTTTTAGATATTGGACCTCATGATGTCTATAAATAACTAAAGTTTTGCCAAAATCACCAGAATAGGGACGTGCACATTTTCGGAATAGGAAAATAGTTTGAAAAGTCCAAATCTATTTTCCTTGTATGGAGTCGTTACCTGCTGAAGGGGGTAGTTACCCAATGACTATGTATTGGAATGTACTTAGTGTAAAACAATCTACTCTGCGAAAGAAAATGGGGTTTTTGAAAAGATATGGTTTTTATCTGGCTGGTGGTACTGCTTTGGCTTTACAGATTGGCCATCGGACTTCAGTAGATTTTGATTTTTATACTGAAAAGAAATTTGATAATAGAAAACTTCTGAGAGATTTAGAAATCCGCTTTAGAAATATTAAACTGATTCAAATTCCAGAGCAAACCCTGATTGTAAAGATTGAGGGCAGAGAAGTTAGCTTTTTTCACTATCCTTACCTTTTGGTTTATCCTCCTCTAAAAGAAAAAGAATCTCCTCCTTTAGCTTCCAAAGAAGATATTGCCGCAATGAAGATAATATCTATAATTCAGCGAGGAAGCAAACGGGATTTTGTAGATATTTATTTTATAATTAAAAATTTTGGCTTAAAAAAGATATTTGAGATAACAGAAAAAAAATACCCCAGCTTCAATCCTTATTTAGGTCTCCAGGCTTTGACCTATTTTAAAGATGCTGAAGAGGAAAAAGTGAAAAGAAAAATTACTTACCTTCAGCCGATTAATTGGAAAGAGATTAAGAAATTTTTGATAAAAACCTGTAGTAATTTCAAAAAACTTTATCTTAAATAAGGTTTATGAAAAATAAAAAATTTAAAATTTTGCAAAAACTTCAAAAGGTTCTCTGGTCTTACGATGTAAGAGATCTAGATTTAAAGAAAGACAAAAAATATATTATCACCCAGGTTTTGAATTATGGGACCTGGGAAGATATAAAATTGCTTTACAAACTCTATCCTGAAAAAGATATTAAGGAAGTGGTAAAAAATCCCAGGCGGGGGGTTTGGTTTGAAAAGGTTCTTAATTTCTGGACATTAATGTTCAACATTCGCCTGAAAAAAGATGTCTGGAAGAAAGCAATTTTTTTAACCTCCCCTAAATTTCGGGGCTTCAAGAAGAGGTAATTTTCTTTCTCTTTGCCATTATTTGTTCTTTGTATTTTTTTATCTGTTTCTCTATCGCTTCCTTTACCTGCCTAATCGCCATCCTCAAATCTTCCTCCTCTGCCACTGCTCTTAAACTTCTTTTAGGCACTTTTATTTGGCACTCTGCTCTAAAATATGGACCTTTTCTGTGATGTCTGGTTTCTTTACCTATTTCCACCCAGGCCTCAACCCTGGACCTTCCTCTCCCCTGAGGTTTATCTTCCTTAATAACCCTTGAAAACCTCTCAAGAGCGCCTATCTTTTTCTTAATAAAGGTTGTTATATCCGGAGTTAATTTTAGGTTTGTTGCTTTAATAGATATCCTCATAAAATAAAGAACCGCCCCTCCTCTGAGAGGAGGGGGGAGAATTATTTTTTCTTTTTCTTCTTCGCCTTCTTCTTTGTCTTTGTCTTCTTTGCCTTTGTTTTTTTCTTTGCCATTTTTTTTATTTTTAAAAAAAACCCCTGCAAATAGTCGACCTGCTATTTGCTAAGATATCCTCTATTTTATTTTTTCACTTCTAAAAAAAATGTCAAGTGTGGAAAACTAAAGAGGATGTTCTAAATATTGAAGTTCCTCTTCCAGTTCTATTCCAAATTTTGATCTTACTCTTTTTTTAATCAGGTCTATCAATCTTCTAACATCTGAAAATTTTGCTTTTCCCAAATTGATGATAAAATTGGCATGCTTCTCAGAAATCTTGGCACCACCAATAGACCTACCCTTTAGTCCGCACCTTTCAATTAATTCTCCAGCAGACAACTCCCTGTCTGTCATAAATCTCCTTGATGTTTGAGCAAATGAAGGATTCTTAAAAACCGAACCGGCACAAGCAAAACCCATCGGCTGTTTTTTCTTCCGTTCACTTAAATATCTTTTCATCTTATTCTCAATTTCTTTCTTTTCTCCTTTTTTGAGTTCTAAAACTGCTGAAAGAATAATCAAATTTTTATCTTTCTTAAAAATGCTTTCTCTATAATCAAACCTGCAATCCTCCAAACTATAAATTTTAACCTGGAGGTCCTTTGCATCAAACACCTCTACCTCCTTGACAATATCTTTCATTGATTTTCCAAAGGCACCGGCATTGCCATATATCGCACCACCAAGGGTGCCTGGAATCCCTACTGTCCACTCCAATCCAGACAAGCCATTCTCTGCAGCATTTGAGACCAATAAAGACAAAGAGGTTCCTGCCCCGGCAGCAACCTTAAAGTTTGAGTTTTCCTTTTGAATCTTTAATCCTGAATTCTGAATTTTTATAACCAACCCCTGGTACCCTTTATCATCTACCAATAAATTGCTTCCTCCTCCCAAAATAAAAAAGGGCAGGTCCTCTTGTTTGGCTAAGGAAACTGCCTTAATAATCTCTCTTTTATTATTCCCTTCAAAGAAGTATTTAGCCCTCCCTCCGATATTAAAACTGGTAAATTTAGCCAAAGGGATGTCTTCTTTTAATCCGTTCAGTGCTATTTTTTTTTCCTCCATTCTAAAATAATGGTCGGGGGTGAACTCCAATCCTTATGGAAATAACTGAGTAACCCCCGACCACTTTTATTTTATAAAAATCTGTTTGCTAAAGCAAGACCCCTTCTTTACTTAACTGCCTCCTTAACCTGAACAGGCCCATTCCCATCTCTATAGCCGAACCAAAGGTTACCTTGCTTTCCAGGTCATTCTTCCAATGAATACCCACCTCTTTTATTCTATAACCTAATTTTTTTGCCAACAATAATGCCTCAACATCAAATAAAAATCCTTTGCTTCTCAATCTGGAAAAAATATCATCAGCCGCTTTTTTGCTGAATCCCTTAAACCCACATTGGGTATCTCTGATTTCCCAAAGGTCCAAAATAACCCTCCTAAATAACCTGAAAAGTTGTCCCGAAAGCCGGCGTAAGAATGGTTGAGGAGGATCCAAAACAGCGCCCTTGATATCCCTTGAGCCAATAACAACATCATATCCCTTTTCCAGCCAAAACAATATCTTTTCTGCCTGGTCAATAGGAGTGGAATTGTCAGCATCAGTAAACAATCTATACCTTCCTGTTGAGGCAAGCATGCCCTGTTTAACAACTGCCCCTTTCCCCCTGTTTATTTTATTGTTAATAATTTTAAGATTTGATATCTGGGGTTCAAGGGAAGACAAAACCTGCTCTGTTTTATCTATTGAGCCATCGTTGACAACAATTATCTCATAGTTATATTTCTGCTGTTTTAGGTAGTTGTCAATCGCTCTCAATGTCCCTGGCAGACGCCTTTCTTCATTATAGGCAGGAATAATAATTGAAAGGAAAGGAGTATCAATCTCAGGCATTTTTTTTAGATATGTTTATTATTGTCTTGATTACCGCTCCGGGGCTCAGAGACATTGATTCAATTTTTTCTTTTATTAAAAACTCAGCGAATTCTGGAAAATTTGATGGTGCCTCACCGCAAATGCCGGAGTACTTTTTTGCCTTCCTGCACGCCCTAATTGCCCTTTTTATCATCTCCTTTACCGCTTCATTTCTTTCATCGCCTACTTTCGCCACAATAGCCGAATCTCTGTCTCTAGCCAAAATCAATTGGGTAAGGTCGTTTGAACCAATTGAAAACCCGTCAAATATCTCCAAAAACCTATCAGCCAAAATGACATTTGAGGGAATCTCACACATTACAATCACCTTTAACCCTTCCTTGCCTTTCTTTAGTCCATTTTCTTCCATTATCTGTAAAACCTTCTTCCCCTCTTCTATTGTTCGGCAGAAGGGAATCATTGTCCAGATATTCTTCAAACCAAAGACATCTCTTGCCCGTTTAATTGCCTCACATTCCATTGCAAAAGCCGGCTGATATTCTGGAGTGCAATATCTGGAAGCACCCCGCCAGCCCAACATCGGATTTGACTCCTCCGGTTCAAAAAATTCTCCGCCTATTAACCTCCGGTATTCGTTTGTCTTAAAATCAGAAAACCTGACAATAACCGGCTTAGGATAAAAAGCGGCTGATATCTGGGATATCCCCTCAGCCAACTCCTTGACAAAATAGTCCCTCTTGGTCTTATAACCAAGGGTGATGGCGTCAATTTTTCTAATAATTTCTTTGAGTTTTGCATCTCTTCTTGATTTTTGTTTCAACCAACCATAATGAATCAGAGCCAAGGGATGAACCCTGATTTTTTCGGCTAAAATAAACTCCATCCTTGCCAGTCCCACCCCGTCTACAGGCAGAAAAGAGTACTTAAAGGCAGACTCTGGCGACCCAATATTGAGCATTATTTTTGTTCTCAGTTGAGGTATTTTTTCAAGGTCATATCTTTTGGTTTCAAAAGGAATTCTCCCGTTGAAAATTCTGCCTTCGCCGCTTGTGCAATCAACAGTAATTTCTTTTCCGTTTTTTAAAACCCTTGTTGCCTTTCCTACTCCAACCACACAAGGAATCCCAAGTTCCCTACTGACAATTGCTGCATGGCAAGTAGGACCGCCTTCTTCTGTCACAATCGCTGAAGCCAAAGGGAAAATGCTTACCCAATCCGGGTCGGTCATTTTTGTCACCAAAACCTCTCCCCGTTTGAATTCCGAAATTTTTGAAATATCCTTGATAATATGAACCCTGCCCTGCCCGAGTTTTTCCCCTACAGCAATACCTTTAAGTATTGGCTTTTTTACCGCCTTAATTTTGTACTCCTCGTAAAACTGGTGTTTTTTCTGGCTAAAGACGGTTTCCGGTCTTGACTGAACAATAAAGAGTTGATTTGTTTTCCCGTCCTTTGCCCATTCAATATCTTGAGGACATCCGTAGTGTTCTTCCAAAATTATCGCCCATTTTGCCAGGGTTAGAATTTCCTTATCTGTCAAAGAAAACTCTGCCTGCTGATTCTTTGGCACCTCTACTTCCTTCAGCCCTCCTGATTTTTTATAAACCAGTTTTCTATCCTTTCTTCCAAGGTCTTTTACAATTATTGGCTGGTATCCCTTACTCAGGGTAGGCTTGAAGACATAAAATTTGTCGGGAGTAATCTTTCCCTTGACAATCATCTCTCCCTGACCATAGATTGAGTTAATTAAAACCACCTTGGAAAAACCGGTTTCTGTGTCCAGGGTAAACATCACCCCGGATGAGGCCAAATCAGACCTTACCATTCTTAAAACCCCTACAGAAAGAGCAATCTTCAGATGGTCAAAACCCTTATCCTCCCGATAGGAAATGGCTCTGTCAGTAAATAAGGAGGCAATACAACTTTTGATTGCCCTTAATAAATTCTTGTCTCCATAGACATTGATATAACTTTCGTGCTGGCCAGCAAAAGAAGCCGTAGCAAGGTCTTCCGCCGTGGCTGACGACCTGACTGCTACATGGGTATTTTTTTCTCCGTATTTCTCTGAAAGTTTGTGATAGGAGTCCAAAATTTCCCTTTGGATGTCAGAAGGAAACCTTCCATTTAAAATAAGGGCCCTTGCCGCCCTTCCTGTTTCCTTCAATGATTTTATGCTTTTGGGGTTGAATCTCCCAAAAATTTTCTTTAATTTTTTGTCAATTCCGTTAAATCTCAAATAATGCCAGTAGGCAGCGGAGGTTGTGGCAAAACCATTAGGAATACGGATTCCTTTCTTGCCCAACCTTGAAAACATCTCTCCCAAGGAGGCATTCTTGCCTCCTACCAAGGCTACATCCTCTTTTGATATTTCAGAGAACCACAAGACAAACCTCTTTGACTTCTTGTTTTCCATAATTTATTCTTTTCTCTTTCTTGCCTCTTCAATTATCTTCTCCGCTTCTTCTTTTCCTCTAAACTCCTTTAGTTTCACCCATTTATTCGGTTCCAGACGCTTATAGGTCTCAAAAAACTCCCGAATCTCTTTTTTTGTATGCTCTGGCAGGTCGTCTACATCTTTAATCTCCTTAAATCTTGGGTCTATTTTTTCTGCGGGCACAGCCAAAACCTTGGTGTCAATACCTGCCTCGTCTTCCATCTCTAAAATACCAATAGGCCTTGCCTTGACAATACAGCCGGGAAAGGTCGGGGAGGAAGAAAGCAAAACGCAGTCCAAAGGGTCGCCATCTTCTCCCAAGGTATCTCTAATAAATCCGTACTCAAAAGGAAAATAATTGGGTCCGTACAAAGCCCTATCCAATTTTATCGCCCCCAACTCCTCATCATATTCATACTTCATTTTAGACCCGGTGCAATTTTCAACAAAAACCAATATCTCCATAATTTTGTTCTTTTAATTATCTTTTAATTACGGCCTTTATTTTTTTAATTGTTTCAGGGTTCGCCAAGGTGGAGGTATCTCCGAGGTCCTTTTCTCCAGTTAACAACTTTTTCAAAATCCGCCTCATTATCTTGCCTGACCTGGTTTTCGGCAAATCCTCCACTAGATAAACCTCCTTAGGCAGGGCAATAGGACCTATCTGTTTTCTGACCTGAAGAACCACCTCCTTCTTAACCACTTCGCTTGCCTTATTTCCCTTATAAACAACGAAAACCACAGGCACCTCTCCTTTTATTTCATCCTTCTTGCCCACCACTGCTGACTCTGTAATTTCAGGATGCGTATTAACCGCTGATTCCAATTCACCGGTTGTTATTCGGTGTCCTGCTACCTTAATCACATCATCCATTCTCCCCACAATTCTAATCAGACCCCTTCTATCTTTGTAGGCGCTGTCGGAAGTAAAATAAATCCTCTCTCCGTACTGACTCCAGTAGGTTTTTTTATACTTTTCTGGATTTTTGTAAACACCCCTCAAAAGACCCGGAGCAAAAGGAGGTAAAAGCACCAAACTTCCCTGTTTGCCCGGAGGGCATGATTTTCCTTTTTCATCTAAAATATCAAACCTCGTACCCGGAAAGGGCAGACCCGTAAAGGTGGGCTTAAAAGGACCTATTCCCGGCAGGGAGGTTATTAAAATTCCTCCCGTCTCTGTCTGCCACCAGGTATCAAGAAGGGGGCATCTTTCTTTCCCTACATTTTTGAAATACCAATGCCAAGCCGCTGCATCAATTGGCTCCCCCACTGATGCCAGAATTTGTAGGGTATCCAGTTTGTGTTTTTTTAGGTATTTCTTGCCATATTTTTCAAACATTCTGACTGCCGTGGGAGCAGTATAAAAGGTTGTCACTCCATATTTCTCGATAACTTGAGCCCATCTGTCAGGGCTTGGCCAGTCCGGCGCCCCTTCAAACATAATAAAACTTGCCCCATTTAATAGAGGACCGTAGCATGAATAGGTATGCCCGGTAATCCAGCCAATATCTGCTGTTGACCAAAAAATATCATCCGGCTTAAGGTCAAAAATCCACCTTGTCGTCCAGTATGCCTGAACCGTATAACCACCGCAGGCATGAACAGTTCCTTTGGGCTTGCCTGTGCTTCCGCTGGTATACAATATAAAAAGAACATCCTCGGCGTCCATTATCCTTGGCTGCATCTTCTCGCTCTCTTTCTCAATTATGTCAGACCACCACAGGTCCCGGCCCTTTTTCATCTCCACCTTATTTGCCGCTCTTTTCACCACTACCATCTTTCTCACCTTCGTTCCCTTTACACCCTCATCAGCCTGCTTTTTAAGATTAATAACTTTCCCCCTTCTGTAGTATCCGTCGGCTGTAATCAACACCTTTGCCTCTGTGTCCTGCAATCTTATCCTCAAGGCGTTGGGAGAAAAGGCGGAAAAGACCACCGAATGAACTGCTCCAATTCTAGCGCAAGCCAACATTGAAACAATAACCTCGGGAATCATCGGCAGATAAATTCCCACCCTATCCCCCTTTTTCACTCCCAGTTTCAAGAGAGCGTTGGCAAAACGATTGACTTCCCTCAAAAGTTGATAATAGGTAAAAACCCTCTCCCGCCCTTCCAAGGGCTCTGGCTCCCAGATAAGGGCAACCCTGTTTTTAACATTTTCCCAGCCAGCCCGGTTTTCTTCAAAAATGTCTGCGGTGATATTTATCTTGCCTCCAGAAAACCAATGAAAATAGGGAGGCTGATGAGAAAACACCTTTTTCCATTTTTTGTACCAAAAAAGTCCTTTCGCCAGTTTTTCCCAAAACCTAATAGGATTTTTTGCCGCTTCCTTATAAATGGCAGCGCTTTTCACCAGCGCCTTTTTCTTAAATTCTTTTCCCGGAAAATATAGATTGCCTTTTTTAATCATAACATTAAATCTACAACTTTTGATTTGGAATTTTAAACTATGAATTCTATATCGGATTAAACATCCGGCGTCTAACGACTTATTATATCCCCAGTTCCCTCTTCTTGTCAATCAATAATTATCAACAACGAAAAACCTTTCTAAAATTAAAATATCCGCAAACTAAAATCTTTAGGCTCTATCTCCACTCTATCCCCTTCCTTTAGTTTGCCAGAGAGCAAAGCAGAAGCCAAGGGGTTCTCCACATTCCTCTGAATTACTCTTCTCATTTCTCTTGCTCCAAATTCGGGTTTATAAGACAACTCGGCTATTCTCTTCTTAAGGGCTTCGGTAATAATAAAATCAATACCCTTTTCCTTCAGACCTTTTTTTATCTTTTCCAAAAGCAGATGGGCGATTTTTAGAAGGTCTTCATTTCTTAATGGCTTAAAAACCACTACGCCGTCAAAGCGGTTAATAAACTCCGGCCTAAACAGACCCTTTTCAAAAAGATAGCCCAAAAGTTTTTCTTTAAATTCTGACCAATCGGTTTTTTCTTTCAATCTCTCCAGAATGATGTCTGAGCCAGCGTTTGAGGTGGCAATGATAATGGTATGTCTAAAATAGACCTTCCTGCCCACCCCATCAGTCAAAAATCCCTCATCCAAGACCTGCAAGAATAGATTTAAGATATCAGGATGGGCTTTTTCAATCTCGTCTAAGAGAACAAGGGAAAAGGGGTTTTCTCTCACTGCGGTTGTTAGAAGTCCCTCTTCATGCTCTGGAGAACCAATAAGCCGAGAAATGTCTTTAATCTGCTGAAATTCAGACATATCAATCCGGATTATTCTTTTTTCCGAACCGAAATAGTATTCAGATAATGCCTTGGCGGTTTCTGTTTTTCCTACTCCTGTAGGTCCTAAAAACAAGAAACTGCCCATTGGCTTGTGTCTTGTCGATATCTCAGCCCTGGCCCTTCTTAAGGAAGAAGCGATTTCTCTTACCGCCTCTTCCTGGTCAACAATACGCTGATGAATTAACTCCTCTAACTTTAACAATACCTTTTTTTCTCTGGCCTCCATTTCCCCCAAGGGAATTTCAAGTTTCTGAGAAAGAACCGTTGCCACATCCTTGGGCGAGAGAATCTTTTCTTTCTCCTGACTGATATGGATTACTGCCTCATCCAATACCTTTATTGCCTTCTCCGGAAAGGGCAGAGAAGGAAAATACTCGGAACAATACCTTACTATATCTCTAAGCGCTTGATAGGAAATAAATTTTTTGTATCTAAATTCCAAATAGGCAGACATATCCTCAAGTATTAATAGGGCTTCCTTTTCTGAAACACCAGGGACCTCCACCTTTTGAAAGAGGTTTAGAACAGATGGCTTTGCTTCAATTTCTTTATGCAATCCGACATAATTGGTAATAGCGATAATCTGAAACTGGGGAAGAGAAAGGTAAGGCACCAGAGCGCCAGTGATGTTAGGTATCCCTGGAGCGGGCTTGCTTCTGATAAAATTGTGAAAACGGTCAATTACCAAAACGATATTCCCTGCTCTGGCTGTTTCTCGAAAAACTGCCTCCAGAAGAGCCTCGCACTCATCCATATCTTTTGCCTCTGCGGAAAGAGAAGATAGGTCTAATTCTAAAAACCTCTTATAATTAACCTCGGGCAAACTTTTGCCCAGCAGAGATTTAAGGGCTAAAAACTCAATGAGAGACCTTCTGCCGCTACCCGGCTGGCCTACAAGCAAAACATTATTAATCTCTCTTTCGGAAAGAATCCTTTCCACCTCCTCGAGCACCTCCTGTTTTCCTACCATCTGGCTGAAGAAAAACTTCCTTCTGGCAATAGCGGATATATCTGTAGAAAATCTATCCAAGGTGGGCGTATAGCCAGTGGCCCAATCTTTGCCAATAGAGCCCAATTGTAAAAGATTTTCCTTTTCCCAAAACCTTTTTCTTTTCTGGATTCTTTTCTCTATCCTCTCTAACCATTCCACCACATTCTCAATATCCTCCGGCTTCAATCGGGCGTCAACCAACACCTTCTTGAATACAGGATTGTTTTTTGCCAAAGAAATAAGAACATCTCCCATTTCAATCCTCTCCTTTCCCCTTTTTCGGGCAATTTTCAAAGAATCCTCAAGAATCCTCTGAAATTCTAAACCTTTCTTTTCTGTTAAATTCTCAGACAACCTGCTTGAATACCTCAAATGAGCCAAAAGCAGTTTTCTTATTTCTTTTGGGTTTAAAAGACAGCGGTAAAAGACAAAACGAAGTTTTGCCTGCTGGGTAATAAGATTGTAGAGAAGGCGGGTCCCATCGTTTTCTGCAGTGTAAATTGCCTTAGCAACCTCAAAACTAAATAAATCGGCTAAATTGTATTCTTGAGGAGAGGTTATTGCCTTTTCAATTTTGACCTTCAATTTCGGATGCTTAACTGCTGAATTAAAAAAGCAATCCAAAAGATAATAGGCAACAGTTAGGTCCAAAAATATCAAAAACAGACCCCAAAGTTTCAAGACCAAAAAAAGTAAAGAAAGGAGAAAAAAGACCTTCTTAAAAAGAGAAGCGAAGCGAAAGAGGGGGTTCTTTTCTAACCGGACTGCTTCAAAAACGGCTGATTTTTCTAGATTAAACATAACTGATTAAAATGAAAGAATAAGCCCAAGAATAAAGCAAAAAATTAAAAGAAAAGGAAGAGCAAACCAAACCAAAAACAAACCTGCCCCAAAAACCAATACCAACAACTCAAAAAATATCCCCATTAAAATAACAGGGATTCTTGCTATTGCTCCACAAAACCGAGAAAAAAGATTAGAAAATAAAACAAGGAATCGCTCCCCCAAATCAAAACCCCTGCCAGCAGACCAACTAATCCTTTTCCAAGGAGAAAAAAGGGTCTTCAAAAGAAGGGTAATGGAAAAAAAATATATACCAAATGCCAAAAAGTTTCTCCAGCCCCTTAAAATCTTCCTCGTCTGGTCCCCAAAATGCCACCTCAAATACCGAACCAAAAGAATAGACATAGAGCCATTAGAAAGAAAAAATCTTTTCAAAAAATTTATTAAAATTTGACTTTTACTCTTAAGGTGGACTCTTTTTTAGAATGAGAGATTGAAATCTTTCCTTTTTGGGCAAAGGTCTGCTTTATCTTTTTTGCTAATCTTTGAGCCAATTGGTTTTCAGTAGTTAAGATTCTAACATCTCCTTCTCTATTTTCTTTAATAGAAATTATCCTATCTAAAGGGTCTTTTTCAAAAGCCCGTTTGCCAAAATTCTGAGCCAATTTTTTAATTTCTTTCTTTAATTTCTCCGGTACCCCTTCCAAAATTATCTCTCCTTCAAACTTTCCATCTAATATCATTTGACAAGCAGGACAAATAGTAAATTTCAATCTCTTTGATTTTCTTAAGCCCGGATAATCATCAAGTTGGTGATGCCATTCTTTGTACCAATAAACCGATTTACATTTCTTACAGATTAAAATGTCTTCCTTCCCCTTTCCAAATTCTGCTTCCTCCTTCTTTGATTTGGGAAAATGAGAAGGGAAATTTTTTGGGAAAGTAGGCATAGGCCTCCATCAAAATCTCTTATACACCATTATACCAAAATAATCTTATTTATCAAAATAAACTAAAACAGAAAACCACTTCGGTTGTCTACCTAAATTGTCTAATACGATTTAGCAGCCTACTTATGGACCAGGATACATAGATACTAAAAATATAATAAACGAATTAAAAAATAATGGATAGGTCGCATTTTACTTCTAATGTTTTTTTGATATACTAATAGAATAACCAGTTCAGTTTACATTGGACCAACATCGTCGGGAAAGAATAGTACACGGTCTGACCGTGCACAAAATCTATGAGAGAAAGAATTGAGAGTCTAAAAAGATTTCAGAAAGAGAAAGAAGAAGGAGAAAATAGATTATTAGAAAATTTATTAAGGAAGCAGGCTGACAATTTCAGAGAATCGGGAGTGCCGGTAAATGAGAGATTAAGGATTGACATGGAGGAATTTAAAGATATCCTTCCTGAGGAGACAGTAGATAGACATACAGAAAGATTAAAAGAGGTAAAGATAAATCAATACAGAGGAAGGTTATCATTAGAGAAAATAGAAGAAAAAGAAGAAGTGAGAGGAGGAGAAAAAGGGGAAATTTTTGTTACTCTTTTGCTTCAAAAGTTTTTAGGAGATAAATTTTTGGTCTTAAGAACCTCCCCTTTTGATGATAGAAAGAGTAAAGTGGATCTTTTAGTAGTAAATAAAGAAAGGGGAGAGATAGACTTCGCCATTGATGTTTCTGTAGATGATTCCTTTTCACCTTCAGTTGGTGAAAAGCAGAAGAGACTTTTTGATAGAAATACCCATAAGGGCACCTCACTAACATATGGAATAAGATTTGAAGGTGGAAAACCTCAACCTTACCCTCACATTGAATATCTCCCCGCTTTCTTGCTTAATCTTCCACTAGAAATTTTAGAAAGCGGAATAAATTCAATCACTTCTCTAAAAGAAAAAACTCCACGGGAGAAAAAAATTTTTAATTTTCTCAAAGAACAAATAGAAAAGCAAATTGATTCTATAAAAGAGAAAAGTTGGAGAGAAAAAAGGGCCCCTCATCCAAATTTACGGAAGAAGTTAGAGGAGGTAGAAAAATTGGTCAAGTTTGAGTTATCTTTAAATTCAGAATTTTCGAAAGAAATATAATAAAAGTGATGGCTAATTTAAGGAATAAAAACTCAATATCTATTCCTAAAAATGCTTAGGAAAAACTGAGTTCTTTTAACTGCCTCCCTAATAAGCCTGCCTTTCTCTTTTTTGATTTTGTTTTTAAATATTCTTTCCTTATTTTCTTAAGATATTGGCTTGAAT
>JAGGSE010000235.1 GCA_021159225.1 bacterium
AAAGTAAATTCTTAATAGCATTATGAGTATGAGCATAATCAACAATAATATCAATATCTTTTGACTTTAATGCCTTGGTGTATAAAAAAATTGCCCAACCGCCAATGAGAATAAAATCAAATTCTCTCTTCAAATCTTGAAGAATCTTAAAGCTTTTTTCAGTTATCAAATCGTGGTAGTATTCCATAGGACTGATGCGAATTGATACAAATTATGGATACGAATGATACGAATTGGCTGATATAAGGAGACTGATGCGAATTGATACGAATTACGGATACGAATGATACGAATTGTCATTTAAAAGCAATTCTGGATTTAAAATTCTTTAGTCCTCATAATTTAATTCGCATCATATTTAATTCGCATCATTCGTATAAAAAATTCGCATTAATTCGCATCATTCCAACATTTTTTCTCTTAAAGCATTTAGAAAATCTTTGGCATACCATTCTGGTAAATTCCACAAATCAACAAAGGTTTGGCAATCTGGAGTTAATTCTCCAAAATTTTTTAGCCAAGGGTCGGATTTTAAGACAATTAAATTTTGATAACCTTTTTGAGGAGGAAATCTGTTTTTAATTTCTTTTAAATTTTTTTCTTCAAGATAAACATAAACCTTATCATAATCTGCCGGGGCTATTTTATATTTTTTCAAAAAAGCAGTGTAGGCAGCAAAAATTACATTAGGCGGTACTTCTCCTTCGATCTCTAAAACTCCTTTTTTTACTGCGGTTTGATAAATAATATCTTTTTTGATTTTTCTAAAAGTTGCCCAAAGGTATAAGAATTTCTCTATATCTTGAATTCTAAATCCTCTTTTTCCTTCAATAATATTTGCTTCTCTGGGAATTTTTAGAGCATTAAAAACCGTGCTTAAAGAAAAACCATATTTTTGAGCCAATTCTTTTTGAGTGAATTCAAATTTTTTATTCTCAATGGCTTGAAATAAGATTTCTCGCCAAATGATTTCTTTTTTTGTCATATTGTTTCGATTTTTTTAATCAAAAATCTACCTTGTTTCTATAATATTAGAAACAAGGGTATTTGTCAAGCAAGAAATTTAACTTTTTTAAGTCAATCCTTTAAATTGTTCGCGGCCGTTCTTTTTTTGGCAAGTCGTGGAGGGTAAAGGGTTTTTGAGAAAGAGAAAAAAGAAGAGTTTAGGCAGATGACTAATAGGAATGCTTGATTTTAAGGCAATGTTATCTTAAAATGGGGAAAATGAAAAAGTGCTTTATTTTAAGTTCCAATGCAGAACATTTTCTTCCTACCTTGAAGGGCGCTGTCTTGCCCGGGACCAATCGGGAAGGCAAAAGATATTTTCCCGACGGAGAGATTTATGTCAAACTGCCGGAGGTAAAAAAGATGAAGGGGAAAAGGGTAATTGTTGTTCATTCAGGCCTTCCCCGGCCCAATGACGGCTTAATTGAATTGGAACTAATTTTAGAAATTCTTAAAGAACATAAAATAAAACCCGAGGTCTTTTTTACCTATTTCCCCTACGGAAGACAGGATGAGGTTTTTGAAGAGGGAGAAACAAACGCCGCCAAAGCCATTGTCCAAAAGTTGACAGATTATTATAAGGTTAAAAAAATCTATGCCATTGACTGCCACTTTGGAAAAAAGAACTGGGTAAAAAAAATACCCCTTTTGGAAAATGTCTCGGCCGTTCCTTTTCTAATGAAGAGAGCAAGGCGCGACTGGGGGAAAAATATTCTATTTTTAGCCACTGACCAAGGGGGACAGAGAAGGTTTAACCTTCCGGGATTAGAGAAAAAGAGGAAAAATTCTTTTCAGGTTGAGGTATTCCTCCCTGAACCCTTGGCAGAAAAGATAAAGGGAAAAAGCGTGTGTCTGGTTGACGACCTTATAGGAACCGGCACTACCCTGTTAGAAATCGGGGCGTTGATAAAAAAATACGGAGCAAAAAAACTCCTTTGTCTGGCGGTTCACGGCACCCTTGCCAAGGGAGTAAAAAAAATCAAGAAAAGATTTGGCAAAATCTACCTCACAAACACAATCAATAATCCCGGCATCTCTCAGATTGACATTACTCCCCTCATTCTGAAAACAGTAAAATCTAGTTGCTAACCGCTTTGGTAACAAGCTTGCTGAGGCATCTTGCCTCGGGGAGCACGAAGTCGCCGTAACTAGTAAGAAGTAGTTATTCCCGGGCGCTTCCAAAATCTGACCGAGCCTCACAAACCTTTTTCTAAAGCGCAAACCTACTCTGGGGCTCGGCTGCGATATGCTCCCCTTAGTCAAGATACCTCAGCAAAGAAATTGTCAAGAATTGTTACTAGGTACAAATAAAAAAGCTAAGGATATGCCTTTATTGCCTGCTTTATTGCCCAGGATAAAATTTCTTTTTCCTTCTCGTTTTTGGCAATCTGGGGAACATGCCTCTCTTTGAAGTCATTTTTTGCCAAATGATATCTTCCCTCAATCTGGACCTCGTGCTCAACTTTCAATAATCTCTCTGCCGCTTCCTCTGGGCTTTCCTCCGACTTGATTTCTTCTTCTCTTAAATAAATTGTCTTTCCGGCATCATATTCCGGAGCCACCCATTGGCAAAAAACAGGAAAGGGACGTTGTTCTCCAATCCGCTGGCAAAAAAGTTTGAAGGCATAAACCCTCCTTACTCCATACATTCCCTTTCCTCCGGGGCCCATATGCTGATTCAATCCTCTGTACTGCCTTAAAACCTCAATCGGGGTCTTAGGCATCCACCCCAACTGATGAAAATAGTCAGGTTTGTACCTGTTAAATATCTCCAAGAGTTGACTGGCTAAATTCCCCTTTTGGGGATAAACAACAAAAATTTCCTTTTTTGGAAATCCGGTCTGAATTGCCCTTTTAATTCCTTCTGCTTCCGGATTGCTTGAAATGATAGCCACGGTTCGGGTCAAATTATACAATCTCCCTCCCGCTTTCTCTGCCTTGAGTATTGCCAGATTTGTTGACCCGGAGCCGGAAATAAGATTGATAAATTTTAACATTATTTTAGAGCCTTTCTGCCAATGTCGGTGCGATGATGCTCGTTCTCAAAAGAGATTTTGTCTACCGCCTGATATGCCAAACCGATTGCCTGCTTTAGGTTGTCTGCCCTCGCTGTTACCGCCAGGACCCTGCCTCCGGCTGTTTTCAAAATTCCATTCTCCCTTGAAACGCCGGCATTAAAAACGACCACATCCTTCATCTTTGAAACCTCATCCAATCCCTTTATTTCTTTGCCCTTCTCATACCTGCCCGGGTATCCGCCTGAAGCCATAATTACACAAACCGCCGCTCCTTCTTTCCACTTAATCTCTCCCTTCAATTTGCCATCAGCCGCTCCTTTCAAAAAGGGGACAATATCGCTTTCCATCAGCATTACCAGAGGCTGAATCTCCGGGTCGCCAAAACGGCAGTTGAATTCCAAAACACAGGGTCCCCGCTTTGTAAGCATCAAGCCGAAATAGAGACATCCCCTATAGTCTATTCCTTCCCTTTCAAGCCCGTCTAAGGTTGGCTTGACAATTTTTTCAATTATCTCTTTTTTTCTTTCTTCGTCCACAACCGGAGCCGGAGCATAAGCGCCCATTCCGCCGGTGTTGGGTCCTTTGTCTCCGTCAAAAACAGCCTTGTGGTCTTGAGCCGGGGGCAAGGCAATAACTCTATTTCCGTCGGTTAAAATCATAAATGTTGCCTCCTCCCCCTCTAAAAATTCCTCAATGACCACCCTTTCCCCCGAAGGACCAAATTCCTTTCTTACCATTATTCGTTCAATTGCCTTTTCTGCTTCTTCTTTGGTTTTGCAAACAATAGCGCCCTTGCCGCCAGCCAAGCCGTCGGCTTTAACAACCAAGGGCAAATTATCCAAGGCGTAGTCGCGGGCAACCCTTGAATCCTCAAAGGTTTTGTGAAAGGCAGTGGGGATTCCGTATCTTTCCATAAAATCCTTGGCAAATACCTTGCTTCCCTCAAGCCGGGCTCCCGCTCTTTTGGGCCCAAAGACCTTCAAGCCCTTTTGTTCAAACAGATCAGCAATTCCTGCCACCAAGGGCGCCTCCGGACCAACTACAGTTAAATCTACCTTTTCCTTTAAGGCAAAGTCAGCCAGTTTAGAAACATCCTCTGTCTTGAAGGGGAGGCACTCTGTTTTTTCTCTTGAGCAGATGCCTCCGTTTCCGGGCGCGCAGTAAATTTTGGAAACAAGAGGACTCTGACTGATTTTCCAAACCAAGGCATCCTCTCTTCCTCCTGAACCAAGAACCAAAATTTTCATAATTAAAACGGACTGGGGGTCATTAAGATATTCGCTCCCTGGGGACCGACCTCCAAAACCCCCTGCTCAATCTTAAAACTTCTTTGATTGTCATCACCTTCTTTTATTCTTATCTTTCCTCTTTTAAGGGGAGTAATCAAACCGATATGATGGGCGAGGATTGTCAATTGCCCCTGCTTGCCGGGAACAATAGCCGCTTCTGCCTCGCCCTGATAAACTATCCCCTCTAATGAAATAATTTTTACCAGCATCCTATTATTTGTACTACCTAATCAATTCGGTAGCAATTCTTGATAATCTCTCTGCTGAGGTATCTTGACAAGGGGAGCATATCGCAGCCGAGCCCCAGAATGGGTTTGCGTTTCAGAAAAGGTATGGACGGCTCGGCGAGATATAGAAGCGCCTGGGAATAAACTACTTCTTACTACTTACGGCGACTTCGTGCTCCCCGAGGCAAGATGCCTCAGCAAATCTGTAACCAAATTGATTAGCAAATACGTAATTATTCTATCCTTCCCTTCATATAGAAGTCCTCTTCTCTTCTTGAATCAAGTTCGCCGGAGATAATTTTCTTGAAGTCCTCAATTGTATCTTTTAATGGGACATACTGCCCCTTCCTACCGGTAAACACCTCAGCCACATAAAAGGGCTGAGACAGAAATCTCTGTATCTTCCTTGCCCGCTGAACTATCAGTTTGTCTTCCTCGGACAACTCCTCCATCCCCAAAATTGAGATAATATCTCTCAATTCCCTGTATCTTTTCAAAATCCTCCTTACCTCTTGAGCGACACGATAATGTTCTTCTCCGACTATCTGGGGATCCAATGCCTTGGAAGAGGACTCCAGGGGGTCAAGAGCGGGATAAATGCCCAAGTCGGCAATCTCCCTTGATAAAACAATTGAGGAATCCAAATGACCAAAAACCGAAACCACGCCCGGGTCGGTAAGATCGTCCGCTGGAACATAAACCGCCTGAATAGAACTGATTGAACCGGAATCAGTTGAGGTAATACGCTCCTCAAACTCTGCCACCTCTGAAAAAAGGGTGGGCTGATAACCGGTTTGGGAGGGAATTCTTCCCAAAAGGGCAGATGCCTCAGCCCCTGCCAAGACAAACCGGAAAACATTGTCGGCAAACAGAAGCACATCCCTTTTTTCTACATCCCTAAAGTATTCAGCCAGGGTAAGCCCGGTAAATCCAACCCTAAACCTTACCCCCGGCGGTTCGTTCATCTGGCCAAAAACCAAGGCGCAGTTTTTCAAAACCCCGGCTCTTTCCATTTCAAGAATAATATCATTTCCCTCTCTTGACCTCTCCCCAATTCCGGTAAATATAGAATAACCCTTGTGAACCTCAGCCACATTTCTAATTAATTCCTGAATCAAAACGGTCTTTCCCACTCCGGCTCCGCCAAAAAGTCCTGCCTTTCCTCCCTTCGGAATAGGGGCTAACAGGTCAATTGCCTTCAGCCCGGTTTCTAAAATCTCCACCTTGGTTTCCTGCTCTGTCAGTTTTGGGGGTTTTCTGTGGATAGACCATTTTTCTTTTGCTTTTATCTCGCCCTTTTGGTCAATGGGCTCTCCCAAAACATTCAAAACCCTGCCCATCACCTCTTTGCCAACAGGCGTTTTTATAGTCGTCCCTGTGTCCTCCACCTCTTCGCCCCTTCTTAATCCCTCGGTTGGACCCATTGCCAGACACCGAACCCTGGTTTCCCCTATGTGCTGTTCAATCTCCAAAATGAGGTTATTTCTTTTTACCCTAAGGGCGTTCAAAATTGGAGGGGTTTCTCCCTCAAATTCCACGTCAACGACTGGACCTATAACCTGAACGATTTTTCCCATAGTTGCTGTTTATAAATTTAGGCAGTTGCCTCTTTTGCCGTGCCAATCTCGCAGACCTCAGCGGTAATCTGTGCCTGCCTGGCTTTGTTATATTCCAAGGTAAGGCGCCTTAAAATATCCTCAGCGTTCTCGTTTGCCCTTCTCATTGCCATCATCCGGGCAGAATGTTCCGAGGCATTGGCTTCCAAAATAGAATGGTGTATCAAATAGGCAATCAGACGGGGAACCAGTGCCTCAAATATCTCGCCTGGCGATGGCTCAAGCAGGGTGTAATATCTTCTGCCTAAGGGAAAAGGGGACTCTGGTCTGGCGGCATTTTTTAATTGGTAGTGTTTCAGGGTTTCTTTAATAATTTTCATATCCAAGGGAAGAAGTTGAACCTCTCTCGGTTTTTGGGTGAAAGAGGAAACAAAGTCGGTATAGTAAAGAAAAACCTCCTGAAACCTCCCTTTCTGGAAATAGTCCAAAATCTTATCAGCAATAGCCCTTGTATCCTCTACTCTTCCGTAGTCGCCGATTCCGCTAAACTCAACCAAAACACGATACCCTGCCTTTTGAAAAAATTTTCCCGCCTTCTTTCCTATCGCAAAAATCTCAACATTCTTTAATTTCTCAATAGATTTTCGGGTAAAACTCAAAATATTTTTATTAAAGGCGGCACAGAATCCCTTGTCCGAACTGATAACCACGGCTAACGTTTTATCAACAGACCTTTTCTGAAAATAAATTGATTTTTTTATTTCTTGAGGATGGTCTTCTAGGTTCTCCAAAATCTCTAAAACCACCTGGGTAAAGGGTCTTGAATTCAAAGCAAAACGCTGGGCTCTTTTCATTTTCACGGCAGAAACCAATTCCAAAGCACGGGTTATTTTAGAAAGCCCCTGGGTGACATCTATTTTCCCCTTAATCTCCTTCGGGTGCATATTTCTTAACTAAGGAATGAATAATTTTATCCAGTTCGCTCCTGACCTCTTGGTCAAACTCCCGGCTTTCTCTAATTTTCCCAAAAATATCTGCCTTCTCAGCCTCAATCGTTTTAAATAGTTCCTCCTCAAACCTTCCTACATCCTCAAGTTTGACATTGTCCAAAAAGCCCTCCACTGCCGCGTAAATAGCAACCACCTCTTTTTCAAAGGGCAGAGGAGACAACATTTTTTGTTTCAGTATTTCTCTAATTCTCCTTCCCCGCTCCAACCGTTTTCTTGTTTCCGGGTCCACCTCCTCAATAAACTCCAAAAATTGCTCCAATTCCAAAAATTGAGCCAACTCCAGTTTCAACCTCCCGGCGACCTTCTTCATTGCCTTTGTCTGGGCGGCAGAGCCCACTCTTGATACTGACAAGCCGATATTTACCTCCGGTCTTTGCCCCTTCAAATAAAGCCCGGCATCAAAAAAGATCTGACCATCGCAGATTGAAATAACATTTGTGGGAATATAAGAAGCGAGGTCTGACTGCTGGGTTTCAATAATAGGCAAAGCGGTCAAGGAACCACCTCCCTTTTCTTTGTTCAATTTTGCCGCCCTCTCCAAAAGCCGGGAGTGTAAATAAAATATATCCCCGGGATAGGCCTCCCTGCCCGGTGGCCTTCTCAAAATAAGGGCAATCTGACGCCAAGCATAGCCGTGCTGGGTCAGGTCATCGTAAACCACCAAGGCATCCCTTCCCTTGTGCATAAAGTATTCGCCTTGAGCACAGCCGGCATAGGGAGCCAGATACCAAAAGGAAACCGGGCTGGAAGCGGGAGCGGCGACCACAATAGTATAATCCATTGCTCCAGCCTTTCGGAGAAGTTCAACCGTTCTGGCAATTTCCGCCTCTTTTTTGCCCACAGCAACATAAACGCAAATAGGTCTTTTTGGCTCCTTTTTTTGATTCAAAATACAGGTAAGAGCCGCCGGCGACTTGTCGGTTATTCTGTCTCCCAACAAAAGTTCCCTCTGGCCTCTACCAATAGGAATCAAAGCATCAATCAGTTTTATGCCGGTATGAAGAGGATAATTTACCGGCTCTCTTTCCATCACCGATGGACCGATTCTCTCCAAGGGATAGTCCTTCTCCGAGTTTATCTGCCCCTTTCCATCCAAGGGTCTTCCCAAGGGGTCAATCACCCTGCCAATAAGTTCCTCTCCCACCGGACAGGACAAAATCCTTCCGGTCCGTTTGGCAATATCTGATTCTTTTATCCTTGAAAAATCGCCCAGAATAATCGCCCCCACACTATCCTCCTCTAGGTTCAAAACCACCCCTTCTATTTTTGTTCTTTCAAACTCAATTACCTCAAAATTTTTCACATAGGGCAAGCCGGAAAGACGGGCAACTCCATCGCCCACCTCCAAAACCTGACCAATCTCCTCCTTTTCCGGCTTCAGGTCCAATTTTTCTATTTCTTTTTTTAGCGTTTGATAAATAGACATAAATGAACTTAAATATCAAAACTTAGGGTCAAATTATTCAAGCACCTGTTTATCATTCCCTTTATTGAACCATCAATCAGGTAATCTTTGCTCTTTGCCAGAAATCCGCCAATAATTCCTTCTTTGATTGTTATCTTTGCCTCCTTTCCATTAAAAAGTTGTTCTACCTCCTCTTTTATCTTTCTTTTTGTCTGAATATCAAACTCCCTTGCCAAGATAATCTCTACCTGCTCTTTTTCTTCCTCTTTTTTGACCTCTTTTAAAATTTTGCCCAAAAGATACAGTTTTCTCTTTTTCCTCAACAATTGAACTAATAATTGGAAGAGGTGTTTTGCCTCTTCTTCGCCTTGCTTTTTCCCTGCCGAAATCAAGAGTTTGGCAATTTTCTCTTCTTCACCCCTCATATTTTAATTGGGTCAATTTCTCCTCAATAAATTTTTTATCCTTTTCCGGGTCAATTTTCTCCTTCAGGATTTTTTCAGCCAAAAGAGAAACCAACTCTATATTCTTCCGGAACAGTTCCTCTTTAAGACGAGCCGCTTCTATCTTCCCTATCTTCTTTCCCTCTTCTATCATTCTTTGTTTCTCCTTTTCAGCCAAGGTCAGGATTTCCTTTTCTCTTTCCTTGGCTTTTTTCTCTGCTTCTTCCAAAACCCGGACAGACCTCTCCCGGGCCCTTTTCAAAACCTCCTCCCTTTCTTTTTTTGTCATCTCAATCTTTTCTGTGTACTCCCGCTCTTTTTTAATTCCCGACTCAATTTTTTCTCTCCTTTTGTTCAAGAGGTCCAGAAAGCCCTTAAAAACAAACCTGTTAAGGAGATACAAAAGAATCAGGAAATTAATTATCTGGCCCAAAAGGATCTTCCAATGGATTCCCAAGGCATTAAGTATCTCCATACCTTATTATTTTATCCCACGAATTTAATCAAAATGGCTACCACCAGGGCGTAAATGGCAATGGCTTCGGCAAAAGCGATAGCCAATATCATCCCGGTCTGAATCTTGGAAGCGGCTTCCGGATTTCTTCCTATTGCCTCTGCTCCCTTTGACCCAATCATCGCTATGGCTATTGCTGGGGCTACCGCGCCGAGGGTAATTGTCAAAGCGGCGGCTAAATTTTTAACAGAAAGTGGATCCATACTTCTTTATTTAAAAATTTGATTTTTTATTTATTGTTTATCAACCGACCTTTTTCCCGACCTTTTTTCCAAAAAAGGCAAAACCAAATAATAGACGTCCACGAATGTGGCGCCTAATCCTATCAGTATACCACAAATTAAAAAAATTGGGAAGGTCTCGAATTTCTTGTCTAAAAACAATCCCAACAGTAGGAAAATTATTAAGGGAATAGCGATTAAAAAACCCAATTCCATTCCCAAAGACAGGGCATAAAAAAACCTTGTCTTATTCTTCTGTTTGCTCGGTGGCAGCGACATAAAAAATAACAGTCAAGGAAGAAAAAATCAATGCCTGCACAAAGCCGACAAAAATTTCCAGCCCCAAAAAAGGCAAGGGGAGGATATAGGCGCATAAAAAAGCGGCAATTATCAGAAGAACCTCTCCGGCAAAAAGATTTCCGAAAAGCCGAACGGCCAAGGAGAGTATCCTTGTCAATATACCCATTAGTTCAAAGAGTCCCACAAAAAGAAGAATCGGATTTTTGAAATTAAAGTATTTCTTAAGATACCTTGGGAGACCCAGGTTTTTAAGGGTCAATGCCTCCACAAAAATCATTGAAACAATGGCTAAAGCAAGGGTGAAGTTAAGGTCAGAACTGGGCGACCTTATGAAATGAAAAACCCCCAATCCCGGGGAAACCTCCAAAAGGTTGGCGCAAAAAATGAGAATAAATAAGGAAGAGGCAAGGGGGAAAATTTCCAATGTCTTTTTTCTCTCCCCGGTAATTCCGTCAATATAATTAAACAAGCCCTCCAATATCCATTCAAGAAAATTCTGCAAAGGACCAGGGATAATCTTTCTTTTTTTGAAGGCAAAGAAGAAAAAAACAAAAATTCCTATTGACAAAACCAGAGCCCAAAAAAATGTATTGGTTATAGGAAAGCCCAAAAAACTAAAAATTTTTTCTGTTGCTACAGAAAACTCCAGCATGTTATTTGGCAATTATAAAAAACTGAACCAAAAAAATCAAACCAGTTTGGCAATAAAACCGAAGGGAATAAAAATTGCCTTTAGTACTTTAGGTTTGACCACCTCCCGCATCTGTCTCCCCACCGGGCAACCACCTTGCCGTCAATCCTTGCCTCAATAACCTCGCAGTGATTGGGACAACCCTGACAAATAAAGGAGGTGGTCTTAATCTCCTTTTCGGAAACAGCAAATCCCCTAAACCTTGTCTTTTGGGGCGGAGATTCCCTTACCAAAAGGGCGGCTCCCAAGGCTCCCATTACCTTATTATATTTTGGAACAATAATCTCCTGTTTTAGTTCTTCCTTAAACGCCCATCTCATTCCTACATTTTCAGAGACACCTCCCAAGAAAACAATCGGCGGATTTATCTTCTTCCCTCTGGCAACCCCGGCCAAATAATTTCTTGCCATTCCCTGACAGAGTCCGGCGATGATATCCTCTACCTTATGCCCCACCTGCTGTTTATGAATCATATCCGATTCGGCAAATACCGTACATCTGGAGGAGATTATTGTCGGGTTTTTTGACCTAAGGGCAAACTCCCCAAACTTCTCAACCGGGATACCCAGCCTAAATGCCTGGGCGTCAAGAAACGCCCCGGTTCCGGCAGCGCAGTTATGCACTCCTACAAAATTGGCAACATAGGAACTATCACCCTTGACCCGCAAATTGTAAACTAAGCCCTCAAATTGATATCTTCTAATTCTCCTAATTGGCGCAAATAACCAATTTTTGTAGATAAAAAACCTATAGTCCTGTTTCTTCTCTTGACTTATAAAATCGCAAAATCTTTTTTTAAATCCAGACAAAGGAATAATAACAAAATCTCCCTCCCGAAGTTCCTTTGCTGGGATAGGTCTGGGCTCCCAAGAGAAGTTCCTCTGCTTGGTATGTTGGTTTTTACAATCCTGTTGTTCTGCCAACTTATAGACAGCAATATTGTTTCTTCTTAGTCCCCAGACAGGATGTTCCGGGGTGGCCTCTAATTTTCCAACATTGAAAACCTCAATCTCTATCATCTGCCCCTTATATCTTCTCTCGTAAACCTGCTCTACAGGCATAAATCTTCCTTGATGGGTCAGCACCCTTTTGCCAATCTTAATCTCCCTAATCGGGGTTGGGTTATAACTGGGATTGGTGGTTATTTTTGCATCCCCTTTCAGGCACAGCAGGTTCATGGCAAAATCCACAGCCGCCCCGTTTTCCAAAATAATAATTTTTGAGTCCTGTCCGCCAATCTCAATTACTGTCCGGGTCTCAGGCATAAAGTGGGTAACGCCCTTGGCATGAGCAGTAATTTCATTCTTTATTATGTCAGCGCCCAAAACCGCCGAGGCAAGATATCTGCCTGAGCCGGTGGTTGCCAGCCCTGAAATCTCAATGTCTTTACCCTGGCTTTTTATAAACTCTTCCAGCCACCTCAAACCCTTCTTAAGGGATCCAATCGGGTCGCCTTCCGTGCGAAAATAAGTGCTGTACAGAACCTCTCCCTTCTGGTCAATTAAAACAAACTTTGTTGAAACAGAACCGATATCAACGCCTAAAAAACATTTCATAGTTAAATTGGTCAGCGGTCAGAATTTGTTTTTACCTTTTTCTTTTTATGGTATGCTTTAACCAAATCAACAAATGCCTCCAGCCGGGTCTGCACTCCTGCCTCGGCCACCTCCTCATCCAGCGATAAAGACAAAAAGGGAATACCGCTGTCTTGGTGAATCTTTTCTAAAATCGGCCTAACGCTGGACTCAGGCATACAGGCAAATGGCAGCAATTGAATCACGCCGTCAAATCCTTCTTTCACATAGTTTAACATTTCGTAAATAGCATCCCTTCCATGGCCTCCCACGGTTGAGCCCAGATAGGGTTTTATCTTTCTCTGGATGGTCCAGTCCTTCCAGGGAAAAATTCGCTTTTTCAGATGATAGGTTATGTCCATCTCCCGATGGACCTCAACCCCCTCCTGCCCCAATCTTTTCTCAATGTCATGATTAACACTCGGGTCGGAAACAGTAAAAATTTCTCCCACTATCCCCACCCGGGGCACCTCTCTTTGCTCAATTTCTATCTTTGAAATCTGTGCCCGGATTTCCTTCTCAAATTTTCTCAATTGCTTGAATGTCTCAATTTTTTCCAGTTTGTCAAATGCCCTTCTTAAAAGGGAATCTGTTTCTCCTTTGTTTTTCTCTCTTGGCCTTAAATATTGAGCCTTTCTTTCCAATGTTTCAATAAGACGCAGTTTTCTATAGCCAAACCACAGCACCTTCAATATCTTCAAAAAAGGGAGACCGCTGACATACCTTAACTTTCTATAAATGTCTATCGGTGACTGGTCAAATGTAATGAAATCAACCTTTTTGCCATTTTCCAGCAAAACCTTTTTCTGAACATCAGCGTAGTATCTCAAGCGACATGAGCCCCCCAAGGCGGTAACCATAATTATGGTATTCGCTCCTTTTTCTATTGCCCCGAGGTAATTGCCCAGATTTGCCTTTAAGGGAAAGCAGTACATTTCTGGGGCTATCCGGGCACCTTCTTTTATGCTTTCTTGGGTTGTTTTCTCGGGAACAACTGATTCCAATCCCAATCCTTCAACCCAGGTCTTAAAGGCAATGGTATAATTTCCCCAATAGGGAAAGGTGATTTTTGGTTTCATAATAGGTCCCTGATTTTTTTAGCAAAATAAAATCAAAAAATCAAATCTTTTTACCGCTTACCGCGACTCCGTGCTCCCCGAGGCAAGATGCCTGCCGAACTTGTTATCAAAGCAATTACAACTAAAATGTTAAGAGCGAGGAAGGTAATTTCCTAGGAACTTCCGGAGCCGAG
>JAGGSE010000239.1 GCA_021159225.1 bacterium
CCTCGACTGGCCTCTTCGACTACGAAAAATGGTTAAAAAATCTTGATTTTTTGTTGAATTTTTGTTAGTTTAGCAACTGTATGAGTATGTTAACACCAGGAGGACAAAATTTTACCCACAAAGCCCAAGAGGCGCTGCTGATGGCTCAGGACATAGCCAGAGAGAGGGGGCAGCAGCAGATTGATGCCCTCCACCTTTTGTATGTTTTATTGTCTCAAGAAGAGAGCGTAATTTTGAATTTGCTTCAAAAGATGGGGGTAGATATTAGAGCGCTAAAGAGAAATGTGGAGATTGCCTTGGATAAAATTCCGATTATTGCCACCCCTCAAACATTCGGTCAGTTTTATCTCACCCAGGATATGGCCAAGGTCTTGGACAAAGCCAGAGATGAGGCGATGAAGATGAGGGATGAGTTTATTTCGGTGGAACACTTCTTTCTCGCTCTTTTGTCTACTCAAACAAAAGCCAGGGAGATTTTAGACAAGGCAAGATTCATTTACCCTAGTGGCTCCACCGGCACCTTGGAGTATGGAGGTTTGAATTATCAGGATTTTTTGAGACAGTTGTCTCTTCTCCGGGGAGGAAGAAGAATTACCGACCCAGAGCCGGAAACAAAATATCAGGTGATAGAGAAGTATGCCCGAAATCTTAGTATTGAAGCCAGAAGGGGAAAATTGGATCCGGTGATTGGCAGGGAAAGGGAGATTCGGCGTCTAATGCAGGTTTTGTCCCGAAGGACAAAGAATAATCCTGTTTTAATTGGAGAAGCCGGGGTGGGGAAAACAGCCATCGTGGAAGGACTTGCCCAGAGAATTGTTTCCGGTCAGGTGCCGGAGAGTTTGCGGGACAAGGAGATTATCAGTTTGGACCTTGGCGCTTTAGTGGCCGGGACAAAGTACCGGGGAGAATTTGAGGATAGGGTAAAGGCCTTTTTGAAGGAAGTCAAACGGGCAAAGGACCGCTATATTCTATTTATTGACGAACTTCATACCATTGTTGGCGCGGGCGCGGCGGAAGGTGCGGTGGATGCCTCAAATCTTTTGAAGCCGGCTTTAGCCAGAGGAGAATTGAGGGCTATCGGAGCCACTACCCTTAAGGAGTATCAGAAATACATTGAAAAGGACCCTGCCTTAGAGAGAAGATTTCAGCCCATCTATGTGGCTGAGCCCTCAATTGCTGATACCATTGCCATATTAAGGGGACTGAAGGAAAAATATGAACTCCATCATGGAGTAAAAATCAGCGACCAGGCTCTTGTTGCCTGCGCTCAACTATCTGCCCGATATATCTCAGACCGTTTTTTGCCCGACAAGGCGGTTGACCTAATGGACGAGGCGATGAGCCGCTTACGGTTAGAGACGGAATCAGAACCAGAGGATCTGGATATTCTGAAAAAAGAGATTCAATCCTTGGAGATTGAAGCAAAAACCGTAAAGAAGAACAGCAGAGAAGAAAGGGCTCTTTTGAGACAACTTGCCGACCTAAAGGAACGGGCAAAAGCCATTGAAAGCAAATGGAAGAGCGAAAAGGAAACCATTGAAAGGATTAAAAAGATAAAAAGACAACTTGAAGACCTTCGCTTTAGGATAGAAAGAGAGACGGCCAGAGCCAATCTTCAAGAGGTTGCTGAATTGAAGTATGGAGAGGTTCCCCGGTTGATGAAGGAACTGAAAAAAGAAGAGCGTAAACTTCGGCGCCTTCAACAAGGGCATCCCATCTTAAGGCAGGAGATTTCCGAGGAGGATGTGGCAAGGGTGGTTTCAGATTGGACAGGAATTCCGGTTAACCGACTCTTAAGAGCCGAGGCAAGGAAGTTGGAGAAAATGGAAGAAATTCTTTCAAGAAGGGTGGTTGGTCAAAATGAGGCGATTTCGGCTATTTCCAATGCTATCCGGCGAGCAAGAGCAGGTATTGCTCCAGAGAATAGGCCAATGGGTTCTTTTATGTTTTTAGGACCCACAGGGGTTGGAAAGACAGAAACTGCTCGGGCATTGGCCGAATTTCTTTTTAATGACGAGAAGGCGCTTGTCCGTTTGGATATGTCAGAGTATATGGAGAAGCACTCGGTTTCAAAAATAATCGGCAGTCCACCCGGCTATGTTGGCTATGAGGAGGGAGGGCAATTGACTGAAAAGGTCAGGCATCGTCCCTATTCAGTAGTTTTGCTTGACGAAATTGAGAAAGCCCATCCTGATGTCTTTAATCTGTTGCTTCAAATTTTGGAAGACGGCCGTTTGACAGATGCAAAGGGGAGGGTGGTTTCCTTTAGGAATACAATTCTGATTATGACATCCAATATCGGTTCGGATATAATAGCCAAGGAGTCAAAGGTAGGGTTTGTGAAGGATGAAAAGGATTCCAGAAGGGACAGTTTAAGAGAGAAGGTGATGGCCAGCCTGCGGGCAACATTTAAACCTGAATTTTTAAATCGTATTGATGAAATCATCATCTTTAATTATTTGGGCAAAGAGGAGATTAAGAAGATTGTGGACCTAGAATTGGCTAAGGTAATAGAGCGGTTAAAAAAGAAAAAGATTCATCTTGTGGTTTTAGAGTCGGCAAAGAAGTTTTTAGCCCAAAAAGGATTTGATCCAAACCTTGGGGCAAGGCCTTTAAGAAGAGTAATAGAGCGGGAGATATTAAATCCCCTTGCTTTAAAGATAGTGTCCGGAGAGGTCAAGGAAGGGGATAGGGTCAGGATTGCTTTTGAGAATGGTAAAATTAAAATTTTTGGCTCCAGAAAGCCCTCCAAAATTAAAGAAGGTGTACCTGTTTAATGTTTTATGTTAAAGGATGTTTTTAAGATTCTGGCTGTTTTTGTTTTGGGAATTTTAGGAGGGATTTTCGGCAGCCAGTTTCTTTTGCCCCTTTTTCTGGGGACATCTTTTTTTTCTCTACCCAATTCTTCATCCACCCCTGTTTACGTCATAAATAAAACCCAGAAGATTTATATTGAAGAAAATAGGGCTCTTATTGATGCCCTTGAAAAGACAAAAGGAGCAGTTGTTGGAATTGAGACACGGACCAAAAGAGGGAAACGATTAAATGGCTCCGGGCTTATTCTTACCTCAGACGGAATGGCTGTCAGTTTGGCTCAACTTTTTCCCAAGGGAGGAGTTTCAACCATTTATTTCAAGGGAGAAAAAGTAAAATACCAACTTTTGAAAAGGGATACCAAAAGGGATCTGGTTTTGGTTCAGTTAAAAGGAGATGATTTTCCTACTGTTGGATTTGCTCAGCCAAGCAGGGTCAAACTGGGAGAGCGGGTATTTTTGGTGGGGGTGGATTTTAAAGGAAAAAAACCTGCCTATTTCGCAAACGAGGGTATTCTTAGATACCTTGGAGAAGATGAATTTGAAATCAATATCATTGAAAAAGAAGCCCAGGGTAGCGCGCTTTTTGACATTAAGGGAAATGTTCTTGGATTAAACTATGTTGACAAATCCGGCAGGGTTTCTGTCATTTCCATTGAAGAGATTAAAAAGTTTGCCCTGCCCTAACCGCTTCTTTCTCCCAAAACAACCTCAACGGTCTTCTTTTTTTTACCTCTTAGGATTTCCAAGGTTACCTTGTCTCCCGGTTTGTATTTTCTTATTATTTTTGCCAGGCTGTTTTGAGTGGTGATTTTTTCACCATTAAAACTAAGGATAATATCTCCCTCTTGAAGATTGGCTTTCTCTGCCGGGGAGCCGGGGATTATTGCTTCTTCTCCTCCACTTCCTCTGACAATCAGGGCGCCGTAGTCCACTGACAAGCCATTTTGCTCTTTGATTTTTTCGTTGATTAAGACATATCTTACCCCCAAAAATGGATAGGTGATTTTTCCATATTTTTTAACCTCTTCAATATCTCTTTTGACCGCATTTATAGGAATGCTAAACCCGATATTTTGGGCTCCTCTTGCCATAGCAAAGTTTACACCTATCGCCTCGCCTTTTAGGTTTAGGAGGGGACCGCCTGAATTTCCCGGATTAATAGCGGCGTCGGTTTGGATAACATCTTCCTGGGTGACAATAATATTTCCTCCGGAGGCGGTTACTGTTCTTCCTAGACCAGAGATTACCCCTACTGAAACCGTGTTTCTAAATTCCCCCAGAGCGTTTCCAATAGCGATTACCGTCTGACCAATCTGGAGTTGGTCGGAGTCGCCCAAGGGGATAGTGGGAAAGGGACCTCCCCTTTCAATTTTTACAATTGCTATATCTCTGATTGAATCTCGAGCCAAGACCGTGGCTTTGTATTTTTTGCCCTCGTTTGTAAAAACGGTATAGTCAGCGGTTTTGTCTGAAACCACATGGGCATTGGTTAGAACCAAACCATCTTTTGAGATAATAAATCCGCTTCCTTCCCCTATCTTTTTTTTCTCTGTTCCTTCTTGTTTGTAGTAGGGGACCTTAAATTCAAATGGAATATCAAAGAAGAAGTCACCGAAGTCCTTAAAGGGGTTTTCTTCTCTGTAATATAGTTTCATTTTTGGCACATTCTTTGTTATCACCACACTTACCACAGCGGGGGATGCTGATTTTACCGCCTTTATTACCATTTCTTGCTGAATAGAGGAGGAGTATTTTGGATTGATTGGCTCTAATTTTTGGTCTTGGTTGTTTTGAGGAAGATTGATGTTGGTTCTTGAGAGGAGTTCTTTTGTCAGAGAAAAGAAGTAGTTTTGGCTCAAGACTCCTCCTACCCCTCCAGCAGAGAGGGAGAGCAAAACTATCAAAACTATTTCTATAAATTTACCTTGCCAAGAAGTCCACTTTGAGGGAAGCAGTTTTCTTGGCTTAAATTTTGGCAGTTGATACATGTCCATAGTTTATTTTAGTTGTCTTGCCGGTAATTTTGTTGTCATTTGGGTTTGTTTGGGGGTTTGTTTTTTCTTTTTTCTTTTAAATCATCAAATCGGTACCTGAAAATTTGTTTTTTGACAGGACCAAAAAGGAGCATATAAAGACCAGCAAGAAGATATTTAGAGTAGGTTTTTAGCCGGCCGTCTTTTTCAAACCTTCTTACCGAGGTTAAAACCGGCTCTGTTTTGATATACCCAAAGGGCGCAATTTTTGATGCCCTTCGGGCAAGGTCATGGTCTTCACCGATTTTTATTTCCTCGTCAAATCCCTTTATTTTTTCAAACACCTCGCGTTTTATCAGAATAGAGTTTGTGGCATGAGGTAAGAATCCTTGAGAGATTTCAGTCCACAAATTATATAAAAAATAGGCAACCTTGTCAAACCAGTTTCCGTCAGGATAAATGGGAAAGGAAGCCACTCCTAATTTTCTTCTTTTAAATTCTTTCAGGAGGGTTTTCAAAAAGTGATTTGGGAGATAGGTGTTGTCAGCGTCCATAAATAGAAAAATGTCTCCCCTTGCTATTTTTGCTCCCTCGTTTCGACTCTTGGCCGGCAGTCCACCTTTTGTGATTATACATCCAAAGGAGCGGGCTATCTCTCTTGTTTTGTCTTTTGAACCGGCATCAGCCACAATAATCTCATAGTCAGAAAAATCCTGTTTTTTAATCTGGGAAAGCAGGATAGGCAAATGCTTCTCTTCGTTTAGGGCTGGGATAATAATTGAAAGCATTGTATTTTTTTACCTCTTTGGCTGTTTTCTGTCAAACCTTGACAAATCTTGTTTTTTGGCTTTTTAACAATTTCCAGACAAGGAAGGTTAAAATCAGGTAAAAGAGCAACAGACCCTGCCAAGGCAGGTTTAGAACAAGAGGAGGGAGGCCGGAGAAAAATTTTACTACCTCTACTACATAGGTTAGAAGAAGCCAGACAATGCCGGAGAAAAGCCAGCCCAGGTTTTGCCACACTGCTCCAGCAAAGGCATAAACAAATCCCGCTCCCATAATATAGGGGAGGATAGGGACAACTAGAACATTGCTAAAAACCGAAAAGGGGCAGATGTAGCCAAAGTTGTAAATTAGAAGGGGCAGGGTGAATATCTGAGCCGAGAGGGACATGGACGAAATGTTTCTTAACTGAAATGCATTGGGAATAAACCTTAGCCAGTTTTGAAAGAGGGGTACCAGATGGATAATTCCCATCATTGCCAAAAATGAGAGTTGGAATCCGACATCAGATTTCAAAAGCAGGGGATTTTGGGCAAGCATCAGTGCTCCTGCTAAAATTAGCGAGCGGGAAGAGACAGCCATTCTTCCCAAATGCTGGGCAAGGAGAAAAAGTCCTCCCATAATTCCCGCCCTTACAGCCGAGGACTGAAGCCCGCTCATTACGATAAATAGAGGTATAAGGACAATGGTTAGATAAAATGCCTGATTCCTCCATAACCCTAATCCGATTAGGATTGTCATTGAGATGCTGGTAAGGATGGCTATATGCATTCCGGAAATAGCCACAATATGCCTCAAGCCAGCCAGATTTAATTTTTGCTTCCATTCTTTGGAAATCCGACCCTTGTCTCCCAAGATAAGGGCGGCGAGAATGGAAGCACGGGGAGGAGAGAGGTTTTGATAGATTGAATTTCGGAGTTTCTTTTTGACAGAAAGAATGCCTGCGTAAATAGGGTTTCCCTGGTTTCGGGAAATTAGTTGGATTTTGGGAAAGTACATCAGGGAATATATCCTCTGCTTTTTTAGATAGTCCCGATAATTGAAGTCCTCAAAAACGGGCGGGGATTTTAATTTTCCCTTTATCCATAACCTATCGCCATAGCGGTATTTTTGATATTTTCCCGTTGTTACCAGAACCCTGCCCTTAACAGACCCGATTACCTGCCCTTTTAGGGTTTCTACCTCAATTGTCAATCGGGTATTTCTTTCTCTGGCCTCCGGCTCCCTGACAATTACTCCAGTTAAGACAATCACCTGGTCCTTGTCGTTGTTTTTTGTCAGTTTATTGTTTTCAGTTAGGGCGTCAAAATTTTGATATCTTAGTATCCCAATGCCCAGGAGCAGAATACAGGAGCCCAAGACAACAAGGATCTTATAAGACCAGAACACCGAAATAAAAAGAATTCCTAAAATCAGAATTCCCAGAAGGAGAACAGAAGAGATAGAAAGGGAGGAGGCAAGAAAAATGCCTCCAATAAAGGAGAGGCAGAGGTAAAGGAGGATTTGGGAAGGAGTAAGAGAGGTTTCTATCTGGGACATTTTAGGTTTTTCAGAACTGTCTTTACTATTTGAGGCAGTCTTCCTCTGTTTAGCCTATAAACAACATTTTTTCTTTCTACAATAACAGGCCATTTCCTCCTTTGGCTATAGCGGTAGAGTTGAAGGTTTGGATTGAAGGCAATGGGATAATCGACCAATTTTAGAAAGGGGATGTCGGCCTCTGTATCGCCAACCCCTATGGAGTCCTTTAGATTAAGTCCTTTCTTTTTGACTACTGTTTTCAGGATTTTTCCCTTGTCTTTAATCATATCTTCAAAAAGAATTTTCCCGGTGAATCTTCCTTTTTTATCTGTTTCAAAAATTCGGCTGTATGTTCTATCAAAGCCGAATTTTTTTCCAAACTCCCTGACCATTTCCTGGGGGGAGCCAGAGATAGCCAGTAGATAGTAGTTTTTCTTTAGTTCTGAAACCAAGCAACGGGTAAATCGGTAGGTAAAGTTTTTTTGATCAGAGACCACCTTCCTTGCCGCCTTCCAGACATCTTCAGCCCTTTTCTTTTTTATAAACCTGTGATATGCCAGGATTACCTTCTCTATATAATCCTCATAGGAGCCCTTCCTGTTCAGCCAGTTTTGGAGTTCTCGGCTGTATACTTTTCGGGCTTTTTTTGGGAATATCTTTTCCTCAATCAGTTCCTCTAAAAGTTCAATCAGAAGGCTTGACCTAAAGACCGTGCCGTCTAAATCAAAAACAGCAACCCGCTTTTTAGAAGATTTTTTATTGGCCCTTGTATTTTTTTCCATTAGAAATCAGTGAGGATGACATTTACCTTTATTTTTCCCTTTTTGAGAGAGAGGTCTTCTTTTGCCCCAAAGGTTATTTTGGCTTCCGGGCTGACCTCTTTGGTTATAAAGTTGGCTATTTCTTCAACCTCCCCGAGAGAGATGTTTCTTCCCGAAACATTGAACAGTACCCTCTTGGCTCCCTTGGGAGATATTTCAACAAGGGGAGAACTAAGGGCGGCGGCAGCCGCTTTTTCTGCTCGTTTTTCTCCCTCTGCCTCTCCAGTTCCGAATACAGCCCTGCCTGAGTTTTTCAAAACCGATTTAACGCTGGCAAGCCCCACATTAATAATTGCCCGGGAGGTAACAAGGTCAGTAATTCCCAAAACCGCTTCTCTGAGTATTTCATCACCTTTCCAGAATGCCTCGGAAATGCTTGCTTCAGGACCTGAAAGGAGTAATAATTTGTCGTTGGGAATGACAATAAGGCTGTCAAGGTTTTCTTTTAGTTTTCGGATGCCGTTTTCAGCAATTTTCCGCCGGATATTGCCTTCAAAGGAGAAGGGACGGCTCACAATACCTATGCTGAGAATTTTTAATTCCCTGCTGATTTCAGCAATTACAGGTGCTGCCCCAGAGCCTGTTCCGCCGCCTTCTCCCAGGGTAATAAAAATTAGTTCTGCGCCCTTGAGTGCTTCTTTGATTTCTTCTTTTTGTTCTTCAGCCGCTTTTTCTCCGAGTTTAGGGTTCATCCCCGTGCCTAGTCCCTGGGTCAGTTTTCTGCCAATTCTTATTTTCAAATGGGCGCTGGTTCTTTTTAGGTCTTGCTCGTCAGTATTCAGGGCAATAAGTTCTATGCCTTCAAGGTTGTACCTCATTAGCCGAGAAACCGTGTTAGAGCCTGCTCCGCCTATACCTACTATTTTGATTTTTGGAGATAATCTCTTAGGAGTTTTCATAATTTAGGGAACAAATTCCCGGAGAAGTTTCTTTAGTTGATTCCATACCCCCTTTATTCTTGAAGGGGATTCTTCTTCTATTGAGTCAAGTCCTTCCAGAACCAATCCACAGGCAGTTGAAAAGGCGGGGTCGTCAATTTGGGGAGAAAAGCCTCTCGGCGTGCCGAGCCGTGAGGGGAGTTTTAGGTATTTTTTGCAAAAGTCCTTGAGTTTCGGCATTTTTGCTCCACCGCCGGTTAATACCACTCCTCCTGGAAGTTCAATTTTACCAAGTTTTTTCAACTCTTTTTGGGCTTCTCCCAGAATTTCTTCAACCCGCGCTCCAATGATTTGAGAAAGGGTTTTAGGAGTAAATGTTAAGGATTCTTCCGGACGCTCTCCTTTAATTTTTATTTGTTCTTTTTTTCTTGTTTTTTTCTTGTTCTTTTTTTCTTGAAAACAGGCGCCAAACTGGAGTTTTATTTTTTCAGCCGTATCAATATCTGTTTTTAGGCAGACAGCGATGTCATTGGTGATATGACCTGAGCCAATAGGGAGGATGGCAAGGTGGATTAAATTTCCCTCTTTGAACACCGCTAAATTGGTGGTTCCTGCGCCTATGTCTAAAAGGATAACCCCCAGTTCTTTTTCTCTGGAGGTTAAAACAGCCCTGGCGCTGGCAAGGGGATTTGGAACCAAATTTATAATCCGAGTGATGCCGGCATTTAATATGGCTTGCTCAGAGTTTTTTAGATAGGGTGAGAAACCGACTATTGCTACTGCATCCACCTCCAAGCGGATGCCCTGCATACCCAGGGGGTCTTTTACTCCGCCTTCTCCATCAACAATGAATTCTTTGGGAAGCACATCCAATATTTCCTTGTTGGAAGGCAGAGAAAAGGTTTGAGCCGCCTGAAGCACCCGGTCAATGTCTTCTTCTGAAATTTTTTGGTCTGCCCTTGAAACAGAAACCAATCCGTGGCAGTTTCTGGAGAAGATATGGCTTCCGCCGACGCTTGCTATGACCTCTTTTATTTGTTTTCCGCAGTCCTCCTGGGACTTTTCAACAAGATAGGCGATTATTTTGGAGACCTTGTTTACATCTACCACAATTCCTCTTCTAACCCCGAAAGAGACCTCTTTAACCTTGGTTAAAATTTCAATATTTTCTTCTTCCTCTCTGGTTTTATTTGGTTGAGAAGAGGATAATTTTTTGAAGCCGGAAACAAGTTTTATGGTTCCGGAACCGACGTCTAATCCTGTTACAATGTTTGTTTTTGCCATAAAAGATTAAGATAATACTCTTCTTTTTCTCTCATTTCTTTTGCCTTTTCTTCAGATTTTTCGTGGTCATATCCCAGTAAATGCAACAGGCCATGGATTAAGACCCTTGTGAATTCCTTTTCAAACGGCTCATTATGTTTTTTAGCGTTTTTTTTGACCTCTCTAATACAGATAACTATTTCCCAGAATCCATCTTTGCCGCCAAAGGACAAGACGTCGGTTGTTCGGTTTTTCCCCCGGTATTTTCTGTTCAGTTCTCTCATTCTTCCCTGACCCACCAGTGCGATTGACAGATTTATTTTCTCTTTATTTTTAATTTTCCCGCCTATTTCTTCTTTTAAAACCCTCTCTGCCTGTTTTATAATAGATTTTTCATCAATGGGGTTTGTTGTTAGGTTGTTTACCTCTATTACCATTGAAGTTAAAGTCAAGAATTTCCTCGTACGACCTGCCGATAAATTTTTCTAATTTCCTTGCTACCAATGCCAGTTCCCTTTCTCCGTCAAGATTTTTGGCTTGGATCTTGGCGATAAATCCATTCCTAAAGTGTAAAACCAGTATAGAGTCAAGGTGCTCAAAGCGGTCAAGGATTGATTTTGACGGCGCTGAATAGGTGCCGGAGCCGTCAGGGATAAAGGGGAATTTTTGATATGTTAGATTTTTGCTTTCTTTTATAGTCATTTTGTTATTTTACCTTCTTTTTCTTTTTGAGGCAAGAGCGATTTTCCTCTTTTCCATTTACCTTGCCAGAGCAAAGGAGCGTAGATATCCTCCTTCCTTTTTATTCTAATGTCAGATGCCTTGCTTTTGTTGGGATTTTCAAATTTAACACCGGTAAGACCCTCAATAATGGCAATAGGGGTTTGTTCCCTGCCTTCGCCCATAGCCAGGGTGGCTGCGGCGGCAAGGGAGTCAGTTATGTTTAGTTGGCTTACCTTGAATTTTCGGCCAAAGATATCTTTTTTGCCCCGGTAGTTTCTTAGAGGAAAAAAACCACAATGGGCAAGAGATATTCCTATTGTTCCTCTCCTTAGTGGGATGCAGTGGCTGTCGGCGATAATAATCCCAAATTTTTTCAGTTGATATTTTTGTTTAAGGAAGCGATAGATTTTTTTGGCGGCTGAAAACGGAGACCTGGGCCAGAGAATGTAATAGTTTCCCCCGTTGCTTTCGTCTATGCCGGCAGTGGGAATAAGGGTATTGTTTTTGATTGTAAGCATTGCGTATCTGTTGGAGGAATTATTTCTTTCTAAATAAAGTTCTGCCTCTTTTCTAATTAACTCGTCCTTGTCTTTTACTGAACCTTTTGGTATACAGCGGCCCTGCCAAATGGAGATAATTTTTGAGGCAAAAACAATTATTGATTTCTCTTTCAGGTCTGAGATATTTTCTTCAATAAAAGAAAAAAGGTCGTCTTTTGGCGGTTGAAAGACCCTGGTCTTCAGGCTTTTGATTGAGAACATATTGACAAGAGGATTAGATTTATTCTATGCTTTTATTAACCACAAATTAATTTAACAGGATTTTTAATAAAATGCAAAATATTCAAGATATTATTTTGGGCGTTGCTGTGCTTGTTTATTTATGGTACGTGTTTATTATTATTTACCACCTGATTAGGTTTGGCATCGGGGTTTATCCAAAGGTAGTTGTTTTGGCTTTCTTTTTGATTTCTGTTTTTCTGTTGATGCTCTCTCTTTGGGCATGGAGCCGGGTTAATTGGGACCAACTTTTTGACCTGATTAAAAAATTTTTGTCTGTGACAAAAACAGGATAAAAATATGCATCATATCATCAAGGCGCTGACCAGTTCAGTTAGTTCTTTTAGGGGGATGATTCCCGGAGAAAAGACGGTTTTGGTAACCAGAAAGCACTGGTTTTTTTTATTTCTTCCCTCTTGGGCGTTTCTGATTTCTCTTTTCTTACCTTTTTTGCTTTACTTTTATATTTCCCGCTTTACGTGGTATCCTTTTGTTTCTAGCCTTTTTTGGTTTTTGGTAAGCGTTTATGTTTTGGTTATGTGGATTGCTTTTTCTTATAATCTGATGGTCTATCTTTTAACCTGCACTATTATAACCAATAAGCGCCTTATTAGAGTAGAGACAAAGGGTTTTTTTAGATATGAGAGGGACGAGACGGATTTAGATAGAATTCAGGACATCGCGGTGAAAATTTCCGGCATTTTTGCCGCCTTCTTAAACTTTGGCAATCTGGAGGTTCAGACGGCCGGCACTGTTGTCAGGTTTATCTTTCCCCAACTGCCAAATCCCCAAAAAATAAGGGAACTTATTATGTCGCTTCAAGAAAAAAGAAGGCGTTAGAATTTTTCTATGGCAGGCAACTGG
>JAGGSE010000074.1 GCA_021159225.1 bacterium
GGGGTTAACTTACCTATACGAAAATTGACACTAAGGTCTTTACCCAGTTCCAAAAATTTTGGGATAGTGTCAACATTTTTATATGTGGAATCCAATAAAAATAGGTATAAGTGTAGGAGTTAACCCGAAAATTGGTGGAAACCCCGATCACTATAGTGTATAGGTCACATAAACCGAGCAATTTCGTGGCTTTTTTACCGAAGTAAAGCTACCAAAACCGCCTGCAAATTTTTTGAAGGTGTTTTGATAGAGTTTGGGGTGTGAGGGTTAAATCCCCGAAACGGGTGGAAACCCCCCACACCATAGTGATCGAGGTTTCCGTTCAACAAGTATTTTAATTTTCATTGTTTTAATAAGTTAAAAGAGGTGGTGTCCGTGCTTAGAGTTAGCTTCTTTGGAATGGTTGAAGAGTTCCCAGCAGTAGTTAGAGACATAGCGTATCTAAGAAGTAAAGGAATGCTTAGTTTAACTACTTTCTACAAATTAATGAGAAGACAAGGATTAACGAGAACGAGAGCTTTGATAATACAAGGAAAAGTCGAAAGAAAGGAATACGTAATAATAGACGAGGAAGGAAACGAGATACAACCAGAGGAAGTAGAGAACAAGCTACTAACTAAAGTATTTAAGTTTGTTTGGATGTTGAAACTGAAATACACAAGACGTAAACATCACCAAATACATATTCAACTTACAGTAGAAGGAGAAATAGAGAAACATGAGGTATTTCCAGAACCTATACCGATGAACATCAAGGACAAGATTGAAGATGATTTTGAGTTAGCCTTTGAAAGATACATGAGAGAGTTTTGGTCTATTTTAGTTAGACTGCTACATTCCAAAGAGTTGTTGGACGAGTATATATCAGATACATCGGAATTTAAAGAAATCATAGAATACTACAAAGACATTAACGAAAAACTTGAAGGTGAAATTACAGACATAGAGTTTAACGTGAAAAGATACGAGAAAGCTGAATGGGATAGAATCAGACAATACGAAAGAGATTTCGAACCATACGTAACAGAAAAGTTAGAGGAAATAGTAGATTGGATAACTGAGACGGAAATGGACTTCTTAAGAAGAGAAATAGAAAAAGTCCGAGAAGAAACTAAAAGTAGAATCGAAAGAGCAAGAATTGACGTATTTAGAACGAGAATTGAAAGAGTTGAAAAAGTCGTAGATATTAAAACTATCGAGAAAGATTTAGGTGAAGCGTTTATTACGGGAAAAATTACGGAAAAAGAGTATAGGGAACTACTAAGTTTACTAAGGGAAAAGTCAGCAAGAGTGTTTAATCAGATAGTAATACGATGGTGTGAAAGGATAAAAAGAGCGGAAACAGAAGGTAAGTTAAACGAGATAATGAAAAGGATAATGAATACTTGGACTTGGAAGAACTTTCTATTCGAACCGTTTAGGGATAAGGTAATAGAATGTGAAAGAGAAAGAAGAAACGAATTACTTAAAGAGGCTGTTAAAAGAAAAGAAATTACGAGAGAAAGAGCGTTGAAAAGAGTTGAATCTTACTTTAGGAGAAGAAAGGAGGAAATAATGAGAACTACGGAAAGTGTTAGAGACTTGAGAAGATTAATTACGAGAGTTAGGAGAAGTGCATTGAGTGAAGAGAAGAAAGAAGAGTTAATAAAACTAATTGAAGACAACATAAAGAAAATACAAGAAAAAGAGTGTGAAACAGCTTGGAGGATAGTTGAAACCGTAACCGACATTGCAAAGTTAAGAAACAAGTATTACGAGATAGGTAACAATAAACAAAACTTTGAACCATGTTACGACGAGATTAGAAAAGCAATTAGAAGTAAGATACAAAAGTTACGGAGAGAGAATTATAAGAGGAGAGCAGACGAAATAATAAACGAATTCAAAGAAGCTGAAACGTTTGATAGAATAGCTATTGTAAATAGAGAATGTAGCAATATCTTAATGTTACCACTTACAGTTCAATACAGAGTTTTTAGGGAGTTAATTAACTTAGCTGAGAACAGAAACGAGTTAGCTACTATATTCAACTGTCTTAAAGATAGTCTGATATGGACTGAGCCTAAGTATAGTAAGTGGAAGAGTAGGTTAAAGAAAATGATCGAGGAGAAGAGGTTGTGATGACGTATGAATAAATACACCTTTTTAATTGATATTGATTACAAACCTACCAATCCTAACAAGTTCGCCGAAGAGTTTACTAACAAAATAAAGTTCGTAGAAGACATACTAAAAATATTCGTAGAGGAAGTTGAAGTATTCGAAACAAAGAAAGGGATACACATATACGTATATGCGAGTAGTGAAAGGAAAATAAGCGATGAAGAAATAGTAGTAATACAACTTGCTTTAGGCAGTGATTACAAAAGGGAAATATTCAATTGGTCGAGGGTTATAAGTAATCCCAAACCCAAACATTGGAACGTGTTATTTAAGAGTAAGGAAAGGATAACTAAACTGTCAAAGATGCTAACTATTCTGATAAACGGTAAGTTAGACGGTTTAGGAAAAGATTTATAAACTATTGTATTTTAAATAATAACATGGCGGGGAGAAGGAAGATATACGGAAGTAGTTCTGTCCCAAGATACAAAGCGAAAATGTATGACTACCTAAGCAGAGGTGGAAGAATTCCAATGGTTCTAACGATGGAAGTCGTTGATGCGATGGGTGAAGCGTGGGGTAGTGGATTCTTTAGTTACAAGGATGACAGAGATGATGCGATTGCTAAGGCATTCGAGGAGAAAACGGACATTCCACACATATACGGAGGTCTTGCAAAAGCTCTCTTAATGAGAGTAATGAAACTTGCTAAGAGAAAGGGAATGACATACGACGAAGCTCTTGAGTCTGTTGTAGATGAAAACAACCTGCCAGATGGTGATCCAGTCAGAAGCCTTTTAGAAGAAGCAGTAGAGAAACTTAAGAACACTGAAAGAGAGAGAGGTTCCTCGGGAACTAAGACTTAATTTAACTATCACTTTTTTACTTTTTTTTTAGGTGGTTTAAATGGACAAAAGACAACAGTATGCACTTATACAAAGAAGAAAAGGTGAATTAGCAAAAGCACTTAGAGAAGGTTTAAGTAAGTTTACACAATTAGGCATAAAAGCCGATGTTTACATTCCAAAAGGTAAAGACAACGTAGCTTACCTATTAATTGATGAAGACGACTTAACTAAGTTTTTCCAGAGAAGGATGATATCCAAAATTAGAAGATTAGGAAAAGACATAAACGTTAAATCATCCATAAAGGACGACGTTTTGATAACCAAAATAGTTTCAAGAGCTGAAATAAACGAAGAAGACATAAATAAAGACATAAACAAGGTAAAAGAGGAGCTAAACAAGATGAAAATAAGAAGCGAAGTGTTCGTTGACGTTAAAGACTACGTGAATTTAACCTTTTTAATGGATGTGAACTCGATAGTCGAATACTTTGATAGACAAGTAAAGAAGGTTATAGAATCAAGGAGAATTAAGGTATTAACTACAGTTTATAGGGAGAATAACGTTTTGGTAGTTAGATTCGCTAAGTAGGGATGATTTGTCATGTCAGTTAAAAAAGTAACCATTAGCGATTTGTTAGATGCGATAGACACGATTAACAAGTTCATAAACTTTGGAGAAAGAGTAGCTAAAGTTTTTTCAGCTCTGTCGAGAGCTGGGGTGGACATAAGTAGAATTAACCCGTATGACCTTAATTCTATACTGCGATTGTCAGTAGCTATGAGAAGCAATCCAGAGTTAAAGGAAATAGACGTTGAATCGCTAAAAGAGGAGTTCGAGGAGATATTGGAGTTAGACTTAGACGATGTCCGTAAAAAGTTAAAAGTAGTAAGAAAGTTTATAGGTGTTTACAGTCAAGCTAACAAGACGATGAGTAGAGTAAGTAAAACGGTAGGTGCAAGTTTAGATCAGTTTAACGCTTTGGCTAATATGTTTGGTCTAAAATTACCGACAGCTTCACAACCTAAAGAGACTGAAGAAACGGAAATAGAAGAGATGAGCGAGGACGAAATAAAAGAGCTTGAAGACGTCATTAAAAAGTTTAAATCACGAAACGTTTAAATACAAAACATCTATACTATACTACGGAGGTGATGTGTTATGGCATACACGCTTAACGATATCCTCAATTCGATCCTGACAGCAGTTCAGGACATTCTTGGAAACGTGGCTACTGCCATTGCCGACAACGCTAGTGTAATCGCCACTTTGGTCGTTCTCGGTGGACTGACCTACGCTGTTGTCAGATACGGAACGAGGATTTTCAGAAGTGTCACTGGATGGCTTGGAGCATTGTTCTAACCATTTAAACTATTTTTACAATTTTTTTTCAGGTGATTAGTTATGGAAAAGAGTAAAGTAAGTAGTGTTGGTAGTAAATACGAAATAGAAGTGGAAGGTGGTAAAGACAACTATCCGTTTAACAGTAAGACTTTTTGGATAGGTATCGTTTGTATAGCTTTGGGAATTTACTTAGCTATAACTGACGATAAAGACGCAGGAACTCAGCTAATACTACTTGGCTTAGGTCTTTTAGGTATTAGAGACGCAATAAGGAAAGTAGATAGAAAACTATGATCAACAAGCTAATTTACTATTTAACTAAGATACTAAGTAGGATCGTAAAAATAATACACAAAATAGAAGACTTTGAAGAGTCTGGAGTATATATACATGGACTAATAAAATACAGGTTAAAATGCAACGTAATACCACTTGACGGTAGGTATAAGTTAGTAAGCTTAGATACTTGGAAGAAAATAATACAGAGTGACACGTTGAATTTAACTAAGAAGTGGCATAGAGACGTATTTGATTGTGACGATTTCGCTATCGTTTTTAAAGCTCACGTATCCGAATTTTACGAAATAAACAGTGTAGGGGTAGCTTTAGGTAGAATTTACGACGCTAAAACTAGTAAATATATTGGTTATCATGCGTATAATCTAATTGTAGCGAAGAATGGAAATATCGAGCTATACGTATATGAACCACAAACTGATGAATTAGTTAAAGCGGAGAAAAGAGCCAGGTTGGGTAATTGTATCTACGAAACTGACATGGTAATAATCTAACAACAATAAATTTTTTAAGTTTTGAGTATTAATTATACTTGAGGTGGTAGTATGGATAACAGGAACGTAGGGAGTTTATTTTACGAGATAGAAGTTTACGACAAAGACGGGAAACTAATAGACAAAAAGAAAGGCAAAGGAGACAGTGTTTTAGCAAATTGGATAAACCTATTTATAGCAATTAGAGGGGGATACTCATACGACTTTAAGAACACAGACGGAAACGATGTATCCATTGACACTCTAAGCTTAGTGAACAGTAGTATGAAAGCATCAGCAGGAAACGATATGTTTGGTATCATAGTGGGGACTGCTACTGATCCAGTGACTATGGCTGATTTCAATTTATACGGAAAAATATCTCACGGAACTGGATCGGGACAGTTAAGTTACGGAGAAACGAGTGAATACAACGACGCTTCAGGTATGCAATGGGATAGAGGTTTACAAAGAAGCTTCGACAATAACAGTGGCGGGGATATTACGATAAACGAGATAGGTTTAGTGATGATGATAAGCGACGGATCGACTAATTACTTCGTAATGATTGCCAGAGACGTAATTAGTGCAACTACCATTCCAAACGGTGGCAGAGTTACGATAAAGTATTGGTTCAGGTGGAATCCAAGCTAATAGTGGTGTAACATGAGTTTCTTTGCAGGAATAGGAGCTGGAATAAATCAAATAATAGGACAAATTCAAGACAGAGTAGAAGGGATAGTGTCAACTATCATTAACTTTTTCAGAAACATAGCCAACAACATTTACACGTTTTTCCTTAGAACTTGGGATTACTTTATGACAAATCCAAGAGGAATGATATACTTCTTTGCCAACGTGTGGACTTTAATGTATTGAGAGGTGGTATAAGTGATACCAAATTTGCCGTTTCCGAATATAGAAATGGTAACAAGAGGAAACATAGCAGAAGTTAAACTAAAGAATCAAGACTTAGCAGACATGTTAAAGAAAGCAGTAGAAAATAGAGGACAAAAGGTAAAAGACGTAGAAGTATATCCAGACGCATTCGTAATAGTAGTGGACTTATCCGACTTAGAACGAACTTTAACTAATCAAGGACTGAAAGCTACTATTGAACCTAAAGAAATAAAAATTACAATAGACAGAAGGGAGCTAATAAATGCGTTTACTAACGTAACTAACGTAACACAAAAGGGAATAGAAGTTATAGACGAAAGAGATTACATACTACTTAGAGGTAAAATAACACCATGACTGTTTGGGAAGACATCCAAACTGCGTTAACCGACTTTTGGAATTGGCTTACTGGGGTAGGTGGTGGTTTTACAGATACTTTAGGTGAGCTTGGTTCGTGGTTATACGGTGGAATCAAGTGGTTAGCCGATCAGATATATAACGCATGGACTTACTTCAGTAATTGGCTTTATTCGGGATTACAATACTTATCAGACAGACTAAAGGAAGGATACGAAGCAATAGCACAGTGGATAAGCGGTGGTTTACAATGGATAGGGTCAGGTCTTTCATGGATAGGTCAGCAATTATACTCATTCGGACAATGGATATGGAACGGAATAGTCAATACGGCAATAACAGTAGCAAATGCAATAGAAGGATTCATTAATTGGGTATGGGAAGGTATCGTAAACATTTACAACGACATAGTAAACTACTTAGCTTCTTGGGTTCAGGGAATAAACGACTTTTTAAACGATTGGATTAAATCTCTAAGAAACAAATTTAAGGACTTTGTCTTAGTTAATACAACGTTACCAGCAATATTCAAGTCATTTGACATGCTTACCGAAGGTAAACTAAAGGAAGGGATCTTGGGAATGTTAATATCACCTTTTGCAGGTGCGATAGCTGGAGAATTAATAGACGTGGTAATACCGAGACCAAGTAGTGAAAGGATAATGTTCTTCCCAGAGTTTGCTATACCTACTTTAACCTATTCACCTATTACTATTGAGAAGCCAGAGACACCTACTACACCTTCACCAACTGAAATACCAACTACACCCATGTATCCTCCAGCAATAGGTTATAGACCAATAGTAGAGAAAGCAAACTCCGTTAGTTCAATGTATGATATATACGTGCAAGGTATAAGAACAATTGATAAATGCAATTCCGTTAGCTCAGTATATGAAATAATACTACACGGAGAACATGAAGTTTCTAAAGCTAACTTGGTTAGCTCAATGTATAAAATCGTTGTAGCATCACCAATTGAAATTACTAAATGTAGCTTAGTATATACTATATACGACATTATACAGACCACACCAGTATCAATCGGTAAATGTAACAGTATATCTGCGGGATATGAAATTTCCGTGTTTTATGGTTTAACTGTCAAAAAGCTGAGTGAAATATCGACTAAGTATAATGTAATTACGTCAACACCTACATCTATCAAAAAGATAGATAAAATATCAACAAATTATGATATAACCACACTAACGCCAGTATCAATTGAAAAACTAAGCGAAGTTGTAAGTATATACTCAGTATCGGTTCAGACCGTAACACAGATAAGTAGATACAATATCGTATCGTCCATATATCACGTCGAGGTCACAACTGAAGTCCCATTTGACAACTACAGCTTTGAAACGGGTGATTTAACTGGATGGAACTTAATCAAAGAACAACCGTTCTACAACGGTTCATTTGAAACGGGTGATTTAACTGGATGGAACTTAATCAAAGAACAACCGTTCTACAACGGTTCATTTGAAACGGGTGATTTAACTGGATGGAACTTAATCAAAGAACAACCGTTCTACAACGGTTCATTTGAAACGGGTGATTTAACTGGATGGAACTTAATCAAAGAACAACCGTTCTACAACGGTTCATTTGAAACGGGTGATTTAACTGGATGGAACGTAATAACTGTAATACCACAAACCGTTGCAAAGTATAATGCAGTTATGGCACTTTATTCTGTAATAACTGGAACATCACAAATAATTGCAAAACATAGCACAGTTGAAACTACGTATGATATTTCAGTGACATCACCACCTCCAGTGCAAAGTTTGGACGTTAGTTGTTCCATTAAAACTAAATACTCGATTAGTTAAATATACTTTGGGTGATAAACATGACGCTTGACAATAGTGGTGGTGGATATTGGAGCAAGTATATAAACATACCGATAACAACTACGCCGACAGAGTATGCACAGTATAAAGTAGTTATAGATCCAACAAATGTAACTGTCTATTCAGCCGATGGAACGCAAAAAGCGCAAGGAGATGTGGCTTCAGACTTTTGGGCTAATGTAAAATCAGATGGAAGCGATATAAGAGTGTTCAATCAAAACAAAGAACAAAGATATTTCTGGATAGAGGAATGGGACTACGCAAATCAGCAAGCAACAATTTGGGTGAAAGTTGAAGCAAATGATACAGAGTTGAATATTGCATTTGGTAATCCAAGTGCAACAAAAAGCAGTTATGAAGATATCGGCAGAGTCGGTCTATTTGGAGATGACAATTTCACAACTGAAGCAATTAGTGTTAGTAAAGTTCTAATCGCAAGTGATGGGATCGGACAAAGAGACCATAACACAGTCATATTTAGAAATCCTGTATGGGTGCACAATGGCATAGTATACGGTGCATACTTGAGGCAGACGGACGGTAATTTGATTGTATTTAAATACGACCCATCAACAGGAAATATCGAAACATTCGATACTGGTTACACAACACCAAGATATACCGACTCACATTGTGGTGCAAGTATAGCAGTCGATTCTGACGGATATATCCATGTTTCTATTTTAAGTCACGGGTGGGGTTCACCAGTTTTCATTAGAAGCACAAATCCAGAGGACATAACTAACTGGACTACGGAAGATTATCCACGATCATCTGATAATATAACATACCATCAGTTCTTTATGACACCAGATGGAACTTTGTATGCATATTATAGAGAAACTACAGATATCTGGAAGCTTGTAAAATGGAATAATTCTACACAGTCATGGGAAACAGTAGTCGATAACTTAGTTGAGAAAGGGTCGGATCCAGACATATATAGTGTGTATTTAGATATTATACCAGATAAAAATGGTAGACTTCACATGGTGTTCTTATGGAGGTCAGGTGATGAGCCTATAACATCGAGAAATTTTGCTTATGCATACTCAGACGATAGCGGTGCAACATGGAAACATATAAACGGTAGTCCATACACATTACCGATTACAGAGGATCAAATAACTCAAGACGATTGTGTAGATCCATCGAGCCACAACACAATGGTTCCGATAATGAATCAAATGAAGTTCGATGTTGATCTTAATGGAAATCCAATAATAGCTTATGTAAAACAAGATGGTGCTCACTTAAACTACTTTGTTTCTCATTATGACGGTTCTTCGTGGAATGTTCAACAACTAACTTACTACACATTTACACCTGACGGAATATATACAATGTGTCAATGGAATTTTTCAAGACCGACAGTGATAGTTAAAGAAGATGGAAGAGCATTTATTTTCACGAGACACTATGAGAATAGTCAATTCGTTCTTTACTATGCAGACCCACCATATACCGACTGGGATTACTTGATACTCGGAGGAGACAGAGTTGGTAGGTCTGAATACGGATTGGACTTCCATCACTTTAAGAATAGTGGAGAAGTTATTTGGCTGTGGTCACCAACTCTCGGAACCGACCCAGCACCGATATATTTGTATATATTCAATCCATCCTCAATTTCACTAACAACTGTAGATGAAATAAATACCATGAAATGGGCTGATTACAGCGAAACTGGAACAACAATAAGTGTGAGCAATGGAATTCTAACGATAGACAATGGTGCAGATAATATAGATGGTAAACTTACAGTTGTAGAAAAAACGTTCAGCGAAAACATTGTGATAGTGTCTAAAGCAAGACTCGCAACATATTATATTGACAACACAAATTGGATGGGATGGATGGCTCTCGGAGATACAGCGGATGCATGGGTAGTAAATACAGGTTCAGGATACAATGCTTTAGTAAAAGCAAACGGAAACGGACAAATGCTAAAAGATGGGTCTACAATAGTCGGTGATACTGCTCTCGGCGTTGATACATCGCAATGGCACAAATATGCTTTTGTAGTATCAGATAGTGGTGTAAAATTACTTGTTGACGACATTGAGAAACTAACATACTCAGAAAGTATATCAAGAACGGGATATGTAGGTCTTAGAACGTATGGAGTAAATGCTGAGTTTGATTACATATTTGTTGCAAAGCTCGCCGACCCTGCCGACTTCGGGACACCAACGATACTAACATTTGACGAAACAGGTGTATATGTAACAAATGAGGATTCATACCATGGGACATATAGCTGTAAATTTATAGTAGACGCAAAATCAGATGAAGGTGAAAAATACGTAGGAATAAAGCAATCACAAGACCTTACTGGATTCAGTAAAGTGAAATTTGCACTGAAAATAATAGAGCTAGCAGGTCATTGTGCTTTTGAAGTATGGTTAGACGACTACAAACTAGTTGAATATACCAACACAACATCAGACTGGAAAGAGAAAGAAGTAGACGTATCAAGCATTAGTGGAACACATGAGATAAAATTCATAGCTAGAGCAAAAAACTATACAGAAGACAGAAAAATAGTAGCATACCTAGACAAAGTAGTAAAGTCACAATGATAATCAACATAATGTGTCCAAGAGGTTCATTTGGAAGTCTTAACTACTTAGCTAACTTAATGAAACAAATTATAGGCAACAACGTAACCATATCTGGCAACAACCCAAAAGAAGACTATAAACCAAACTACCTAAACATCCTAATAGACGAAGGAATATCATCCGTCATATACAAAAGGAAAGCAGATATATGGTGGACAGATACTCCAGCTATGTTACCCAACTCTTACCACAAAATAGACGAAATCTTACTAAACGAACAACTATTCAAGAAACACTACACGGTATCCGAATTCAATAAACAACACTACAAAGAATTAAACATACCCGTAGAAGAAACTACAATACCAAGACCGATTAACCCAATTCTTTTTTACTACAAAACGGACTACAACAACACGACATACGACATAATCACAATCGGTAAACATTGTATATGCGATAGAAAAAACCTAAGATTACAAAGAGAGGTATTCCTAAAACTCAACTTCAGGTATTGCGTTATATCAGACGCATTAATGCCTAAAAGACCTAACTTAACCCAATTTAACTTTGGTTCGATAACAGACGAACAAAAGGCAAGGTTACTATCAAAGTCTAAATTCCTTCTTTGGACGTCATTCGCTGAAGGATTTGGATTACCCGTTTTAGAAGCTATGGCAGTAGGAACTATACCAATTTACACAGACGTTCCAGCACACAACGAATTCGCAATAGGTATTCCAATTAAACCAGAGGACAAAATCAAATCCTGTTGTTACGGAGTTAGAATAATCAAATACGTAATAAACGAAAAAGAAGTAGAAGAAGCCGTCCAATACGCATTATCAATGAACAAAGAAGAATACGAAGATTTACAATATAGGTGTATGCAAAGAGCAACCGAAATTTACAACGATTTTATAAACAAGTTACCTCTACTACTTAGTGTATGATAATTGATGAAAAATACGTAAGAGACCTAATAAGACTAGGAAAACAATTTGCGTTAGTAAGTATAGCTTTAAGTATTGGAACAAAAAGAAAAGAGGAAGGATATGGAAATACGAGATGGGGAATAGACGAATGGGGTAGTTAAAGGTGATAACATGGGTAGTTATACCCCAAAAAGAAATCTATACAAACCCTCGATAAGAGAAAAAAATTGGGGAGAAAAAGTAAATCAGAACTTTGACATATTAGACGATCACAAACATCCAAGAGAAGACATAACTGATTTCTTTTCAGCACCTTTTTGGCAAAATATACCAGACAAACCGAGATTCAAAAAAGGAATCAAGACAATTACAGGAAATGGCTCAACTACTGAGTTTGAAGTAAGATTTAGACACAGTTTACCTTCAGACAAGTTAGTAGTATCAATTAGCACTACGAAACCTACAACAGGCAAGTTCTCTTACATATTTGCATACTTAGAAGACGAAGATAACGACGGTTTCAGAGAAACGGTAGTCATAACAGTAAAATTCGATACACCTCCAGCGGATGGAGAAGTTGTAGAGATATATTACATAGCCATTGATACTGACTCAATCTAAAGGAGGGACGTAAATTGAAAAACAACATAATTGAAGATTTAGAAGAAATACTAAAAGACGAGGATAGTTCACCGCAAGATAGAACCTTAGCTATATGCATACTCGAAA
>JAGGSE010000178.1 GCA_021159225.1 bacterium
TAAACTGGTATACACTTATTTTATCTGTTAAAGAAATTTATATCAAGAGGGACAAACAAAAGCCCCCCTCTTTTCTAGGAGGGGGCTTTTGCTTCGGTTATATTACCACCTTCTCTTAGGGCCAGAACGACTTGAATTCCATCCGCCCCTATTTCTCTGCGGCCGGGGCTGCATAGGCCGGGCCTCATTGACCGTGACGCTCCGTCCATCAATCTCCTTTCCATTGAACATTTCAATGGCTTTCTCTGCCTCCTTCTCTGATGACATTTCAACAAAACCAAAACCCTTGGAACGACCGGAGAATTTGTCATTGATAATAATGGCTGATTCAACGGTCCCTGCTTTTGAAAATGTGTCCTTCAGCGTCTCCTCGGTGGTATCGTAAGATAATCCGCCAACGAATAATTTTTTTGCCATAATTCTCTTAATATTTCGTACTTCCTCATCTCAAAATTTTATTATAACTTGAGCAACTACGAAAAAATATACCTAAGTAAGCCGACCAATCTTATTTATCTAACTCCCCCCTGTAGGGAAAGAAAGAAAATAAGAAACTTACTGTCTATTGAACCTCTAATTATATATACACCATTACCCAAAAAAAGTAAAGGGAACAGGCAAAACCGCCTCCTGTTCCCTTTCTTTTCATTTCCAAACTATAGAAAGGTTATTTCTCTGAAATCTTCTTCTTCAGCGTATTGATTAATTCCGCCGCCGCGTCCTTGCCTCCCAATCCAAAAGCCAGACCGAACGCTAAAGAACACATCCCTATCAACCCAACAATAATTGTATTAATAATTGTGGTTGTTACGCCTAATTGAAGCAAAATGGCTAAAACGGCAAAAATGTATATTCCCCAACGGCTAACCACTCCAAAAAACTCAACATAACCTAACCCCATCTTCTTGATACCTGCCTTAACAAGTTTTTCTATAATATCAGCAACAATAATAGCAACAACAAAGATGGCAATCGCCGCAATCAAATTAGGAAGCCAACCAATCAACCGATTTAAAAGGCTGGCAAATTGAGGAATTTTCAGAATATCTACCGCCGCAGACAAAAAAACAATAACCAGTATCCACTTGAAAATCGCTCCAATAAACTCTGCAGGATTAACCTTTATCTCGGCTTTCTCCAATGCCTCTTTCCAGCCGCCTCTTTCAAAAATTTGGTTGGTCTTCAGCCGAATTAGAACCTCCGCAATCAACCTCCCCACACCGACAGCAATAATCCACCCGATAAAGAAAACAATAGCCGCGCCTATCAACCGCGGAAGAAAAACCAAAAACGAGTGCCACGCATCCTGAAGGGCGCTAACTGTAATTATACTCCAGGTTTGAATCATATCTCTATAAAACAATTAAATTAAGCCGACCTTTTTTTATATTATTACCCTTTATTAAATTCTTGTCAACCCCCTTTTCCCCCCTTCAGTTGCTTAATCAGTTGCTTAACCTGGTTAAGCAACGCCCTATTCGATTCAATACCCAAATTCCAATTTTCAATTTCCAATTAAATTCCAATTACCGAATTACCAAATGACCGAAACAATTTTATTAATTGGAATTTGGAATTTGGATATTAATTGGAAATTGGGTATTGGATATTGGAATTTCTAGTTAGTTTCGGTCATTGGAAATTGGATATTAATTGGATATTGGATATTGGGAATTGGGAATTTACTTAACCAATTCTTTTTCCTCTGTAGCAAGCCTTCTATGCCTGACGTCTTCATCCGATATTATCTTACCATCTCTTAGTTGGATAATTCTTTTGGCATGCTCGGCTGTATATTTCTCATGGGTAACCAAGACAATGGTATGTCCCTTGTCATTTAGTTTCTGAAGCAGTTCCATTATTACCTTCCCTGATTTTGAATCCAGGTTGCCGGTGGGCTCGTCAGCAAATATAACCGACGGGTTGTTGACCAGCGCCCTGGCAATCGCCACTCTTTGCTGCTGCCCCCCGGAAAGTTGATTGGGAAAAAAATTAATTCGTTCTGAAAGACCTACTGCCTCAAGCGCCTCCCTAACCAATCTTTCTACCGCCTCTTTTCTTAATCCGCTGTATATCAAGGGCAGTCTTACATTGTCAAAAACCGTGGTTCTCGGCAGAAGATTATACTGCTGAAAAACAAAACCCATCCGCTTGTTTCTAATCCGAGCAAGTTGGTCATCGGTCAGTTCATTCATACTCTTTCCCTCAAACCTATAAACCCCGGAAGTGGGTCTGTCCAAAAAAGCCAAAATATGCATCAGGGTTGACTTGCCCGAACCCGAAGGTCCCATTATGGCAACAAACTCCCCGCGACCAATAGAAAAAGACACCCCGTTGAGGGCAGGGGTCTCTACCAGGCCTGATTTATAAATTTTTTTTAGGTTCTTTGCCTCAATCATCTTTTGGATTTTATAAAAGTAATCACCCTCTCTCCTTCTTTTAGTCCTGAGATAATTTCTATTTCTCCCTCACTACCGTGGATGCCGGTTTTTACCTCTCTCATCTTGAACCCTTCTCCCTCTAAAACCCTGACCATTTTTTTATCGTTCTGACTGATAACAGCCCTGGCAGGAACAACAAGAACATTGTTTTTTTCCTGGGTAATAATGTCAATGTCAGCAGTCATTCCGGATTTTATCCGCTTGTCCAATTTGTCAAAATCAATCGTCACCTTGTAATAAACCACCCCTTGGATAATTTCTTCTGCCGGGTCAATCTTTACCACGCTGCCCCAAAAAACCTCATCGGGAAAGGCATCCAAACCAATTTCTGCCCGCTGGCCCAGTTTCACCTTGCCAATATCAACCTCGGGAACCTCTACCTCGATCTGAAGTCCCGAGACGCTCATCAGGGAAATTATTGGCTCTCCCGGCGCGGCCATCTCCCCCTCTTTCTTTCTTACCTGGGTAATTATACCGGAAATAGGTGAGGTCAGTTTTGCCTTTTGCAAACGCTCTCTTGCCAGCGAAAGTTGCGCCTCGGCTTGAGCCAACTGAGATTTAATCAGGTCAATATCTTCCTTTCGGGCTGGAGATTTTATCTGGGTTAATCTAACTCTTGCCTCTTCTACATTTCCCTGAGCGGCCTTTAGGGCATTGCGGGCATTATCTACCTGACTCTTGGCGGTATGAATGCTTAATTCATTGGCTAATTTAACAGATGAGATTGCCTGCTGGGCGTTTGTTACATTTGTCAAGGCAAGGATGATATATCCCCGCTGGGTGTCCAAGGATGCCTTGTCGGTTTGGGAAACCTGGTTCTTATATACGGAAGCATCGCAGGTATCGCGAATTACAGCAAGACCCTCTGCCGCTTTCTCCAGAGATGATTTTGCCTGAGAAAGGGCAAGGTCAATATTTTCACTGGTCGGCTCTTCTTTGGCTTTTTCCAGCAAGGATTTCATTTCTTCCATCGGGTGCTTTATCTTGGATTTTTTCGCCTCCCGAACCTTGATCCCCTCCTGGTCATTAGAGGTAAAATAGGTCCTCTGGATGAGGTCGGCGGTGTTAAAGGCGTTGTAAAGTTTAAGATAGGAATCATCTAAAACATTAAGGCCATCCTGATATGCCTGGGCCAATTTATTCTCGGCGTCAGTCCTAACCTTGTCTAAATTTATCTCGGCATTCCTTAAAGAGGTACGGGCATTCTCCAGAGCAAGTTGGGCGTTTTCAAGAGCGGTTTCATAAACCTTTATTTCCTCCTTGCTCGCTCCTGCCAGCAATTTATTAAGTTGTGCCTGGTAGGTATCGCGGCCTGCTTCCGCCTGCAAAACCTGATTCTTTAATTCCTCGTCCTCCAACTGGCAAAGAACCTCTCCCCTGTTTACCCTGTCCCCCACCTTTACCATTATCTTTTTAATCCGTCCCTGAATATCAAAAGCCAGATTTACTTTTTCGGCCGGAGCGACCCTCCCGGTAGCAGAAACCTTCTGAACAATATCCTCTCTCTTGACCAAGACCGACTCGTAAAAAGGACCCTTTTCTCCGGCAAAATGCCTGTAGAGCCCAAGCCCTAGTCCAATTATCAAAATCAAAACAAAAATCAATTTTAATCTCATAGGTTTGCCAGTTTTTTAATTTCAGACAGTTTCTTATCAAAAAGAAGGGCAATCTTCTCAAAACGCTCAACCGGAATAAATATCACCGCTCCCGCACGATCAAGAAAAACAATCAATCTCTGCCCCTTTTTCATCTTCATTTTTTTGCGTATTTTAACCGGAATTACTACCTGTCCCTTTTCTCCCAAGGTAGAAACGGCAAAAATAAACGATTCCTTAAACAATTCCTTAGACGATTTTTTATCCATATCTAAAAGGTATGATTTGTACTATACCGACCACTTGGGTAACAATTCTTGATAATTTTTTTGCTGGGGTATCTTGTTGAGGGGAGCATATCGCAGCCGAGCCCCAGAAAAAGTTTGCGCTTTGGAAGGAGGTTTGTGAGGCTCGGCGAGATATAGAAGCGCCTGGAGATAAATTCCTTCTTACCGCTTACGGCGACTCCGTGCTCCCCGAGGCAAGATGCCTCAGCAGATTTATTACCAAAGTGGTTAGCAACTACAGGTATGATTTGTATGAATTATCCTACATTTCTTAATACTCCAAATCACTCAAAATGTCAATGCCTCTTGCCAAAAAACTGCATCCTGCCTATAATAATCACAGGTAAAGGTCGCTTTATCATAACGCACTGTTTACAATTTTCAATCGCTCGGAAGTTCAATTTTCAGGAACCGCTTGCTCTAAATATTCTATTGCAAGGAAGAACTCCGAGCGAGGGATTATTACAAAAACAATATGAATCCATCGGCATTTGTTATGGCTATAGGAGCAATTGGTCCGGCACTGGGAATCGGTTTGATTGGCTATGCCGCCTGTAAGGGAATTGCCCGCAATCCCCAAGCCGCTTCCTCAATCCAGATAATGGCTATCATAAGCATTGCCTTTGCTGAAGCAATTGCCATTTACGCCCTGGTTGTGGCTCTGATATTAAAATTTGTAGGATAAAAGTCATCGTTATGCTTCACATTGCCCTTTCAGGAGACAAAATTGTCCAACTGGACGGCATCTATCTAACCAACACTGTTTTAGCCACCTGGACAGCGATGACCGTAATTATCGCTTTGGCGGCACTGGCTGTTTTCTATCTCAAAAGAGGGGCTAATAACTATCTTGTGGTCGGCTCAAAAACCTTTATCCAATCAACATACAACTTTATAAACAGCATTGTAGAAATCCCTGAATTAAGTTGGCAGGTCCTTCCCCTGATTGCCACCATTTTTATCTATATTGTCACAGCCAATTGGCTGGGATTGGTCCCAGGATTTATCGGCGCTTTCGTAATCCACACAAAACAGGGCATCGTCCCCATTTTCAGGTCCATTAACGCCGACCTTAACACAACCCTTTCAATGGCTATTGTCTCTATTATTCTGGTTAAAATCCTCAGTTATAAATTTTCTTCCGAGACAAAAAAATACCTGAGGGTCAAAAACAGATTTATACATCTTATTGTAATGTTCTTTGAGGACCTAAGCGAATTAACAAGAATAATATCTCTCTCCTTTCGTTTGACAGGAAATGTATTCGGCGGCGAGGTCCTCTTGCTTATCTTGAGTTTTCTTCTTCCCTATTTTGTTCCTGTTCCCTTTATGTTTCTGGAATTTTTTATCGGCGCTTTTCAGGCGCTGGTCTTCGCGGTCTTGGTACTTGTTTTTGTTAAGTGGTAAATTAATATTTTATTATGAAACTATTAGGCGCATTGGGCATAGACTGGAAAATCCTCCTGATTCAGGCCCTGAACTTCCTGGTTCTTTTTCTCATTCTGAAATGGCTATTCTTTAAGCCATTTATTGCCGCCCTTAAAAGAGACAAAAAGAAGATAGAAGAAATCCACAGGGCAAGAGAAGAAATTCAAAGAAAAAGAGAAGAAATGGAAAAAGAGGAGGAAAAAATCATCCAAGAGGCAAAGAAAAAGGCAAGGGAAATCATCCAAGAAAATGAAAGGGTTACTGAAAAGGAGAGAGAGGAAATGGTTGAAAAAATAGAAAAAGAAACAAGAGCGATTCTCAAAAGGGCAAGGGAAAGGGCAAGAATAGAGGCGGAAAAAATTAAAAAAGAAGAAAAAGAAGAAATACTGAAAAAGACAAAAGAAATTCTCAAAGAGGTTTTGTCAAAAAGTTTTACCAACCAGATGCATAGAAATCTTGTTAAAGAAATAATTGAAAAACTAAAAAGGACTGATTTCAGCAAGGTTGAAAAAGAAGGGGTTGTTCTTGTCAGGGTAGTCAGCGCCCAGCCCCTGGGAAAAGAAGAAAAAAAAGAAATATCGGATTTGCTTTTTGAAAAATTAAAAAATCCCGCTGTAAAAAACGAGGTCAATCCTAACCTTATCGCCGGGATAAAACTGATAATGGGAGAATTCTTAATTGACGAAAGTTTGGCATCAAAAATTGAAAAAGCGGTATGAAAAGAAAAGGGTTAAAAATTGAAGAAAGGGGAAGGGTAACCGCTGTATCCAATCCCTTGATTAAAATTGAAGGATTACCCTTGGCAAAGACAGGAGAGATACTGGAAATCGGAGGCAAAAAAGCAATGGTTTTCCAGTTTGGCAAGCAATTCAATAAGGACTATCTCATTTATCAAGATATTGTCTACGCCCTCTTGCTTGAAAAAGAAGAAGAGATAAAGGCGGGAGAAGAGGTAAGGCCGCTAAGTGATATCTTCAGGGTGCCAGTAGGCAAAGAACTCTTGGGCAGGGTTCTTAATCCCTTGGGCAGGGATATTGAGACCGGGGCTGAAATAGAAACAAAGGAGAAAAGAAAAATTGAGAGAAAGCCCCCGGAGATAATGGAAAGGGAAAGAATCCAAAAGCCCTTAGAAACAGGCATCAAGGTTATTGATGCCCTCTTTCCTATAGGCAGGGGCCAGAGGGAACTGATTGTTGGCGACAGAAAAACAGGAAAAACCAGTTTGGCTTTAGACGCCGTCTTGAACCAAAAGGATGTCATTTGCTTTTATGTTTCAATCGGCCAGAAAAAACCTGAAATTTTAGAAATTTTAAATACCCTAATTAAACGCAATGTCTTGGGGCATACCGTAGTGGTTGCCGCCTTCTCCTCTGACTCCCCTGTTCTTCAATACCTAGCGCCATTTTCGGCAATGACAATGGCAGAGTGGTTTAGGGACCAGGGAGAAGATGTTTTGATTGTTTTTGACGACCTGACAAAACATGCCTGGGCATGGAGACAACTCTGTCTTTTGGCTGGAAGACCGCCGGGCAGGGAGGCGTATCCGGGAGACATCTTCTACCTCCACGCCCGCCTTCTGGAAAGAGCGGCAAAAATGAACAAAGAGGCCGGAGGCGGTTCAATTACCGCACTGCCTATCTGCCAAACAAAAGGAGGAGATATATCCGAATACATCCCCACTAATCTCATTTCCATCACCGACGGGCAGTTGTATTTGGAAACCAACCTCTTTCAAAAGGGAATGAGGCCTGCCGTTAATATCGGCCTTTCTGTATCCAGAATCGGCTCCCAGGCGCAGAGAAACTACCTCAAAGAAGTAGTTTCTGGATTGAAGTTGATTTTGTCCCAGCACCAGGAACTGAAGCGGCTGGTTCAGTTGGAAACAAAAATTTCGCCACAGGCGCAAAAAAACTACAAAAGAGGAGAAATTCTTTTGGAGATTTTCAAACAGGAAAAACACAAAAGCGTAGACACAATAAACCAAGCACTGATTTACTACGCGGTGCTGAATGGATTTTTGGACAACCTAAAAATAGAAAAGGTTAAGGGATTTGAAGAGAAATTTTACCAGTCAATCGACTACATCTATCCCAGGATTAAAAAAGAAATTCAGGAAAAGGGATGGAATGACAAGACAAAAGAAAAGATAAAGAATATAATTGAAAAATTCAGCAAAGAATTTTTCTCTTAAAAATGGCTAAAAGATACATAGTTTTCAAAAGACAGGTCTCCGAAATTGAAGACATCGAAGAAATGGCAAAGGCGCTGGAAAAAATTGCCGCCGCCAATGTCCATTACCTAAATATCACCTCCAAAAAAATGAAGGAGTATGATAAAGAGATAAAAAGAATTCTCTGCAATTTAGGCGCAGGGACCTTGTCCCACCCTTTATTCAGGCAAAAACAGGGAAAAAAACTAAATGTGCTTCTGACAAGCGAAAAAGGTCTGTGCGGCCCTCTTTTAAATAAACTTTTGGATTTTTTTGACCTGAAAACGAAAAAAGAGGATAAGATATTGGTAATAGGAAAAAAGGGAGAAGAACTTCTAAGAGAAAGGGGCAGAAAAACTGATTATTTTTTTCCAGCCCAGAAAGAAATTCCCCAAAAAGAGGATATCAAAAGGATAGAAAAACTGATAATTTCCCAATTTCTGGCGGGAAGATTAAGCGAGGTAGTAATTTTCTACCCCTCCTTTGAGAGTTTGGCTGTTCAAAATCCCTCTGCTTTTACCCTTCTGCCCATTGAAGAAAGAAAATTCAGAGAAGAGACAGGAGAAATAAAAGAGGTTGAGGGTCTGCCTATTTACGAACCGAACAAAAAGCAAATCCTTGATTATTTAATAAAGGAATACCTGGGACTGGTTTTTTATCAGGTAATTTTGGAAACAAAACTATCGGAATTGTCAGCCCGGACAGTGGCAATGGAAGAAGCAGGAGAAAACGCCCAAGAACTTATCAAACAGATTACCTTAAGGTACTTTAGAGAAAAAAGAGAGCAAACCACAAAAAGCATCAATGACCTCTATAGCCATCACAAGATTTTCCAAACAATATAACTATGTCAAAATCAAAAGGTAAAATAATTGGAATAATGGGACCGATTGTAGAGGTTGAATTTCCCAAAGAAAATCTTCCCAAACTCCACAGCATACTACAGATTAAAAATCACAAGACCCTGCTGGAGGTGGAGGAGTACAGCAGTCCGACAACCTGCCGCTGTCTGGCTTTTGACCTGACCGAAGGTATCCAGCGCAACGCCATCTGCGAAGATACAGGCAATACTGTTGCCGTCCCTCAAGAGACAGAGAGATTGCTGGGCAGGGTCTTAAATGTCTTTGGGCAACCTATTGACAAAAAAAGACCCATAGAGAGTAAGTCCCGTTTATCCATCTTTACTCCTCCCCCTTCTCTAAACCAACAAAGGTCAAAAATTGAAATATTGGAAACAGGAATTAAAGTTATTGACCTTCTGACTCCATTTTTGAAGGGAGGAAAAATCGGCCTCTTCGGTGGAGCCGGGGTCGGAAAAACCATTCTCTTAACAGAATTTATCCATAACTTCATTTTTAGCCAAAAAGGTGTCTCTATCTTTGCCGGAGTGGGAGAAAGAACCCGAGAGGCCCAAGAGTTGTATGAGCAACTCCTAAAGCAGGACGTCTTAAAAAACACTATCATGGTTTTGGGGGAAATGGGAGAAAGCCCAGGGGTAAGATTTAGGACTGCCTTTTCAGCCGTCCGACTGGCAGAAATAATAAGAGACAAAGGCAAACAGGTGATGCTGTTTATAGACAATATCTACCGCTTCATAATGGCCGGAATGGAACAATCAGCAATGCTGGGAAGTATGCCTTCAGAACTGGGATATCAGGCAACGCTAGCCACAGATATAGGAGAACTCCAAGACAGAATCACCTCAACCCACAAGGGCTCCATTACCTCTGTTCAGGCAATCTATGTTCCGGCCGATGACTTTACCGACCCGGCTATTGTTGCCACATTCCCCCATTTGGACTCCATCGTCATTCTCTCCCGAGAGGAAGCGGCAAAAGGCAATTACCCGGCTATAGATGTCCTGGCTTCCAGTTCATCTGTCTTAGACCCAGATATTGTAGGCAAAAGGCACTACAATATCGCCTCAGAGGTCAAAACATACTTTCAAAAATATAAAGACCTCCAACATATTATTTCAATATTGGGAATAGAAGAATTATCTCTTGAAGACCGACTAATCGCAAAACGGGCAGAGCGGCTAAGGAGGTTTCTTACCCAACCCCTGTTCAGCGCCGAGGGATTCACCAAAGAAAAAGGAGTATATGTTCCCTTGGAAAAAACCTTAGAGGGCTGTGAAAAAATTCTAAAAGGCGAATTTGACCAGAAAGACCTGTCAGAACTGTATATGAAAGGGGCAATTTAATTGACAGGTTATAAATTATGTGTACTGCCTGACCATCTTGGTAACAAATCGGTTAGTAATTACAACTAAAATGTTAAGAGCGAGGAAGGTAATTTTTAGGAACTTCCGGAGCCGAGCGGGCAAGGTTCGAGCGAGTATAGCGAGCGAGAGAGCGAGGCGAGGACATAAGCGAGCGAGCGCGCTGGGCGAGCGAGCGGTTCCTAAAAATTAGCCTTCTGAGCGATTGAATATTGTAAATAATGGCTATCTGCTACTAAAGTGGTTAGCAACTACAAATTATGGAAATAAAAATTTTAAGCCCAAAAAAAACATTATTTAAAGGCAGGGCTGAATCCGTCACCCTGCCGGGAAAACAGGGAGAGTTTCAAATCCTGAAGGACCACGCCCCCATCTTTTCTCTACTCGAAAGAGGACAAATTTCTATTGACAAAAACAAAAAAATTCCCATCTCCCAGGGAATTTTGGAAGCCCAAGACAACAAAATAACTATTTTAATAAAAAACTAATCTCTTATTTTTCCACCTTCGGAGTTATTCCTTATCTTTTTAGCCCAATTTATTCAGGCAAAATAGCCAAGGTGTTATTGAAACGATTAATGTAGTTAAAAAGTCCGATAACAGAGACAATTTCAATAATTTGGGCTGAGGAAAATTTCTTTTTCAGCCTTTCAAAAATCTCCGGTTGGTCTAAATGACCATCCAATGTAACATCCTCTGCCAATTCTAAGGTTTCCTTTTCTTCGTCTGATAACTCCTTTTTCTCTTTTATTCTTTCTATTATATCTTCTGGCTCGCCAAACCTCTTTAGCATCCTTTCTGTTACATCAACACAAAAGGGACATTTTAATGTCTGAGAGACAACATATGCTATCTTCCACTTCAAGATAGGTTCAATTGTCCCCTTTTTCATTATTGAGTTAAAAAGTTCAACAAACCCCTTCAAAATCTCAGGCCGATGAGCCATTACCTTCACCCATTCAGGTATCTTTCCTGTTTCCTTCTCAAATTTTTCGTAGACCTCCTTGGCAATCTCTTCTACCTGGTCTTTTTCTAATTTGGAAATAAGAGCCATAATTTAACTGTACTTATCTCACCACTTCAGCAACAATTCTTGATAACTTCTTCTCTGCTGAGGCATCCTGAACTAAGGGGAGCATATCGCAGCCGAGCCCCAGAGGAAGATTGCGTTTCAGAAAAGGTATGAACGGCTCGGCGAGATATAGGAGCGCCTGGAAATAAATCTCTTTTTACTACTTACGGCGACTCCGTGCTCCCCGAGGCAAGATGCCTCAGCAAACTTATTACCAAAGCGGTTAGCAACTAGACCTTTTTCCGGTCAATATCTCCCTCTTCTTCGATGACGATGTCTTTTGGGACCGGGTCCAAATCCGCCGCCAAATCCTCTTCCCCGACCAAAACCAAAACCAAAATGACCGGGAGTCCTTGGAACCTCAGATTCCTTCAACTGACCCTTCTTAAATCTATCTAAAACCTCTTTAATTTTCAAGCCAAAAACCCCGGGATAAATTTTAACCCCAGCCATTTCTAAAATTGAAAAGGCATTGGGTCCTAAATTCCCACAAATAAGTGCTTTTATCCCCTGAGAAATAAGGGTTTGAGACGCGCCTACTCCGGCTCCTCGCCCGGCTTGAAAACCCGGATTAGAAATAGCCCTAAATTGTTCAGTTTCTTCATCAATAATTAAAAAATAAGGTGCGCGACCAAAAACCGGAGAAATTTCTGAGTCTAAATCAGGCCCTAACGCACAAATCCCGATTTTCATATATAATTATTTTGTCCTCTTGGCCTGTCCTTCTTGGGCCTCCAGTTCCTTTAATCTCTTCTCAATTGTTTTTATCTCATCTTTTAAAATCTTGAGTTCTTCGTTCAACACCTCTTTTTCTTCTCTAGCATCCTGAGGAACCTGCCAAGGAGTTTGCCAAGGAATTCTCCATCTCCATCCTCTGCCCCAGCCTCGTCTCCAGCCATATCCAAATCCCCTGCCCCAGCCCCTGCCAACAGGATTCAGATATCCGGGATAAGGATAACCTGAACAAAAACCCAATCCTCTGCCAGTTCTTGGGCCTTGACCCAGAGGACCTGTTCCATCTCCAAATGGCATATTTTTTTTATTGCTCCAATAAATTATCAACCAACCCGACCTTTCTATCCTATTATAAATATAAACCTATAATCACTAAAAGTCAAGTTGTTGTATAAGATGAGTACATTTTTGAC
>JAGGSE010000068.1 GCA_021159225.1 bacterium
TTTCTTTTGAGAAAAAATTGCTAAAATAGAAATAGTATGAGCAATAAATTTATCCTTACTATTTTTACCGGCGTCTTAATTATATCTTTAACTGGATTTTTTTTAGCCATTAGCGTTTCCAATAATCTGAAAATCAGTTTGGAAAGAATAGAAAAAACAATGGAGAACCTAGACAGGAAAGAGGCCCTTTTAGATAAAAGGGTTGCTCCTTATATTTATACAGGAGAGTCGGTGGGTTATGTAATAGGGTTTGAAAATGGAACCAGATTTTATTTTTCCGGACCTACGGGGCTGGATTCTAATCTGCAACTAATAGGCAGGTTTTACAAACCAGATGTTGCCTTTTTGCCAATTGGAAATATCTATAGCCTAAGCCCTAAATCCGCTGCTTATGCCGCTTGTTTGATTGACCCATCTTCTTATATTGTGCCTGACCGTTATGCTAGTTTTCCTGAGTTAGTCAAAAACCCGGAGGAATTTTTTAAAGAGCTGGAAAAATATGATCTGAGAAGCAAAGCCCTAAAATTTCAAATAGGAGAAGAAAAAGAATTGTTAGGGATTAAGACCGAGTGGTTGGGTCATGGTGCCTGGTTGCTTGAAAGCCCAAAGGGGCTCAGGATTTTAATTGACCCGGAGGTTCAGTACAATTTGAATTTCCCTCGGAAATATCGAGAACTGGTTCAACTGAAAAAAATAGACTTGATCTTATTTACCAACGGCCGTTTTGATTCGCTGTCTCTATCTGATTTTAGAAAATGGGGGCAACTCTTTAACCCGGTCTTTATCACCCCCTATGAACTGGGTATCTGGCTAAAATCAAGGTTTCCTTCCTACAAAATAGTTGCCGTTGACCAAGGGGCATCTCTATCAGAAAAAGAATTATTGAAATTGGGGGTAAGCAAGGAAAAAGCAAAAAAATTCTCAGACCTTATTATTGATGTAGTATCTGCCAGCCATAGCTCATCAGCCATTCCAGAGTAGGTTTATGAGAAGACATTCACTCTACACCATTATTTTTGTTGTTTTCGGAATTTTAATTACTGCTAATTTTGCTTCTGTTTATTTCTCTATCAGTCAGCATAAAAAGGATTTGATTGAAACAGCAATTAGGGAAAAAATTCATTTAGCCGAGACGCTAAACGAATCCTTGGCATCTCCGATTTGGGTTTATAGATTGGCTTTGGTGCCCGGAATGGAAAAAGCCCTTATTGGAGAACTGGCTACCTTCAAAGATGTGAAATACATCCGGGTAGTCAATCAAGATGGGACTATTTATAAAAGCAGTATTGAAAAAGAATGGGGAGGGGTTGTTAAAGAACCTGATATCCTAAAGGTAATCAGTGCACAAAAGCCGCTAATTAAAGATAGTTTTTTTGAAGGGGAAAAAATAAAGTTGATCATTTATCCCGGCTACCAAAACAAGACCATCTGGGTGGGGTTCACCCTGGCTAGCATAGAAAAAACCATTAGAGATATGTGGATAAGGGACTTTTTAATTACGGGCAGCGGTCTGTTGATAACTATTTTGATTTTGATTATTCTCTTAAGGGAAATAGTGACCCCCTTGAGAAAATTAAACCGTGCCTGTCAGAAAATCAGGGAAGGGAATCTTAAGGTAAAGGTTAGGGTCAGGTCAAAAACAGAAATAGGAGAATTGGCTGATACCTTTAACAAAACAGTTGAGAATTTAAGAAAATCAAAAGAGGCACTGGAAAAAGAGAAGGCGGGGTTAGAGGTAAAGGTTCAAGAAAGGACCAAGGAATTAAGAAAACTGACCGAGAGTTTAGAAGAAAAGGTTAAGGAAAGGACAAAAGAACTTCAGAAAAGGTTGGTAGAATTGGAAAGGTTTCAAAGATTAACCGTTGGTCGGGAATTAAGAATGATAGAACTAAAAAAAGAGATTAAAAAATTAAAAAAGGAATTAGAAAAATATAAAGACCAAAAACAAAAATAATGGGAGAAAAGCAAGAAGAATTTAAATCTGAAGAATTAAGGAAGGGTGCGAAAACGCTACCCCGGAGAGACCTTGAATTAACTCGGGTTAAAGAAGAACTGGAGCGGAAGGTAAAAGAACTGGAAGCAGCCAAGGAGAGAGAAATGGTTTTGAGAATAAGGGAAATAGCCAAGGCGGCAGATATTAAAAGGAAGGTAGAGCAGTTAGAAAAAAAGGCCAAAGAACTAAAAGATGCGAGAAAGGCGCTGTTAAATATATTGGAAGATATTGATGAAGCCAGAAAGAAGGCTGAGGAGGAAAGAAACAAGACGCTTGCCATCATTGCCAACCTAACCGACGGGCTTTTGGTTTTCGATTCCGACAACAGGGTCTCATTGGTTAATTCTCAGGCTGAAGAGATTTTAGGCATTAGGGTGGAAGAGATAGAAGGAGAATCCCTTGCTAATTTGAGCCGTTTTCCTTCCTTGAAACCGATTGTTCAGGTAGTCAAAAAAAAGAAAAAGGTCTTCCGAGAAGAAGTTAAACTCCATGAAAACCTAATTCTGGAGATAACAACGAGCCCAATAACAAGAGAGAGAGAAAGAATAGGAAGTTTGCTTGTACTTCATGATGTTACCCACGAAAAACGGATAGAGAGAATGAAGACCGAATTTGTCTCTGTAGCTGCTCATCAATTAAGGACACCACTGTCAGCGATAAAATGGAGTTTGGGAATGATCTTGGCCGAGGATATGGGTCCTCTGACTGAAGAACAAAAGAGATTTCTTCAAAAAACCTATCAGTCCAATGAACGGATGATTAACCTGGTTAACGACCTTTTGGATGTTGCCAGGATTGAGGAGGGCAGATATATCTATAAGCCGGCTTTTCGCGATCTGACAAAAATATGCCAGGCGGTGATTAATTCTCACAAGGCAGCGATTAAGAGAAAAAAGATAAGGTTTGAATTCAAAAAGCCAAAGGAAAAATTGCCCCAGGTTAAACTTGATGAGGAAAAGATTAGTTTGGTGATTCAAAACCTCCTGGAAAACGCTGTTAGATACACCCCGCCGGGAGGAAGAATTGTTGTCTCTCTTAAGCGGAAGGAGAAAGAGATAGAATTTTCCGTAAGGGATACGGGTATAGGTATTCCCAAGGAACAACAGGACCGACTCTTTACTAAATTTTTTAGGGGGGCAAATGCAGTGAGAATGGAAACAGAAGGAACCGGCCTGGGTCTGTTTATTTCCAAAAATATTATTGAGGCGCACCGGGGGAAAATCTGGGCAGAATCAGAGGAAAACAGGGGATCTGTGTTTCACTTTTCTCTGCCTTTGACTTGACATTCTCTCCCTGAAAGTAGTAGAATTAGGTAGAAGAATTCAAGATAGACAATTATGGGAAAAAAGATTTTAATAGTTGAGGATGAGGAAATATTGTCGGACCTTCTTCAAAAGAGATTGAAAAAAGAGGGCTATGATGTTTTATTGGCAAGGAACGGAGAAGAGGGATTAAAAATGATAAAAGAAACAGAACCAGACCTTGTCTTGCTTGATATTATTATGCCAAAAATGAGTGGGTTTCAGGTAATGGAAGAAATGAATAAAGAGGAAAACCTTAAGAAAATTCCGGTAATTATCATTTCCAATTCCGGGCAGCCGGTAGAGATAGGTAGGGCTCAACGGTTGGGAGCGAAGGACTGGCTGATCAAAACCGAGTTTGACCCGAAAGAGGTGTTAGAAAAGGTGGTCAAACAAATCGGCAAGTAATAACACATATCTAAAAATATGGCAAAAAAAATTTTAATTATTGAGGACGACAAATTTTTGAGAGAATTGATAGCCAAAAAATTGGCTAAAGATGGTTATGAGGTTTCAGAGGCAGTAGACGGAGAAGAGGGGGTTAAAAAGACAAAGGAAACAAAACCAGACCTAATCCTGCTTGACCTTATCCTTCCTGAGATGGATGGATTTGAGGTTTTAAGCAAGATAAAAGAAGACCCTGCTTCCAGTTTAATTCCGGTAATTATCCTTTCAAATTTGGGACAGAAAGAAGACATTGAGAAGGGCTTGAAGATGGGGGCAACTGACTACCTGATTAAGGCCCATTTCACGCCGGGGGAAATCGTTGAAAAAATAAGGAACATTATTAAGTAATTTTACAGTTGTAAATGCCTGAACTTCCCGAGGTAGAAACTACTATTAATATATTAAAGAAAACCAAGCCCCGGATATTAGGGGCTGTTTTTTTAGACATTTGGACTGACAGCCCCTTGCTTATTAAAAAGCCCAAAGACCTTCTTCAGTTCAAAAAGGAGATCAAGGGGAAAAAAATTGAAAGAATCCGGCGGAGAGGAAAAAATATTATTTTTGGGTTGTCCTCTGGTAAAAATCTCTTAATCCACCAAAAATTAACAGGTCATCTGCTTTTGGGAGAATGGAAGCGACAAGACAATAAATGGCAGGCTCTTGTTAAAGGTCCTTTGACCGAGGACCCGATGAACAGGTTTTTACACCTGATATTTTATTTAGATAACGGGAAGCAATTAGCCCTCTCTGATTTAAGAAAATTTGCCAAGTTAGAGGTCTTAAGTGAAGAGGAACTGAAAAAAGAATTAGGTTCCCTGGGTCCGGAGCCATTAGACAAAAGTTTTACCTTTGAGAAATTCAAGGAAGGTGTTTTGAAAAAGAAAAATAAAGCGATTAAACAGGTGTTAATGGACCAAGGTGTAATTGCCGGAATTGGCAATATCTATTCTGATGAAATTTTATTTGAGGCAAGAATTAATCCCTTTAGGAAGATAAGGGAATTAAATGAAAAGGAACTAAAGGAGATTTATTCAGCAATGAAGAAAATTTTATCTCTGGGAATAAAACTTCAAGGTGCCTCTGTTGCTGACTATCGCCTGCCCTGGGGCGCTAAGGGAGGGTTTGACAGGCTAATAAAGGTTTACCGGAAAGAGGGGCAAAGGTGTCCAAGATGTGGTGCCATAATCAAGCGTCAGAAAATCGGAGGTCGCTCCGCCCATTTTTGTCCTAAATGTCAAAAATAATTATGGAAGACAATAGCCAGCACTGGAGTAGAACAATTGCAAAGTCGGTTCTTAAAAGATTTCCTAGAAGAAAGGTTTATGTCTGCGCCGCTGGAATTACCCCCTCTGGAACGGTCCATTTTGGCAACTTTCGCGATGTAATGACCTCTCTTGCCGTGGCTAAACAACTTCAAAGAGAAGACAAAAAGGTCCGTTTTATTTTTTCTTGGGATGACTTTGACCGCTTTCGCAGGGTCCCTCCCGAGGCAGATGGTTCTTTCAAAAAATATATTGGAGCGCCCCTGAGTTCGGTTCCAGACCCTGGTGGAAAATATAACTCCTGGGCAGAAAGATTTGAGAAGGAGTTTGAAAGGGCAATGGTTGAGTTGGGGATAAATCTTGAGTATCGTTATCAGACCAAAGAATACAAATCGGGCCGTTATGACCAGTTTATTATTCAGGCGTTAAATTCTCGTCAAAAAATTGCCAAAATCCTTCTTTCTTTTATGTCAGACAAGGCGAAAAGAGAAAAGGGAATAGACCCTAAAGAGTTTATAAAAAATTATTATCCAATTTCTATTTATTCACGCTTTAGCGGCAAGGATAGTGTTAAAATCTTGGCTTATGACGGCAGGACAAAAATAAGGTATCAGTGTCTTAAGACAAATAGGATTGATGAAGTTGATATAACCAAAGAACATATAGTAAAGTTGGCTTGGAAAACCGATTGGGCAATGCGCTGGATGGCAGAGGGAGTGGTTTTTGAACCCGGAGGCGCTGATCACGCCTCTCCCGGTGGGAGTTATGATGTCTCTAAGGTAATAGCCAGGGAGGTTTTTGGTATTAGGGCTCCTGTTTTTGCCGGCTACCAATTTATTGGATTACGAGGGCTGAAAGGAAAGATGTCCAGTTCAAAGGGCAATGCTGTCTCCCCCCTTCAACTTTTGGAAATATACGAGCCCTCCCTGTTGAAATGGATGTATTTAAGAAGGTCGCCTAGCAGTGTCTTTACCTTGGCTTTTGATAGCGAGATATATCGCCAGTATGATGAGTTTGATAGTGAGGTTGAAAGGTATAAGCAAAATGCCCTTAATTTAGAACGTCGGCAGGCTTTAGAACTAAGCATTGAAAAGGGGAAATTTTACAAACATCCAATTCCTTTTCGTCAGGTGGTCGCTTTGGGCCAGATTGCCCAATGGGACCAAGAAAAGACAATCAGATTGTTGGGAAAATTGGGGATTACCTACGATAAGGAATCTGTTAGGTCTCGTTTGAAAAGAGCCAAGAACTGGCTTCAAAGATATAATCCTGAACAAGGGTTTTCTTTATTGGGAAACCTTAACCAAGAATATCTAAAAAAAATGAGCCCCAAATCAATAGAGCAGATAAGAAAATTAAGAAAGAGAATTGAAACAGGGATTTTATCACTGGAGGAATTGAAAAAAATACTCTATGAGATTCCTAAAGAGCCAGGACTTGATCCAAAAAAAAATACCCTGTCTCAGAGAGCATTTTTTAAGGATATTTACAATCTCTTGTTTGGCAAAGATAAGGGTCCACGCCTGGCAACCTTTCTGTGGCTGGCAGACAGAGAAAAAATTCTTAAACTTTTAGATATATGATTATTTTCCTTTATGGGCAAGATACCTATAGAAGCCGGCGGAAGTTGAATGAATTTATTGCCCGGTATAAAGAGGTTCATAAGGAAACCTTGGGATTAAAGCGCCTTGAAGGCAGGAATTTAGATTTTAGGAGTTTTCGGCAAGAGATTGAAACCGGCACAATATTTGGAGAAAAAAGGTTGTTCATTTTAGAGGATGTTTTCTCAAATCAGGAGTTCAAGGATTGGTTTATCAAGAACAAAAAGAGGATTTTGTCTTCCAGTACCACCATTTTGATTTATGAGACAGAGAAGATAGAAAAAAAAGACAGATTTTTTAGGTTTCTTCTTAAAAATTCAAGAACTCAAGAGTTTAGTTTCTTAAAGGGAAGGCAGTTGGAAAGATGGATAATCTCTGAATTTTCCCGATACAGGGTTAAAATCCAACAAAGGGCATTGAGCCAACTTATTGATTTTGTGGGTCCTGACACCTGGCAGATGACAAATGAAATCAGGAAATTGTCTTCTTATAAAGGAAAAAACTCTATTGTAGAAGAAGAGGATGTCCGGGCATTGGTGAAGCCAAAAATAGAAAGCGATATTTTTAAGACCATCAATGCCATAGCCAAAAAAGATAGAAAAACAGCCCTTGGCTTGATAAGGGCGCATCTAAACTCGGGAGAATCTCCATTTTATTTATTTTCAATGATTGATTTTCAATTTCGCAACCTTTTGGTTGTGAAGGACCTTCTTGAAAGAGGACTTCCCCTTTACTCAAGCGGGCTTCATCCTTATGTAATCAAAAAAACCCTTCCCCTTTTGAGGAAATTTACCTCTGGTCAGTTAAAAAGGATTTACCGAAGATTGCTTGAATTAGACCTTGAAATTAAAAGCGGAAAAATGAACCCCGAGCTTGGCCTTGATTTGCTTGTTACGGAGATTTAGTTTCTTTGTTTATTAGTTTGGCTATTTTTGCCTTTTTTCTGCTTGCGGCATTTTTTTTGATAACCCCGGTCTTTGCTGCCTTGTCTATGGACTTGTATATCATCGGTAGCAGTTTTTTTGCCTGCTCAGTTTTTTTTAGTTGAATAAAATCCTTTGCCTGTTTAATCAGGGCTTTTATCTTTCTTTTTTTCTGGCGGTTTCTTGCTCTTCTTTTTAGATTCTGTCTCAGGGCTTTTTTGGCGGATTTGGTAATAGGCATATCTTTTAAGATACCATAGATAAGAAAATGTTGCAATACCTACGTATTAGCAGTTTCTCAGGATAGCAAGGTCTGGGAGCATCAATGGTTAATATCGTACTAAACAGGAGTTTGTTTCTGATAAAGAACTACCGGTCTCTGGTTCTGTTTTGTTTTAGCCCATGGGAACCCCTTTGACATCTCCTACTTTAAACAGAACTATCCCATCAAACCTTGGTCTACCATTCTTGCCAAAGTAGTATTTAAAGAAATCATCAGCCACTACCTTTTTTCTAACCGAACTAGCATGGAAGAGAATCCTCCCATCAAACAAAAATCCCTCATGCCTTACATCCAGTCCAATTTTCTCATCGCCCTCTCTTATAAAAGCAATCCCAACTGCTTTAGGGAAATTAGCGAGTAGGTCTCTTGTAATATACTGGCTGGGGATATACCTCATTATTATCTCCTTTTCCCAGTTGATATCTATCAAGCGCTTGCCATCTGCTTTAGGTTTATTTAAAATTATCCTCTTCTCTTCTGTCTTACCCTTACCAGCAATTTGCCCAGTAATATCCTGAAAATAGGGCGAGACCGCATTGCGGTCAGTGGTGAAATGAAGTCGATTCTCAAAGGTTGTCTGGCCTGGGCTTCGGTAGTTCAAATATTTCATCATCTCCCTTGCCTCCTTTAAATCTTGAGAATAAAGCAAAGCCACATTGGTCAAAACAAATACAGTGCAATCTGTTACGTCCAATCTAAAAATGGGGTCTTTGTCTCTTCCTGATTCCTCGCCCAGACAACCCAGGTGATAGGGAGTGCCAAGACGCAAAATAGATAAAGCCTTAAGCCTATCTGCCTTATCTGGAAATCGTTCTTGAATCTCTGGTAAAATCCTGTTAACCTCATCTTCGGTTAGGTTATATAATTTCTTCTGCTGATTGACCCATTGCCAGTCAGTCTCTGCTGGTTCTTTGGGCAATATCTTTTTTTCTGCCTTTTCCTTTTCCTTGTTTACAATTAGCGGTTTTTTGGTTTCAATTTTAACTTCTTTGGAAGGACCTGGTTTAAGAGGGTTTACTTTTCTTTCTTTCATAACCCCACCAACAGTAATCCCTGCTACTACTATAGTTATTGTTAGAATAAGATATCTTAGATTTTTAGCCATATCTCTTTCTCGTTAACTCTGTCTATTCTTCCTCTATCTTTCACTTTCGCTCAAGAGGCTAAAGGGAAAATAAGGGTAAACTTTGAGCCCTTTCCTTCCATGCTTTCTAAGAATATCTGTCCGCCCATTTTTTGGCAGAGTTCTTTGCTAATCCACAGCCCCAGCCCGGTTCCTGGAATATCGGCGGTTTCCCTGGTTCTAACCCGGTAGAACTTTTGGAAAAGTTTTGTTTGGGCTTGGGCCGAGATGCCTATTCCGGTATCTACTACCGAGATGTGGTATTTTTTTCTTATTTTATCTGCCTGGGTTTCAATTTTTACCCACCCCTTGGGCGTATATTTGATAGCATTATTGACAAGATTGAAGATGATCTCTCGTAGTCGGTTGGGGTTTGCCATAATATAAAGCGGTTCCTCCCGGGGCTGAAAGACTAATTTCAGGCCCTTTTTCTGGGCCTTCAGTTCTAACTCTTTAATTACTTCCTTGATGACAGTTTCCGGCTGAATTCTCTTTGGAGTGATATCCAGCCGGCCCTGCTGGATTCTGGAAACCTGGAGAATGTCGTCAATAAGATTCCCCAGGTTTTTTGCCGAGATATCAATCCTCCGCAGGTATTCTTTTTCCTCTTCATCTAGGGAGGGCTCAATTTTTTCACTCAGGACCTCAATGTAGCCCCTGATATTTATAATAGGACTGCGAAGTTCATGGGTTGCCATTCTGATAAACTCATCCTTCATTCTGTCAACTTCCTGAAGTTTTTTGTAGAGGGCTACATAGGAAAAGAGTCGGGTATGCTGGAGGATAAGAAAGAGGATGAGGACGTTGGCAATAATAACAATGGCATAACTGATATGAATTAAGCGGGTGATTAAAAGGTCGGATTGCTCCAAAGAAAGAGCCAGAGAGACAATGCCTATTTTTTTTCCTGTTTGGGGATCAAAAATTGGTTTGTCAACCCTCCAGAACCTTGTTCCGTTTATTTTTATTTTCTTGGCTGTGGCTTGGCCTTGAGACCAGCTTATAGCCAAGGAAGGATCAGAAATAAACGCCCCTATTTCTTTTGGGTCCTGAGAGGCAATAATTTTAAATTCTCCGTTTTCCTGCTTTATAAAGCGGAGTTTTTTGATTTCAGGATTTTCTTTTGTGATTTGCTCAATTTTTCTTTCTAGAATATTTGGCTGGGAAAGGAGCCCGGGCGTGAAGACATTAATGATGTTTTCTGCCAAAATGGCTTTTGTTTGAAGGACACTGTTGATGTTTTTCTGAAAGGCATTGACGCTGAAGAGGGTAACAAGGTAGAAGACAAGGGGGATAAAGATAATTAAGAAAAGAGAATATAGAATTCCAGGATAGGTTTTTATAAATTTAAGAAACTTAAACATTTCTCCTCTTCCTGGCTAAAATATCAATTATAATAAGGGCAATTGTCAGGCATAATATAACAATAGAAAGAATCAAGATAGTAAAAGGGCCTCTTAATTTTTCAACAGGCGAGACGGCTTCAGCAGGGGTTTCAAGAATTCTGAAGACATTTTCTCCTTTTTTGACGAAGACAAATGTTTCAGAGCGTGCCTTGATTTGCCCTTGATTGTCGGTCAGCGTAGCATAAACAGTGTGTTGACCGTCACCTAGGGGCTTGTCCAGGGTGTACTCCCAATGACCACTACTATCTGTTTTGACTACAACCACTATCGGTTTGGAGAAAATAAACAAGGTAATAAAAGAGTTTGGCAAGCCCTTCCCGCTGAATTTTAATCCCTTTCCTCCTTGGGGCAAGGTAACTACTTCTACCCTTTCTACTTTGTAGATGTCCGTTTTTTGAGGTAGAACCTTCTTGGGACTTTGATAGACAATTTTTCCGGCTGGCCCCGGTTTTAATGGATTAAAACCTGCCACATATTCGTCTCCATCAAGGAAGCCGTCTCCATCTGAATCAGGATTAAAGGGGTTGGTTCCTATCGCTATCTCTTCTTTGTCCGAGAGACCATCATTATCTGAATCCTTAACCAATATCGTCTGTTTTTTAATTTTCTCTGCTGTTTCTTTCTCAACCTTCTTCTCTAAACTTTTCAGAAGAGGATTGATTTTTATCTTAGCCGCCTTTTTGGTTCTAAAAACTGTGCTTGTCACCTGAACTGCCTCTAATGGCTTTGAGACATTGTCAATTGCCTTTATTATTTCGTTTATCTTTTTTTCTTTCTCTTTTTTAATTTTGCCTAATTTACTTTTAGCGGCCTCTAACTGTTTATTGATTTCTTCTTTTTCTTTCTGATGACTTTTCAATACCTCTTTTATTATCTTTTTAGAGGTTGTTACTGGCGAGGTTTCCAATTTTTTCTGAACAGATTTAATTTTATTGTCTATTTTTTTCTTCTCTTTCTCCTTTTTGGTTATTTCTTCTTCGGTCATCTTTTCTTCCTCGGTTTTTTTAGCCAATTCCTCTATCCCCTCTGCCACTACCTTACTTGCTTCTTGAACGCTTTTGTCAACTTCTGATTCTATAATTTTCTTTTTTTCTTCGGGGATGGCCTTCTTTGCTTCCTCCGCTATCTTTTTAATTTCTTCTGTTATCTTCTTTTTTGTCTTTTCCTTTGCTATGGATATTTCTTCTTCTTGTTTTTCAATCTCCTGTCTGACCTGGCATATCTCTTCTTTTAGTTTGTTTTCTTTTTCTTGGTCATAAGGAACTTGATTTTCAATTTCAATGTTAATTCTTGAACTTTCATATTCGCCATATTTATTGCTAATTTTTACAAAAAGTTCATAGTTGCCATTGGGAGAGAGATTTGTGTCCCAAGAGTATTCCCAGATATCCTTTTCCTTTGATTGCGCCTTTCCTAGATAAACAGGAAGGATTGCTCCTGACAATTGGTAATAGATTTCAACTGAATCAGCGCCTTTTACCCTGCCTTTTATCTCAAATTTTTCCTTTAGTTTTTCTCCTGCTTTGGGCTGGATAAATTGAAACTCTGGAGCAATATCCTCCACTGCTTTTCCGCTTGGGGCGGAAGAAATTTCTTCTCCTTCTGCCTTTTCTTTGGGCTGATGAGGGATAAGGCTTTCTGTTCCTACTTTTATTTCTTTGCCTTCAATTTTTTTCATCGCCCAGATATTAACCGGTCCCGACGACAAACCAGCCACCAGCCCAATGAGGACAAATATAGAAAGTATTTTTTTCATAGTTTTTACTCCCCTTTGATTACGGCAAGGGGAGATAATTTTGCCACCTTTTTGGCTAAATTGGCATTGTCGACGACCTTTATTACTTCTTCAATATCTTTATAGGCCAGGGGTGCCTCTTCAGCAATTCCCCTCATACTCCAACATCTTATAATTATTCCTTTTGATTCTAACTCTTTTATCATTTCTTGTCCAGAAATCCGCCTCATTTGCTCCTATTCTGTAATAAAGGAATCCTCCACGCTTCAATATTGTTATTAAAAATGATTT
>JAGGSE010000168.1 GCA_021159225.1 bacterium
TTATTACAGTGTTATAAAGATTGAAGTTTTGACCTGCCCCTAATAGAATGCGGAGAATCGCCGAATACCCTTAGAATTTTGGGGGCAAAATTTCGCTGAAAAGGCCTTTAAAAACTTATATATTTTTTTATAATATTTATGGAAAAGAGGTTTTCTCCTGTAATGCTAAAGAAAGAAACTAAGGATCAGCTTTCTGAAATTATTTCTGTTATCAAAGAAAACTATCCTTGGATAAACTCTTATAACGATGTAATTGTTTATTTGATCTGGTTTTGGAAGAAGAATGCAAAAATTGATTGATTTTGGAGAGGTGTTAAGAATATATAAGAAATTGTTCAGCGTGAATGATAGCAGCTTGATAGAAATCTTGATGGCTCATTATCTCTCTCACAAGTTAGAAAAAAGAGATCCTGTTTGGCTATTTGTAGTAGCGCCTTCCTCTTTCGGAAAAACCTTGCACTTAAAAGGATTTGAAGATTTTGAGGATGTTTACCTTTTGACAAAATTAACCTCTAGAACTTTGATAACAGGATTGAAGAGTGAAACTGATGAAGTTTTGAAAATGGATGGAAAAATTGTTTTAATTCCTGATTTCTCTCAATTTTTGACTTTGAATCCTCAAGAGAAATCAGAGATATGGTCTCAATTCAGAAATTTATGGGATGGGTACGCGATCCAAAAATTCGGCTCTGGAAAGAGGGTAGAATATAGAAATTTATTCGTTAGCCTTTTAACTTGTTCTACTCCAGACATAGAGAATCAAATTACTTTATTTCAAACCCTTGGGACCAGGCACATATCTTTTAGGGTTGATTATTGGGTTGAGAAAAATTTGGATTATTTGTTAGAGGAGAGAGAAACTAGTTATGTTGTTGAGCAATATAAAAATCTTATGAAGATGTTCTTTGAAGTTAATAAATTTGAAAGCGTTCCTAAATTAGATTTAGAGACACTGAAATATTTGAGAGATTTAACAGAATTTGTGAGCATTTTTAGAAGCGAGATAAAAGTTGATGCTTATTCTGGAGAGCCAATTGGATTTACCAGTCCAGAAGATCCTGATAGAATTTTTAAAATGCTGAAGAAGATGCTGAAAAGTTATTTGATGCTTTCTGGGGATTTAGAGAGAGGAAAAGAATTAATAAAGAGGATTTCATATAGTTGCATTGAGGAGAAGAGATATAAAATATTCAGAATGTTTAAAACCTTGTGCACAAAGGAAGGCGAATTAGATCCTTCCACTGAATTAACAATCAATCAGATTGCTAACAGTTTGAAATTGGGTTGGAAGACGGTTAAGTCTGAGTTGTATTGCTTGGCTCAATTAGGTTTGCTAGATTTTTATGAAGCGGATTCAGAAAAAAGGTTATTGAAGTGGTTTTTAACAAAGAAGGGAGAGAAATGGTTGAATTGGTTTTAACTTGGGGATATGTTGAGGAGAATTTAGAAATTATTCTTGAGAAAGTAAAATCTGGAGACCAAAAAACCATTGATGCTATGAGTAGATTATGCGAAATAAATCCTGAAAGGTTTGTAGATCTAATGGATGCTTGGGAGAGAAATTCTTTTGAGGAATATAGAAAGAAGTGGAAATCTTAATTACGACAATTGACGGAGGCATCTCACCAAATCTGATTAGGCAAATAAGAGATACGCTTTAATAAAATTTGGTGAGATGGGTGGAAGCGGTAGCTCCCGTTAAGTTTATCATGAATGCAGTTGCTTCCGTTAAGTTTAACAGCGAACCCTAATTTTGGAGCGAAGCGTGTGGAATTGAACAAATTCCACCCGAAATTATGGGTTCGCTCTTATCAAAAATTCCCGCAAATTATCTCATCAGTTACTTTTTCATTAATCGAACTTTTTAGATTTAAATTATAAGAATATAAAGCATATCTTAAGCAATCCAATAAATGGTCATTTAGTTTTACAGGGATATCTGGATAAGCATCAAGTTTCTCTGGATAGTGATAAGAGTTCATTTCATCAATTAAATTCACGCAATTCTTGAAAATGAATAATTTCCTTTCTTTTATCAAATGTTGAATAAAAGAAATTCCTCCTTTGAGATCTTTGCTAACTTTCTCAGATTTAATCCCGCTTAGATCTAATTCCTTTATCCTATCAGGTTCTGCTGGATCTGGAAAAACATGTTTGATATTATAGCGAGAGATGAGAGCCTTTAGAATATTAATTATTTCTGGAGTTGTTTTTCCGCTTTCCTTCCATTCATCAACAGCATAAATTTCATTTTGAGTTATTGCTAGAACTAAAATAGCAGAAGGATTTTTATAACCCCAATCTACTCCGCAAACATAGGTAGCATCATTAATTTCTTTTGGATCAATAATTTGACTCTCTGGAAGATCATAAACTAATCCTTCCATCTTTTGAAATTCACCGCAATACCTTCTTCTAAATTCTTTTTCGCTCATCCTTTTTCTTTCTGATTCAAAAAATTTTTTGTTGAATTTTGGATTATCAATAGATTTCCAAGTAAAGAAAGAAAGAGAAGGATCTTGTTTATTTAGCCATGGAAGATAGAAATCATAATACAGCCAGTTTATACCGTAGGGGGTTGTTGTTAACAAAACTTGCCCGCCTGTCATTGAAACCCTTGACCTTATAACATCCCAAACTAATCTAGGCATCATTCCTGCTTCATCAAGCCAAGCGAAATCCAGAGACATTCCTTCAAGACTTAATGGATTATCTGCTGATCTAACGAAAATTTTCTTAACAGGACTTATTTCAATTTCTCCCTTTTGTTCTTTGTAACCTAGTCTTAAAATCGGAAATAAAGAGAAAAATTTCTGCAAGGTTGACTGCTGAAGAATTTTGTAAGTTGGAGCAATAATTGCTCCCGTGCATTGATCAAGAGTTTTAAATTTCTTAACAACCCAAACAGAACCTAAATAAGTTTTACCGCTGTTGTGAGTTTTCATTCCGCAATAACTGATAATCTCGTGAGTTGTCGTTTTCCAACCTTTTACTATTCCTTTTCCTATTTTTTTAATGCTAGAGACTGAAAGCCATTCCTTATTATTTCTAGCTTTTATTGTCTTTATTAAAGATGCTTTATAGAATTTGAGTGGATATTTGCTCCAATCTAGTAGATGAAGAAGTTTTTCAGATGAATTTCTATCAACAACAACCCTGTAAAAATATTTCTGAGATTTCTTATATGATTCTTCCCTGATGTGAGATCTGATGCCTAATTTCCAAAGAATGTACTGCATTTCATAAGCTTTTCTCTTACTAGTCCCGATGCAAAAACCTATGAGATAAATATCTTTTCTATTTCGGCGATTTTGATAAAGAGTTAAATATCCATCTCCATTAAAGAATCCTTGTAAAAAGTCAATTAAAGAATTCTTATCACCTTCTACTATCTTGCCAAAACTATCTTTAGTAATTTTTAATTCTTTGATATAATCTTTGAGAGAATTCTTTCGACTTCCATGATATGTAGTTAGCAGTAAATCCCAACCTTTACCTTTTTTATAGAGATGTGGTTTGATATCTGGAAAAGCTTTGCTCAATCTTCTGACTTCATCGATGAAATGGAAATTGGTGTTGGTAAACTTTAGACTCTGCCCTTCTCCGCTAACGTAGCCATCGCTGCAAAGATAGCCAAGCAATTTGGCAGATTTAATTGGACGCTCTATTACATTCTTCTTATCGACAGAATAGAAAAAGACTTTATCTTTCTTGGCTTTAATATCCTTTAACCGTATCCATCCTTTATTTTTACAATAAAATGGATGCTCTAAGTTAGTTTTTATCTTTATTCCATTATTGAAATGAACCTCATAGATATCATCTTTAAACTGATAAACATTACTGACCTTGCCTCCTAATATTTCATCTCCATTTTTCACATCTTTAACTTGAATGATGCCTTTTGGAGTATAGACAAATTCGTCTTCAGAAATACATTGAACACCCGCGCAAACGAGGCAAAACTGAGTCTTAAACTCGTATGCCTCGTATTGCTTTTCAAAGAAATTAACGTTTACTTTTCGGGAGACCATGTTTAAATGGCTTGTTCACGTTAAGAAATACTTTCTCATCGAGAACAAGCGCAACATCCTGCCTGTCAGACCATCCTAAATTCTTTAGGATGAAAATGTCTCCTGCGCGACTAGATTTTCTAACGGCCTTTTCAATCTCATTTTCAACCCTTAATTTGGCTTTTTTTACGATGTCAAAGAAGTCTTCATATCCTGGTTTTGAAGAATAGTTCAATAAATCTTGCCGAGAGCTCATATCTAAAGCGAGTGCTAGCCCTGTGATGGTAACAGGCTCTTTATTCTTCTTACAATCTTCAAAATACTTATCAATTTTTCTCTGCAATTCTTCCGGGCTTTTGAATTTCTTCCTGTTTATTTTAGGTTTTTCAGCTTTTTTCTCTTCACCCATAATTAACAATTAACTTAAAAGAATTCAAGAATTTCTTCTTTCATTGCTTTCATATTATTTTCAAGCCTTATTAATTTTTTCCTACATTCTTCTTCTGTCCCCTGGAAATAAACCGCATAGTCCGAGAAAGCACCTGTTTGAACTGACAAAGCGACTGGAAAAAACATCCTAATTTGAAACATGTTTGGCTGATTTGTTTGGACTATGCGAATTTCCATGACCTTGTCTAGATTAATCAGAGAGAGCCCGTCATAACTTCTTACCCACATTTTCTGAGCTTACAAATCTTCTGGTTTTAATTTTTTCCCGACTATATCTTTCAAATCGATTTTAACTTTAGATTGCTCTTCTTCTCTTTCAAGAAACCTTTTTAGCCTTTCTTTCCACTCTCCAGAAATCACCTCTTCTTTATTGAACTGAATTTTGACTTTTTTCCAACAATCGCCTATTTTATATCTAATATCCATTGAAACAAGCGAGCCTTCATCTTCCGTCTTCTCAATCTTGAACTCTACCATAATTAATGATTTTTTATATTTATTTGTTTTTTCTTAATCTTTTGAGATAAATCATTCCAATAATCCTCTAAGCGATGAAATTTCAAAGTTCTTTCTGCGACCTCTTTGAGTTTCCCCTTCTTGAATTGCTTTTTTTCAAGTTCAAATAATTCTTTGTCTGAGGGAATCAAAATTCCAAAAGCCTGATATTCTTTCGTCTTCTCTTTTCCATCTCTAATAATCCCTTCGATTTGCATCTTGCCGTTTGGAAACGTCTTAATATCTACTACATGGAAATTGGGAGGATGATTTTTCAAAGTAGGATATTTATCCAAATTGTCTAAAACTTTTTTTGGAAACCCGTTGATTAAAATCTCTTTTGGATTCTCTCTCTTAATCTCGGAAACCCATTTAAGACCTATAGGTTTTTCTTTAATGAAAGATTTTATTCTTTTTTTCAACTCCTCGGCAGAAAGATTCACTTCCATAATTATAAACCTCCTGTTTCTTCTCTATACCAAAAAGAAACTTCAAAGTTTGTGTCTAATCTGACAATTGCTGATGGATCATCAGGATAAACTGACAAGGTGAAATCTCCGCTGACATAATTTTTTAGATCGACAGTTTCCGAGTCTCCTACTGCTAAAGAATTTGTTGTGTGAACAACCGTACCATTAATTTCAACCTTTATTGGATAAGAAGCTCCATCATCTACTTCATAAACATTTCTCTCAATAGGGGCAGTAGCATTTGCTGAAGTTCCAGAGAATGCGGGTTGAGTGGTTCCTGATGTTCCTGAAAATCCTGGTTGCGTTGCTCCTGATGTTCCTGTTAAAGAAGGGGAACTTGTTCCTGTTGATCCTGTAAGGCCAGGTTGAGTTGCTCCAGAAGTTCCTGAGAAACCTGGTTGAGTATTTCCTGAAGTACCAGATAAACCTGGTTGCGTTGCGGCAGAGGTTCCTGATATTCCTGGAGCTGTATATTGAGAATTAAAGTCAATGCCGTGAGTGTGAGAACCATGAGTATGGGTATAAATATTTTGAGCGGTTCCGCTTACATAAAAACCATCATAACTCGCATTTAGAATTCCGAAATGGAACCATCCACTAGAATTGTAAGCAGAAGATTCTCCTATTGTCCAATAATAGAAGTGACCATTATCAACTGAAAGATAAGCTGTATCGGTTGAGCCTGATGGATATTCTACATATGCTGTAACGGATTGCGTGTAGCCAGTAGCATTGAAAGCAAGCCACCAGACCCTAGTAGTGTATAGAGTTGGATCGCCGACTAAATTCTCATTAATGTGGCAACACGAATCTGATCTGTCGTAAGTGTTTATGTAACCTGCATGGACAACAGAAACGCCAGCGGCAGAAGAAGGTGTTGTGCTATCGGCAGTTCCATTAACCTCGTGATAATGAGAAGATGCAGAATAAGTTCCTTTATCGTGGGAATGGCTCGAAACAGTTAGTGTTCCTACTGCATGAACATGGCCTGCTACAGAGAATGTTCCTACTTCATGAGAATGACTTTCTACGGTTAGAGTTCCTGCGACGTGGAGATGAGCGGATACGGTGAATGTTCCTACTTCGTGTGTATGACTATCAGTTGAAAAAGTTCCTTTTTCATGAGTATGACCCTCAACAGTATAAGTTCCTCCATCGTGAAAATGAAGTTCTGTTTCTTCTTTGTTATCCCATTTAACTTTGTATCTTCTAATAGTTAAGCGAACCCTCTTTAATTGCTCTTGTTTTTCAAAAGTTGCGGGGAATTTATAGTTATGGACTATTGGATGATCGTAAGAGCAATTTTCTCGGAAGCTTTCCTTGTAGGTAGAAACTCTCTTTCTGCCAAGTGAGCGGGAATAATCTCTTCGGTTGGTTACTCTGTCGAATAATTTTTCATAACTTGAATAAATTTGCCAAGGTAGATGTGAAAGAGATTCAAGAAAAGTAGTGAAGCCTCTTTTAATATCTTCTATTGACTGAAAGAAATTGTTTGGATCGAAATTGAAATCTTCAGGCCTAGTATAGCGGAAGAGATTGTGCCTGAACTGCTCTAAAAGTTTAAACCAGTTATTTTCCTCATCCTGAACATGGTCATAAAATGATTTATCCATAACTTATGAGAATTTTATAAATTTTTTAGATAATTTTTACCTTTTTCATCATAAAGAAGTGCAAGGCATCTGTTTGCTTCGTTCCAAAGAAGATCGCATACGAAAGCAGCTTCTGCTCTTGAGGAAAAACCAGAGGTATCATACATGATGCAAAGGAGGGCTGCAATGCAAGTTGTTGCATCTCTGATAATTCCGTGTTTGTCCGCATCGAAGGTAAAATCTGGATTAGAGCCTCTTGCAGTCATTTTCATTACTGCATCAACAATAGATTCCGCCTGATTGATATTTTCTTCAATTTTCGCTTGCGTAAGATCGGCTGAAATCTGCTTAACTCTGTCCTTGACAATATCGTAAGTTGTATAAGTCGGCATAATTAATTAAAATATTTAATTAAGATTACCTTTTAAGAAAGGCGGATTATAGATCATACAATAAGCATCCAATTTTCTTTCAAATTCTCCAAGAATTCTTAAATAAATCTCTCTGAAACCCATGCTCGTATATTGAGCGGATTTCAAAGCCTCATAATTCATTCCTGCAGAATCGCCTCCTGACAAATAAACCAAGACATATAAACAACTTAAATCTCTTATCAACTCTCTAACCATCATTGGAATCTCTGCTAATTCATAATCTATCTCAAAATAGCCTTTTAACTTGTCTGCAAAATGAACTCCGTCAATCATCGTCCACCATTGCCTTTTCCTTAACGAAAACGAATCAGCATAAGCATTTCCAGAAGAAGCATCGCAATAAAAGGAAACTCTTACAGATGCAGAATCTTCCGTCGGCGAGCCTTCAATTTCTGCTTTTACCCACATATTTTTTTCATTCTCTGTTGATGATAAAGTGCAATTTGTGACTGCTCCTCCATTTGATTTTAAAGTGATGGTCCCTGAAGTTGATGAACTCTTCTTAACCGAAATAATCTGAGAGAATGATTTTTCTGTTGAAACCGAAGAGGTTCCATTTAATTCAACAGTTTCCAATGTTCTGTTGTTATTGACAACTCCATAAATCATAATTGATTGGGTCGTATCAGAAGAAGAATCTGAAACAACTGAAATAGTAGAAGCTGAAGATGGTTGCGTAATCTCTTTAGTTACTGCTGCTGAAGTGTAGGTTTTAACAACATTTTCATCTGTGTCTAAAAATTCAAGTTTCAAATAAGTATTTCCAGAAGTATTTGAATCAACGAAAATTCTTGCGGTTGCTTTGTAATAAATCTCTTCAGAAACAGAATGGGTGTCGGATTTCCAATAAGAAGCATTTGAACTTCCTTTTGAAATTTTCAGAGAATGCGTATATTTATAAGAATAAGAATCATCATGCGATAAAGTATCTCCTGAACCTGCAACTGCAGTCCAGGCCTGAACATCTGAATTTTGAGTTGTCTCAACATCTGGATTAAGCAATATTTCATCATCTGAGTACTCGTCTAATTCAACTCCATCTATTGTTATTTTAGTTATTGATTTGAAATTGGATAATTCTATCTTATCAACCTCCTCTCTTTCATATCTGGTATATTTCGCTTTAAACAAAGAATCTCCAAGCATCACTTTTAATTCATTTTCTGCTTTCTCTATTAAATCGTCTAAAATCGTATCTGAAGGTTTAAAAGCATCCAAAGCCAGTCTATTCCTTATTTCTGATTTCGTCACGTAGGCCATAATATGGTAAATCTTTATCTAATAAAACCCAAAATAAGCCATCAATTAGTCCCTCAAAATAGACAGTAGTTCTGACATCTAATTTATCATAAGCCTCTTGCTGTTTTTCTGAAGCATATGCTATTAATTCCCTGATTTCTTTTTCTCCTCGCATAATTCAATTTCTTTATTTTCAGGATATAAATCATCTGGATGTTTTCTGAGATAATTGAAGGTTCTAACTCTTGCAGTCATCTTTAAAATCTCATCCCATTCATCCTGCCAATAAGGAATTCCTTGTTTTGCGAGAGCGTGATGCCTTTCAAGCATGCTCTCATAAGATTCTTTCTTCCATTTATAATGCTTTCTTGCGATAATCCCGATGTCTGGATGGATAAACTCTACATGGTGATAATGACACAAGGTGATCAAATTTTCAGGATCATTTACTTGTTTTTCGTCCCATTTCAAATACTCATAGGCATAATAAACTGGAACGACATGATGAACTTCCAATCTATAATTGCTCCCGCATTTCCCTTTTTCAACATCATAAAATTGACATTGATAATCATCTCTTCTCAAAACCCATTCTCTTTGTTGAGAAGTCTCTCTCGGATATTTTTTATATCTCTTGCTTCTGATTTTTTTGGACATTATACAACGTCAAGATATTTCAGTTTTAAAATATCTTTATAATCTCTAAACCCCTTTCTGATTTCATCAATCATAATCTCTTTTTCATAGGCCGAGTAGGTTCCTTCCTTTACTTGTTGAATTGCGATATCTCTCAAATCATCAATAGTATCTAAATCTTCAGGATAGTGGTGTTGAGCGAGTATATCAACTACTCTTGAAAGCCCTTGTTTTCTCGCAACCCACTCAAGATATTCTTTTTTCATGTTCAGACAAAATTGAATAATCTTTCTTTTCTTATATCGTAATTGAGAGTCCTTGCGGTATCTTTTGACACACATTCTATATAAGCAAGTTGGTCGTCTGGAGATATTCCAAAAATGCAATAATCTTTAAGCAAAGAACCTTTATAAAGAATATTTTTTACCTCATTGTATTGTTTGAGATATGTCTTGTCTTGAGTTCTTTCATATTTCTCTTTTAAATCCCTCATTTGAGTTTTTCCTCTCTTAACAAATTCTTCATATTCCAAAGGCTCGTAATTAAAACTTATCATTTTTCAGGAATTTTCCGTTTGAATATCCGTAATAACTTTCCCTCCTTGCCATTTCCACTCCATCAAAAATCATCAGATAACTATCATCCTCTCTGACATACTTCTCTCTTATCTCGTTAAGAATTTTTCCTACTTCTCCAAGAGAATCCAGAGCATTCCGATAGTGAAAATTTGCTCTCTCAATCAGACTCTTCAATTCTTTTTTCTCTTGGTACTCTTTCAATTCCATTATTTCTCTGCTTTTTCAATCCCTTTTCTCAAAGCCATTATTCCCGTTCCGCCGAACAAACTAACCAATGCTGTGAAGGTTTTGTAGTCTATCAGACCGAGTGCGAAGAGAATTGCTGACACCACTATCATGCCTCCCATTATGTAGGTTTTATACCCCGCTAGAAGCTCTCTTTCTTTAACCATAATAAATAAATATATTTATTATGAAGTATCTGATTTTAGATATAGAAACAAGAGGTTTAGATCCATTAGAGGATGAGATAACTTGTATTGGGGTTCTGAAACTTTGGAACGGAAATGCGACTTGCTTCTTGAATGAAGGTTTGAAAGATTCTGAAGGGAAAATTCTTAAAAATTTTTGGGATGAAATTACTAAAGAAACTCCTGATTTTTTAGTTGGGTGGAATATCGATAATTTTGATTGGAGATTTCTAAAAATAAGATCTCTTATTAAGGGAGTGAAGATCTCTAAATACTATAAGAAGAGAGAAAGAATAGATCTAATGCATGTCTTGAGGACGCCGAAATGGAGATCTCTTGAATCTTATGCTTCTGCTTTATCAATTATTGGAAAGATGCCTTATGACCCTGTTGTTTTATTTGAAACTAAAGATTTTTATAATTTGAAAAAATATAACAAACAAGATCTGGAGATAACCGCAGAAATATTCAAAAGATGTTTGAAATATGGTTTAGTTAGTCCTGAAAATGAGAATCAACAGATTGAGAAAACTAGCGAGAATTAGAAAAGGCTTAAGAAGTTTAGGCTTCTCTGAAGAAGAAATTATTGAGTTGACTGAAGAATGAGATTCTCGCTTTTCGCTCGGGAGAAAGAAAAAGAAATGGTGAGATGTGTTGTTGCTGGTTTCTTGGGAGAGGTTGGTTCTGCGATTTATTCTATTTTGAAAGATGCAGGTTATGAGGTTTATGGAGTGGATCTCAAGAAGAAGGAGTCTTTCAGAGGGAAGAAAATAAATTTCCTTCATATCTGCATTCCTTTTGAGAATTCTCAGAAATTCATCAATGAAGTGAAGAAATTAGTCAGAGAAGTAGATCCAGAAAGAATCATTATCCATTCTTCTGTTTTACCTGGAACTTCTAAAAAAATTCATTCAATAACAAATCTTCCTGTTTGCTATTCTCCTATAAGAGGCCAGCACGATTCTTTAAAACAGGATATTTTGAGATATGCGAAATATATCTCACCACTTCCAAAAACTGATTGCGATGTCTTTATGGACCATTTGAGGAATGCAAAATTGAAAGTTATCGCTTATAATAGGTCTCCTAACGAACTTGAGCTTGTTAAGATTTTGGACACTTGCCAATATCTGTCTTTAATCGCTTGGGCTCAAGAAGCGGAGAGAATTCTAAGAAGATTTGGTTTCAATTACAATCTTTTAAGAGATTTTGGAGAGGAGCATGTGAAGTTTTATCCTGAGAAGAGAGCGAATATCTTTCCTGGGGTCGCAGGCGGACATTGTTTAGTTCCTAACGCTAAACTTATTTTGAAGATTTATAACTCTCCTTTTTTGAAATTATTTCTTAAAAGTAACGAACAGAAAATGAAAGAGGAAATAA
>JAGGSE010000059.1 GCA_021159225.1 bacterium
GGGGTCCTTTTGCTTTTAATCCCTCGCTCCGCTCACAAGGAGAAGCGTGAGGGGCAGGTCAGAAAAGACTACTACTTGCTCAAGGTGTAAGCGTCGGTGGCTAAGGTATCAACCAAGTAGCCATTCATCCAATCGCTAGTGCTTGTTGAGTGGCTAAGCGCAGACCTGTCGCTCCAGACGAAGTTGCCTATTGAGACAGAATAAGTAGCTGGACTAGCATAACTCGTATCATCCTTTATATAGGTGGAAATACTTTCACCAACCTGGTTAACGCCAGTAACATTCGCTTTCAGGTAATAGGTCTGGGAAGTGTCTTCGGTTATAACTTCCTCTGAATTAAACACCACTACAACCGAAGTGGCTGACTGAGAAGAGTTGAGATTGCCGGTTTTCAGGTTAGTCCCTGTAGCAGTTCCCTCTGTAATACTTACAAGGTCAGTAATGTCGGTAGAGCCTCTGTAGAACTTGAAGGAACCAATAGTGTCACTGCTTGTTGACATACTTGGAGCAACGTGGAAGGTAATTTTCTTTACTCCCACATCTCCTTTGCTGTTAGCGCCGATAGTGAAGCTGTAAAGGTTGTTAGTTCCGTTAACCAAAGTGCCGGCAGTAGTTCCACTGATGGCCACCGTGGGCGCTGTCTTATAAAGAAGCATCTGGTTGCCACTGGAAGGAGTAGTTGTTGCAACGACATAGGTTGAGCTGGAATTACTGCTTGCCTTGGCATATTTCAGTGTAATAATAGGCCGGTCTCCAGTATCGGCGTAACCCGCTCCTACCGCATTCACATTTCCATAAACCTCAAGGTCGGCGGTGTCGTTTGCCGGAACATACAGAGTCTGACCGGTAAAGGTTGAAGTTCCGTTAACAAAGGGTAAGGGACTTGTAGTAATCGTTACTCCATCAGCATCTTTGTACTTTAGATAGACACCGGTAAAGTCATCCGTGGTGGTACTTTGGGTTGAGATACGCATCTCGTCAACAGTAAATGCTTCATAATTGGCGGAAAAGGTAAATTTAGCAAGTAACTGATCCGTGGTATCACCAACTATTATCGCTGAAAGAGGACTGTCAGAAGATTTGGCAACAGTCAAGCCGCCATTCTGGATAGTAATGGTCTGACCGGTTACCGCTGATTTGGAAGCATCTCCACCATCAGTCGCTCTTGTTGCAGTTACAGCCAATGTGGTAGAACAGCTCTGCCCACTGCTAGCGGTGGTTCCAATGGTAGCCCAAACCTCAACAGTCATACTGTCGCCTGGAGCTAAAGAGGTATTCACCGAAAATACATTGGAAGAACCAACCGAACCCTTGGCTGACGTGGTTTGCCCATTGAATTTCAGATAGAGATTAGACAAATCAGACAAACTCATACCGGAGGTATTAACAACCACCGTCATCGCAGAGATATTTATCGTATCGTAGTTGGTTGCACTCAAGTCGTACTGACCAATCTTGGTGTCGCTTCCCGCAGCAACATTTTGGTCGCCGTAGCTTGTACTTTTAACCAGCGTCAAATCACCAGTGCCAACCGTTCTAGCAGTTCCGTTGACATTAGACGACGGAGCGTCAATTATTGACAAGGAGGTCATACCTTGGGCGTTATCCAAGCTTGAACTACCAACGATTATAATCTTGATAGTATTGCCGCTTGAAAGAAGGTTGGAGCCTGAGCAACTGGAAGCAGCGCAACCGTAAATGTCACCCTTAACCTCAAGAACCTTGGTCGTACCCGCAGGAATTTTCTGGTAGATATTGAAGTCGGTGTAAGGAGTGCCTGCATTATTGGTAGCAACATTCTTGGTATTGCCAACCTGAGTTCCGTCAAGGAACAGACTGACATTTCTTAGATACTGTACTGAAGTAGTCCCGGTGATATACGCTTCTACTCTCAAGCTGTTAATTTTAATATCCTCGCCCATCGCCTTAACATCAAACTTTGCCAAAGAAACATTGCTTGAAGATTTTACAACAGCACTCCCCGGAGAATCGGTCCTTTTCGTTATGGCGACTGTTCCTGTGTTAATTGTCTTAGTGCCGGTTCTCAAAGCGCTGAAAGTACTTGAGTTCCTTGTTACTAAGACATAATTGCCGTAACTTGCGTCCTTGAAGAAAACATCAGCGGTTTTCTCCAAACTCATTCTCATCGTCTTACCAGCACCTTTAACGATGTCAGCGTAAATTGTCAGCGTCTTGGTCATTCCCTTGGTTATAGTAACCGGAGAATCACTCAAGTCAAAAACCAAGGTTTGGCCTACATCTCCAGCCACCAACTCGCCTGTGGCAATTTGAGTTCCGGATAAATTCAAGCGAATGTTATCCAAGGCATCGGCAGAGATGGAGCCAATTTGACTAAAGCGCAGGTATTCAAGCTTAACATCTTGATTGCTGACAGTAAAGCTATCACTCCAAATTATGTAGTCGGTAGCGGCGTCAATATTAGTATCTCCTGACGGAAGTACAGTGTTAGCGAAATCAACCTCTGCCTTTGAACTGGCTGAGGCGATACTCATTAAATTACCAGATAATGGGAAGGTGCCGTTAACCGCTGAAGCATCGCTGGTTATGTCGTCGGCTGATTCAATTGACACTTGAACTGTATGGCCGCTGCTATCTGCAACCTCCGCCCTTACAGTAATAGTTCTTGAACCACCAGCAGGTATGGTAAACAATCCATTGGAGTTGTTAAAGGTTGCATAGCCACTAGACAGGGTTGCCTCATCACCTAATCTTGTATAGCCATCAAATAGATAAAGATTTGGCAAATCAGTATCATCTGACACGCCACCTCTTTTTACCTTCAAACTAGTAACTTTAACATCCGAACTATCACCATTCGTGAAAGTAAGACGAACCAAATCAACCAAAGTGCTCCCACCAATTATGGTGGCTGAAGGCGGATTGTCATCAGCCAAAGCAACGGTTAATCCTGCTTGGGCTGGTTGGGCTTCTTCGTGGCAGGCGTCGTTGTACCAATAATAACCCACTGCTGTACATTCGTTCTCAGTGGTGATTTCATCGGCTGATTTTTTGACGCAACTTCCGTCTTGGCATTTGTAGCCGGTGTCGCAGTCAGCGTCAGAAGAACAGGCCGCAGCCGGTGGTGTCGGTGGTGTTGCTGACAAAAGGGCGTTCAACTGGGCTCTGGTTCCTTTTCCGACAAATCCTGTGCAATGGATGGTGTAACCTGCATAGTTTGAAATTTCAGTTTTGTATTTTGTCTGGAAGGCGATTACTGCCGCTTTGGTCTTGGGACCGAAGTAACTGCTTCCAGTCCAAGGAGCGTGGTCAGGCACCTCAACATCCAAAACCTTTTTCAGGTAGACCACATCCTGGTCTCTCATCCCCTGATAAAGGTTTTTGGTAAAGGTGAAGCCAGCCGGAATGCCGGTATAGTTTGAAGCGGTTGGGGTCGTTGGGGTTGTCCCTTGGCCCTGCAACGCGCCCAGTTGGTTTTGAAGCGCCTGCAATGTGGCTGACAACTCAGCAATGTACTCGGTTAGTTCCTCGGTCGTACACTGGCTCAGGTCTGCCTTGCAGGCATCGCTGACCACACCAAAAGCCGGCAAACTGATTGCCGCAAAACCGACAATCGCGCCTCCGATTGCAATTTTTCTCAGTAAATTACTCATTTTCGTTTTTCCTGCGAATGTCCACAATCCCGCAGCGGATTTTTTCCGCTAAGCGCAGTTTGTGTTGGTTCGCAGGTCTATTTATTTTTTTCGACCTTTAATAAACTTTTGCCGCGTCGACCTTTCTTTTTTTCTGTCAATTGCCCGACCTAATAGAAATCCGCAATTGACAGATTTAATTCGCGACTATCAATTGTCAAAAATTACTTGTTCAAAGAACTTGTTAAATAATACTCCAATGCCTTTTCGTAATCTCCTATTTTATAATAATTTTTTACTTCTGCCAAGTCCTTGCTTTGCTGTTCAGTCAGGGAAGACGCCTCCGCTCCCTTGATTAAATACTCCACCACTGATTTTTCAGCGTCAGCATCTTCTCCCGCGCCTTCATCGCTGGGCTCAATTCCTAAAACAGAGTAGGTTTCTTTCTCCTGCTTGTTTATTTTGTTCAAAACAGGAGCCGCCTTCTTGGCAATTTCTACTGCTTCTTTTACCGGCTTGTTTCTAATGGAGGCAACAACCTCTTTTTCCGCCGCTTTTTTTGTCGCTTCATATTCCTTCATTGCCGGAGCCAATCTCTTAACCTGATTTTCTTTCACTGTTCTATTCAGTTCCTCCAATCTCTTTTTCGCCAGTTCCAAGTGGAAATCGGGCTGTTTGTCCTTTGAAACAAAAATCCCCTGCGCCTTCTCAGAAATTTTCTTCACCGGGTAAAGGATGTCTCCGGGAAGGGAGTTCTGAGAAAAGCCAAACAATCCCAGGACAACAAGAGAAACCGTTAGAACCGGGGCAAAAATTCTTCTGAAGCGGAAAATTTCCCCTAACCGGGCAATAAAGTCCGCTCTTTCTTGCTCTCCCAAAATCTGCGCTTTAACCAAACCAACCCATTGCTTTTTGGGCTTAATCTGGCAGAGTTGATGAAGGTTGTGAATAAGTTCTTCTTCCCTCATTGTAATGATGACGAACCCTAACCTGTTTTGTTACACTAAGAAAAATCAGCCGAGTTTCGTCCTCAGGGCTTTAAGGGCTCTGGAGGTTAGGACGCGAGTGGCTTCATTTGTCCTACCTAATAACTGAGCGGTCTCTGAAACGGATAACCCCTCTATATAGCGCCAGATAATCACATTTTGATAGTCATCATTTAACTCGCTTAGGGCTTGCTTGACCCGGACAAGGTCGGACATCCGAACTGCCTGACCTTCTAAATCTACCTTCGGGTCAACAATTCTGGCGTCGTCAGCCGGGACAATTTGAACCCGGTTCTTCTGGCGGTAATGGTCAACAATCAGATTTTTAGCAATTCGGTAAAGGAAAGCCCGAGGATTTTTAATTTTATTCTCCGAATTTTGTTTGTCCGCCGAATATCTCTCCCAGCCCTTCAAAAAGGTCTCGGAGGTTATATCTTGAGCCACCTCTTCCGAATTAACCTTCAAAAAGACAAAGCGGTAGATTTTGTCTACATAGCGGTCGTAAATATCACCAAACTCTTTTCTTAAATCAGCCATAAAAAAATGCAAAATTATTTTTAAACTCAAAACGCAAAGCGTAAAGCGCAAAGCCAAAGCGTAAAGCTCAAAGCTAAAAAGAAAGATATCGCTTTTCGCTTTAAGTTGTAGTTTTGCGCTTTGCGCTTTGCGCTTGGATTTCGTTTCTTTCCCTCTCTACTCTTTTATCCTATAGTATGTCTCGTTTCTTTCTCCCAATCTCTCTATCATTCCTTTTCTTAAAAGACGCCTAAAGTCCCTTCTTAATGTTCTTTTGGTAACATTGGGAAAATATTTTTTCAACTGACCAACCTGTGCCCGGCCGTTTTGCTTCAGAAACTCCAAAATTCTCGCCTCTCTTTCCGACAAACTTTTTTCCTCCGAGGTCTGCCCGACAGAAGAGGCCGCGGTCCTTTGGACTGTTGGACCTGCTGAAGGTGCTTGAACTGCTGAGGTTTCCTGAATTTTCTTTTGGTTCTTTTTGAGTTCCGCTCTTATTCTATCATACTGCTCCTGAAGACGCAAAAGTTCAACCGGCTTTACCCAATTCTGGGATTTAGCCACCTCAAAAAAACTGTCAAGCGCTTCCAGTTTTCCAAAAACCGATGACTCCCTTTTATCGCCAAGAGTCAGGCACTCAGCGAGAATTTCGTTAGCCAACTGCCGCATTTGGTAACGCAAGGGCTCCTTCTTCGGAAAAAGCAGGGTCAATCTGTAAAGTTCGTCTGTTAATTTAATCAAGGTCTCTTTCATAAAAAGGAAAGTCAAGATTATTTTTAAGCTCAAAACTCAAAACTCAAAGCGCAAAGCTAAAGCGTAAAGCTTAAAGCTATCTTTTTCCTTTTAAGGTCAATAAACTTGCTCCTAAAATTTTGGCAATTTCATCTGTTTCTCTTAAAAGTTCATTAATTTCTTTTTTATCTATATCGGTAGCATCTCTTAAAATACCCAACCAATATTTTGTTTCATTGGCGCTTTTAAGTGCGATTTCATAGAATTTAATAAAATCTTTTTTGGAAGATGCTGCTTGGGCTTCTATAATATTGGCTCCAATACTGGTAGCGGCTCTAATTAATTGGTCTGAAATTATCCAAAATATTCTTTTATTGGGAAAATTGCTAACAAACTTAATAATCTTTATGGAAAATTTATAAGCCCTATATTTAACCTGCTGGCTTTGATTGTTTTTCATAAACTTTACGCTTTGAGCTGTAGTTTTGAGCTTTGCGCTTTGCGCTTTACGCTTCATTTAATTTTGAATTTTGGATTGTCTGCCCTATAGTTAAATCCGAAGGATTTATACTATTGGGGTATTAAGGATTGGCATTTTACAGGCATGCCTGATGCTTGATGTCCTCAATTTTTGCGGAGCCAATTCCTTTAATCCTATTCTGAAAATCCTCAAAGGAAGCGAAGGGGGTCTTCTCTCTTTCCTGAATAATCTGCTCGGCGGTTTTTTCTCCTATCCATTTTATTTTTATCAGGTCCTCTTTAGGGGCGGTATTAAGGTTTATACATCCGGAGTTGCTGTTAGAGGTCTCAGTGCTTAAGGTCGGCGTTTCCCCCTCAGGCAATTCTATTATAATCTCTTTCTCTGCTTTGCCAGTTAATTGCTTCTTCTCGCTCTCTCTTATTTTAGCGATAATTTTTGCTCTGCCCCTGAAATCCTTTTTGCTCTCTTTAATCCTCAACTGAAATTTGCCCAAGAAGGAAGAGCCGGAAAAAAGACGAGAGATGTATTTATAAGACGACTGCCACTTGCCTGATTTCTGGTCGTAAATCTCGGAAAGGGTTTTGTTCTGTTCGCTTTCTATTGAAATTTTCACATCGTAGGCAGCGCTTTCAAGATTTGACACGGACAGGGAAACCTCAATCTCCTTATCAACTGGGAATCTTTGGGGGCAAGCAAAACTAATCTGGGGCTTAAACTCCTCCTGTTTAGAAGGAGGGCTAAAAGAACCGCCGCCGCTTGCTCTGCCGCTTGCCGACTTTTGCGGCCTATAGCCGGAACTATTTTCTGCCTTTGGCGTGCCTCCGGGGGCTTTACTTGTCTGCCAGTTAAGGTCTGGCTTTCTCTCCATCGTCCTTTTTGTTGAATTGTCCCCGGCCGGCCAGGTTGAACTGGCAAAAACCTCATCTTCCAGTTGGCAGTTTTTGTCAAAAAGATAGAGGGCTTCATTTTCGTTTTTCAGGCCGCCTTTGTAGATAAAATCCGGCTTTATTCCAGCAAGCAGGGAATCGTCCGACCTCTTCAAAAGAAAAAATCCATTTTTAAGAATACCAACCTCTTCAGGGAAAACTATTCTAATTTTCTTGTCTTTGTTGTAAATCTGCCAGCCGGACAAATCTATATCTTCTCCCGAGAGGTTTTTTAATTCAATCCACTCGTCCGCTGGAGAATCTACCCCTCCCATCCAAGAAATCTCGTTGAAAATCACCTTATCTCTCCTTGGCTCTTCTCCTTCTTGTTTTTGGCAAAGAACAGGACCCTCGTTCATCTTGGATACCGCAGTGTTTAATGTCTCCATTTCATCTTTTAGTTGGTCAATCGCTTCTCTTAATTTTTCAAGTTCGGTTCTAAAAAGAGCGATTTCTTTTTTGTGCTCTTCTATTTCTCTTTTGTATTCTTGCTCTCTTAACTGGCTGGCTTTTTCCTGCCTTTCCAGCATCTTTTCTAATCGGGCAACGGTCTCTTTTTCTATTTCCAATTTTTGCTTTAGTTCTTCTATCTCTTGAAGCGCCTCTTCTTCTTTTTGCTCGGATAGGAAAATCTTTCTCTTAAACTCCTTCAAAAGAGAATTCATCTCTTTTAAGGAGGAGTTTAATTCTTCAATCTTCTGGTCATTGTTTCTCGTTAAAAAACTGGCTGCACCGGCAAAGGAATCTGGAAAACCTGCTGGTCTTGAAAGAAAAAAAGCGCCAAACCCGGCAGATAAAATCGTCAGTAAAAGAATTGCCTTCTTTTTAGCCATCAGTATCTTTCTAGTTAGGACAATATCCTATTGTCCTATCCCATCTCCTCGCTTTTAGAGAAACTGCCGGGGTGCTTGACAGACAGAATCAGTAATTAAGAGTCGGGACAAGTTGGGAATACTGCTTGAGGTTTTCTAGTTGAGATGGGGTTAGTTGCTCGGACATCTCAATCGCTTCCTTGATTAAATCTTGGGAAAATTCCACCTTTTGTCCTAATCTCAGCCACCCGCCGCCCTTTTTCTTTGCCAGATAATCCTCTATGTAAACCTTGTGCTCGGGGGTTAAATGAAAGGACGAAGGATGGTCTTTCAGATAGGACCTCAATGCCCTTCTTGCCAGATGGGTAAGACCTTCTCCTTTTGCCGCTGTTTCAAGGTATTTTTCTGGCTTGCCTTCATTTCTCTGCACCTTGCCTTCCTGCTCTTTCTCTTTTATTTCCTCGCCCAATTCTGGGGACAGCCCCTGATTATTCTGACCAATCTTCTTTGTAAAAAAGGAGGAGATATCTGCGGCAAGTCTTGAACCCCGATCTACAAGCGGCTGCCAATTAGGCAAACCGAAACGGACTATAAAACCCATACATCCGAGAATGATTATTGCTGTCAAGAATCCAACTGGCAGGAAAGATATTGCTTTTGAAACCTTCTTTGTCCTAATGGCAGACCTAAGAAGTGTCCGCATTACCTATACTTTACACGTTTCTCAAAAAAAATGCAAGCCCCTTGTAAAAGAGGTTGGGATGTGGGATAATTTTTTTGTGAACAGTATTTGCTAACCGCTTTGGTAGCAAATCTACTGAGGCATCTTGCTTCGGGGAGCACGAAGTCGCGGTAAGTGGTAAGAAAGAATTTATCTCCAGGCGCTTCCAAAATCTGACCGAGCCATCCATACCTTTTCTGAAACGCAATCTTCTTCTGGGGCTCGGCTGCGATATGCTCCCCTTGTCAAGATGCCTCAGCAAAGAAGAAATTATCAAGAATTGCTACTGAAGTAGTTAGACAGTACATGTGAACAAAAAAGAGATTGAAAAAATTCTAAAAGATAAAAAGGCTTTTCCACATAGGGTTAGATACCTAAAACTAAAGGAGACATACATATCCTGGCTGATTTTTACTGGCGATATTGTCTACAAAATCAAAAAGCCGGTCCGCTTTGATTATCTGGATTTTTCCACCCTCAAAAAAAGAAAATTTTTCCTCACCCAAGAACTAAAACTCAACCAACGATTGGCAAGGGAGATTTATTTAGATGTCGTTCCCGTTGCTGTCAAAAACAACAGGTTGAGGGTTTTAGAAAAATCAGATTCCCCTCTTCTCAAAGGCGAAAAGATAAAGGATTACGCTCTGAAAATGAAAGAAATCCCCCAAAGGTATTACGCTCCCTCTTTGCTTGAAAGAGGGAGTTTGAAAAAAGAGGTTTTAGGCAAACTAGCAAAAATTATTGCCGATTTTCACAAAAGAGCCAAAACATCAAAAGAGATAGAAAAATACGGCAGGCTAAAAATTATCAGAAAGAACTGGGAAGAAAATTTTAAACAGACCAAGCCGTTTGTAGGTAAACTGATAAATAAAACCATTTTTGTGTTTATCAAAAAAGAGGTTAGAAGGTTCCTGAAAGAAAACAGAGGTCTTTTTGAAAAGAGAATAAGGGAGAAAAAAATTAGGGATTGCCATGGCGATTTTCATACCGGAAATATATTTATTGGTCCCAAAAAAATTTTTACAATTGACTGCTTGGAATTTAACAAAAGGTTCCGCTATCAGGACACTGCCGCCGATGCCGCTTTTTTGGCAATGGACCTTGAATATCTAAAAAGGCCCGACCTTTCTGACTATTTTGTCAAAAAATATGCCGCCAGAAGCAAAGATAAAGACATCTTCAAGATTCTCCCCTTTTATAAATGCTACCGGGCTTATGTCAGAGCAAAGGTAGGCTGTTTTTCCCTTCCCAAGGGAGATGTCTTGTCCATCAAGAGATATTTCTCTTTATCCTTCAGATACGCTCTTTCTCTAAAAAACCGCAAGCCATTTATGCTAATTATCTGCGGGCAAATCGGGACCGGTAAAACCCATCTGGCAGAATATCTCTCCCTGATTACCGGAGCCTATCTTTTGAGGTCGGATGTCTTAAGAAAAAAGATGTTGGGCATCCCTCTTTTCAGCCATCCCAAAAAAAACATAAAGAAAATCTACGGAGAAAAAACCACCGAGAGAATTTATAAGAAGATGAGTTCAGAGGCGCTAAAATGGCTAAAAAGGGGGAAACCGGTTATCTTAGACGCCACATTCAGCAGAGAGAAGTACAGGAAAAAAATAAGAGAAGCGGCTGAAAGGTTAGAGATTCCTTATCTTTTTGTAGAGTGCTATGCTCCGGAAAAAAAGATATTAGCCCGGCTGAAACAAAGGGCAAAGAAAAAAGAAATCTCTGACGCCACAGTGGAGGTCTATCTAAAAAGAAAACAAGAATTTGAAAAAATAAAACTAAAAAAACGCTTTCTTAAACTCAACACCCAAGGGAACAATGTTGAACAAAAGGCAAACAGGGTTTTGAAAAAACTGCTGTCTCTTGAAGCCAAGAGAATTTAGAACGGCTTCTTATTAAAAGCCGGAAAAGACGCTAATTGACTCCCGAAAAGGCAAACCGAAACCAACAATCTAATTTTTATATTCATTTTTTATCAACTCCAAGCCCTCATTAAAAACAATAAATCTTTTTTAAGATTTTTCTTTATCCATTGTTTCTGTTTTTCTTCCACCAATTCTCCCAATCCTTGCAAAATTTGATTATTGTTCACTCTTTCAACACATTTAATACAATCTTTAAGATATTCATTTAGGTTTTTGCCTGTCCGCAATTTGATTATATTTTCATTAATATCCCAGCGATTGGAAAAGAAGTAGTACAAATCAAAAATATCGCGATTGGCTATTTTTTTTCTCTGGGTAAGAGCAATTAATTTATTAGCAAACATATCCTCTTTTTTTATCACCAACATCCCAATCCCAAGATAATCTAAAACCTGATAATGATTGCCTAACTCTCTGGTTGAAATCTCGATTTTAATATTTCGTTCTTCTTCTCCGTAACTGAGAAGAAAAAAAATAGTATTTTTTTTAATATACTGCTGTTTAATCCGGGTATATTTTCCAGAAATTCTTTTTATTTCCTGATAAACTAAATTTTTATCTTCAGGTTTTAATAAATCAAAATCTAAATCAGCCGAACGCCGATTTAGGCCATAAAATAAATAAGCGGCTGTCCCTCCTTTAAACCCTAAAAGCGAAGAAATTCGGACATTTTGATAAATGTCCTTAAGAATCTGGACCATTATAATTTTATGTTTTCTCCAATCAAACATTTTTGTAATCTTGATAATAGGAATTTAATGTCCTGGCTAATGTTTTTTGTTTATATATATCCAACATATCAAAGCATTTTTGCC
>JAGGSE010000020.1 GCA_021159225.1 bacterium
CCCATTTCAATACCCACACTTGAAAAGAAACCAACAAATTCTCTCCATTCATTTAATTTTGTTGCCTTTCCTTCCTCTTCTTTTGTATAGTAATCCCAAGGAAAATATTCTTTCCCTTTTACATATTTGTACAAATAACCAGGAATTTCTTTACACACTCCAATAGGAGTAGGAACATGTTGGTGCTGGTATTCTCCTTTTTTTCTTGCATATTCGTCAATGAGATAACAAATTAAATTAGAAATAAAAACCTGAGGTGCATCTCCGGAATGCCTTTCACTTACTATTATTTCTATTTCTTTCTTTGGACCAAAAAGGCGACATTGAAAAACTCTTGCTTCACTACCTACTCCTAAAAATTTTATTTGTTCTATTTTAAATTTCCCTTCTATTCCTTCAAATTCTATTTCTCTTACCTTGAGAGATTCTCTTTTCTCTCTAATTTCTCTAATCATAATCTATTTTTAACCTTTTTGTTAAAGGAGGTATTTTGGGGAGAATCAATTTACAATACAACTTGAGAATAACAAAAAAGAGAGCAAACTGTCAAATACAAGGGAAGAAAAAATACAATTGTCTTAAAAAATATACGTAGGTGTAATTTGTAAGACAATCCCGAACTTCTATACCGGTTTTTTAATCCTTTAGCCCTTAGTATTTTTGCCTGCCAGGAGTTGCGGTTATAAACCTTGCTATTATCTGGGATAGTTTTGCCGGATTTTCCAAATGGGGGGAATGACCCTGATAAGGCAGAACCTCCAATTTTGAGTTTTTTATCTTCTCTTTCATTAAAAAGCCATATTTCAGGGGGATGATTTTATCCCGCTTGCCCCAGATAATTAGGGTTTTACATTTTATTTTTGAAAGTTGGTTCTCTAAATCTGTCTCCAGGGCATTCTTCAATGTTTCTCTCATCGGTCCTCTTGCTTCTGGATAATCCCTCCCTCTTAAAAAAATAGCGTAAAACAATTTCTGAAGTTTGTTCTTAATCTTAGATGGAAGGGGTATCTTCTTGGCAATTTTAGAGAAAGAAAGAATAACTTTCGTTTTGATTCCCTTCTCTCTTTTCAGTCCAGAAGGACCTACCAAAATTAAGGACTCCACCTTTTCCGGGAAGAAAACCGAAAACAAAATTGCAATTGCTCCTCCAAATGAATGACCCAAAAGAATAAATTTCTCCATCTTCAGAGAAGAAACAAACCCTGAAACAAAACCCACATAGTCCTTTAAACTCCAGGGACAAGATGGCGTTTCCGAGGTTCCAAAACCCGGCAGGTCTGGACAAATCAGAAAGAAACCTCTTTTTGACAACTCTTCCATTACCGCCTTCCAGGATTCAGATGAACCTCCCCAGCCGTGAAGAATAAGAAAGGGGTGCTTTTCACCCACGGCCCTGTAATTGATTTTTAGCCCCTGGATAGAAAGTTTCCCATTTCTCATTTGACCCTAATTTCTGATTTGCCTACGTATTTCTGAAGCACCGAGGGAATTTTTACGCTGCCGTCCTTCTGTTGATAATTCTCCAAGATTGCCAAAAGAGGCCTCTGAGAAAAAGCCGTGCCGTTAACCGTATGGACGAATCCTAATTTGCCTTTCTTTGTCCGATATCTGATATTCAAGCGTCGCGCCTGAAAATCAGTACAACTGGAGGTGGAATGGGTTTCCCGATATCGTCCCTGACCTGGCATCCATGTCTCAATATCATATTTCTTTGCCGCGGGAAATCCTAGGTCACCAGTGCAAATTTTTACAACCTGATAAGGAAGGTTGAGTTTGTCCATCAATTCCTCCTCGTTGGATAAAAAAAACTCAAGTTCCTTTTCCGAGTCCTCGGGCTTGCAAAAACTAAACATCTCTAGCTTATCAAACTGGTGGACCCGCAAAATTCCCTTTACATCCCTACCGTATGAACCGGCCTCCCTCCGAAAACAGGTAGAAAATCCAAGATATCTCCTTGGCAGGTCTTCCTCTCTAAAGACCTCTCCCTGGTGCATTGTCAAAAGGGATTGTTCAGCCGTGGCAATCAGAAAAAGATTGTCTTTAGGCAGAAAGTATGCCTCATTTATATCGCTTGCTTCAAAATAACCGGTTCCCCTTGCCATCTCTGGCTTGAGCATAACCGGAGGCAAAACCGGAACAAAGCCCTTTTTTAAAAGGGTGTCAAAAGCCAGTTTCACCAAGGCGAATTCAAGCAAAACAATATCGCCCTTTAGATAGTCAAATCTTGAACCGGCAACCTTTGCCGCTCTTTTAATATCAATAATATCTAATATCTGACCAATCTCAAAATGCTCCCTGGGCTTAAAATCAAAGGTAGGCTTTTCTCCTTTTTTTCTCAAAACCACATTATCATTTTCATCTTTCCCCAGAGGAACATCTTCAAGAGGAATATTGGGAATCTGAAGCATCAGGCTTTTAAATTCTTCCTCTACTGCCTTGAGTGCCGCCTGAAGTTTTTCCTCTTTCTTGTCTAAATCCCGCATCCTAAAAATAAGATTCTTTCTCTCTTTTTCGTCTTTTGTTCCGGGAATAAGTTTTGAGCCCCGATTCTTTTCCGCTCTTATCTTCTCCAGACGCTGAATTGCCTCTCGGCGCTTATTATCTATTTCCAGAAGTTTTTCAATATCAACCTCTACTCCTTTTTTTCGGCAACCCTCTTTTACCTTATCCGGGTTTTCCCGAATAAATTTTATGTCCAACATAATTTAGATAGATTTTAACACATCCTCTAGCCCCTTAAAAGGTCTTTGCCTGCTGGCATAATTTGTAAAAATTCAAGACCTCTTCAGCAATTTTTGACCAAGAATATGCCCTTGCCTCCTCTAAAGCCCAACGCCCCATCTCTCCCCTTTTCTTTTTATTCTTTATCAACTCGGCAAGGGCTTTGGCAAGGGCATTCTCATCCCGATTTTTTACCAGAACCGCTCCTTTCTTATCCTTCAGAAATTCCTGATAGCCGATATTATCAAAAGCCACCACCACCTTGCCGCAAGCCATTGCTTCTAATAAAACAATACCGAAGCTTTCCCCAAAAATTGCCGGGCTGACAAAAATGTCAGCCCGGTTGTAGTAAGAGACCAATTCTTGATCTGTTTTTTGTCCCTCAAAATAAACCCTCTTTAATCTATTGGCCCGAACAAACGCCCGGCAACTCCTTTCCAGCGGTCCTCTTCCGACTATGATAAGCCGGATATTGTCAAACTTCTTCTCCAAAATTTTATAGGCCTTAAGCAGATAAATGAGCCCTTTTCTTTTTTCAAGACGGCCGACAAACAAAAGATTTAGCATCCCAGCATCGCCTCCTTTATCTTCAGGTTTAGGCCTAAATTCTTCTATATCAACCCCATTGGGAATTATCTTCTTGGGACCTCTAAAATCCTCAAAGCCCCTTAGATTAAGGGAAGCCACGCCGATTAAACCGTCCATTTCTTTTTTAATTTTTCTTCTCCAAAGATAAAGGAGAAAGGGGAAGTTCATTAAAAACTCGCTCCCAAAAACATTGGCATGAAGGGTCAAAATCTTTAGCGGACTCAAGGGTTTTGCCGCTTCCAAGACCTGCCAGCAACTGGGAAAAAGAAAATTATGAAAATGAAGAATATCAAACCTCTCCCTTCTTAAAACCTCTTCAATACTGAGAGGATTGAAAGCCACCGTAAAATCAGAAATCCCTCCGCTGAAGGAAAAAGGGAAAGAGGTGCCTAAAAGAATAACCTCTTTTCCGTAGTTCTCTGAACCACTGCGACGGGGAGCAATAATTTTTGAATAAATCCCTCGCTTTTGAAACTCTTTGTGCAAGCCAAAGACATGTCTTTTTACCCCACCCGGATTCAGTAAAGAATGAGAAGAAATTAAAGCAACTCGCATATAAATCTTGTCAGTGCCTGCCTCTTTTGCTATATTATACCTGATGCCTGAAGTTTCTCCAAGCCAAAACATACCTGAGAAACTGCCCCCTCAATCAATTGAAGCCGAGCAGTCACTACTAGGCTGTCTAATGATAGACAAAAATGCAATTGTAAAGGTGGCCGACCTTTTGACTCCCGAGGACTTTTACCGCAAGAACCATCAAGAGATTTACTCTGTCTGCGAAGAACTCTTCAAAAAAGGAGAGCCTATTGACCTTTTGTCCGTCTCAACCCGGTTAAAGGAAAGGGGGACGCTGGAAGAAATCGGGGGAGCAAGTTATTTAACCCAACTGATAAATACGGTTCCGACAGCAAGCCACGTTTTAAACTACAGCAAAATTGTTCACCGAAAAAGGGTTTTAAGGGACCTGATTGCCGCCGGCCAAGAGATTGAATCAATGGGATTCAATGAAGTAGAAGATATTCACACCCTCTTGGACAAGGCAGAAAAAAGAATTTTTGCTATTGCCCAAAAGGGTCTCTCTCAGCGTTTCGTTTCTATTAAAGAAACCCTGGAGGACGCCTTTGAAAGGGTAGATCAGCTCTCAAAGAACAAAGGGGAATTAAGGGGGCTGGCTACTGGATTTGATGACCTTGATAATATCTTGGCTGGGCTTCAAAGGTCTGACCTGATAATTCTAGCCGCCCGACCCAGTTTGGGAAAATCAAGTTTAGCAATCAACATCGCCGCTAATGTCGCTCTCAAGAAAAAGGTTCCAGTAGGGATATTTTCTCTGGAAATGGCTCAAGACCAGATTACTGACCGACTAATTTCTTCCCTTTCAGGAATTGACCTCTGGCGGTTAAGGACAGGCCATCTCTCTGATGAAGGCGATGAAAACGATTTTACAAGGATGCAGAGGGCAATGGCTGTACTTTCCGAGGCTCCAATCTATATTGATGATGCCCCCTCTCCCACTGTCCTCCAGATGAAGGCAATGTGCCGACGTCTCCAAGCAGAAAAAGACCTGGGACTGGTGATTGTTGACTATCTTCAACTAATGGAGCCAATAAACCCTGACGCCAGCCCAGTCCAGCAGGTTTCAGAAAATTCGAGGGCTCTAAAAGCCCTGGCAAGAGAACTAAATGTTCCGGTTCTTGTTCTTTCCCAGTTATCAAGAGCCGTAGAACAACGGGCACCGCCAATTCCCCGGTTGTCCGATTTGAGACAGTCGGGTTCAATAGAGCAAGACGCAGACGTAGTTTTGTTCATATATCGGGAAGACCGCTATCGACCAGAGACCTCAAGAAAGGGCATTGCTGACATAATTATTGCTAAACACAGAAATGGTCCCGTGGGCAAGGTGGAACTATACTTTGACGAGAGAACAGTCAGTTTTAGAAATTTGGAGAAAAGCCCGGGATTTGAAGAAGAGGGTTTTTAAGAGATTTTGGTTATTTCTACCTCAGTGTACAACTGGCGATGACCCCTCTTCACCTGATATCTCTTCTTTGTCTTCCTCTTGAAAACGACTACCTTTTTTGATTTTCCCTGCTTCAAAACCCTCCCCTCTACCTTGGCTCCTTCTACCAAGGGGCATCCCAGCCGCACTCCTTTTTCATCTTTCAACAACAGAACATCAAACTCTATCTTTTCTCCCTCTTTTTTGTCCAACTTCTCAACCCTTATTTTCTTGCCGGGAAAAACAAGATACTGCTTCCCTCCACTTTTTATTACCGCTAATTGTTTCATATCTCTTTTGTTGATTTCTTGCTTTCCAATAATCGGTTGACCTTGTCCGAAAAGAAAGCAAGCCGTTTTTCTGAGGTATCATAGGCGGAAACAGCATTTTTTAAATGGACGCCCAACCTTCTAAAGTCCTCCGCTAGTTTCCGGGAATCTGCCTGAATGCGATTTAGCCGTTTCAAAATCTCTTGGGTCTGTCTGGAAATCTGGGTGTCGCGAAACCAGTCAACAATGGTTCTTAATGTTAAATAAATGGTATTGGGTGAGGTCAAGATAACCTTCTTTGACCTGGCAAAGGCGGGGATATCCTCGCCCTTCATATTAAACATAATCTCATAAAAAACCGCTTCCGCTGGAATGTACATCAAGGCAAAATCAACCGTGTTCTCTTGTGGCAAAACATACTTTTGGGCAATCTCTTTAATCCTGTTTTTTACATCATCAATAAATTTCCGGCGGTAAAAAATTTTCTCCTCTTCGTTTTCTCCATCAATCATTTTCTGAAAATTATCAAAGGGAAACTTAGCGTCAATAGCCAAAAGTTTGCCGTTAGGCAGTTTAAGAACAGCATCAACTACCGCTCCCGAAGAAAAAGGATATTGAATCTGATAAAATTCCCTCGGAAAATATTCAGCCAAGATCTGACTCTCTAATGACGCCTCCCCCCATTGACCCCTTAATTTCGGCGCCCTGAAAATCTCCTGAAAAGAAGATATCCCTTTCATCGTTTCCTGAACCTGCCTTAACCTTTCCTGAATCTGAACCGTCTCTTTTGTAAAAGAAGAAATCTGTTCCCGCATCGCCTGAGAGGTTCCGTCAACATTTCCCCGGATTTCCTTTAATTGGGAGGTCATTAAATCAATCAGACGATTTTCCATCTCCCTAATAGCCTCCCACTGGGCTCTTTCGCTTTTTGTCCTTTGGGACAAAAATATAAGAAATATAACCAAAAAAAGAACTACTACAAAAAACAACCCAAAAATTAAAACAGCCTCTTCCATCGGGAAGATAATAACATTTTTTCAAGATTCAGTCAAAATCTTCCTACAAATACCTCCTCACCTTAACATTGGCATATCTCTGGGCTTCCTTGGCTATATCCAAAATCTCCTCCTCCTTAAAAGGCGTAAACTGCCTTCCGCTGACTGTTTCTTCTGTTTTTTCGTAATTTTGAAGATAATAAACTTTTGCCCTCCTTATCTCTTTGGCAATTTCCACAATATCTTCCTTTTTATGAAACTCTTTTACCAAGGTGGTCCTAAACTGATAATCAATCCTGTTTTTCAAAATAATGCCGACTGATTTCTTTATCTTCTCAAACATCTCTCTTGTTAACACCTCACCTGTCACCTTATACCACTTTTCAAAAACAAACCTCTGCTTCAGGTCCATTGCTGCATAGTCAATCAATTTATTTTTAATCAGGTATTCAAGCATTTCTGGATTTGTCCCGTTTGTTTCCAATTCTATTTCGTATCCCATCTTTTTTATTCTCTTTACAAAATCCGGGAGTTTGGGGTTAATTGTTGCTTCCCCTCCTGAAATTGCCACCCCTTCTAAAAAGCCCCTTCTCTCTTCCAAAAATGCAAAAACCTTTTCCTGAGGAATCTCTGGGAGTTTTTGGATTCTTTCAGGCAAAACCAGTTGGGGCACATAGCACCAGGGGCAACGCAGGGGGCAACCGGCAAGAAAAATCACGGCTGAAATCTTGCCCGGATATTCAATTAAACTCTGCTTTTGGACCTGAACAATTTTCATCTTTGGCTATTTTTCAACAGAGGGAAGCCAACTATCGTTTAGGCAGATTTGGCTCTTTGTCTATATCTATCTCTGTATCTCCAACCCTTAATTTCTTTTTGTTTATCCAGACAAAACCCTTGTCCGGGGTAATTACGGCAACATCCACAGGACCGCCCACCCCAGGCATATCTCCGGGGTCAGCCACAATGCCATCAGAAAACCGCTGAATAGCAGAGGTTGTTTGAATCATCAAAACGCAAAAATCAATAGCGTCTTGGAGGGTCATTGTCCCCCATTGAATAGCGTATTCTAAACTCCTGAGTTGTTTATTGACTTCTTCTTGCCCGTATTTCTGAGCGGCTTCCTGAACAAATCTCAAATTCCCAATTCGGCCATCAAAACCCAAAACAATTCTTGAAACAACATCAATCTGACCAATCCAAGAAGCGCCGTATTCTTTTCCTTTCTCTCTGCTGTCCCGCTTCTTTTGAATCTCTCCTGGAATATAGCAAATATAAACTTCATAAGAACCATCTTTGTTAAACCCGGCTACTAAAAGACTTATTGTATCCACTCCAGCAAAGCCGTTTCGGATGTCTCCTTTAGGATCTTTGAATTTAAATTTCACTACAAACTGTTCTGGTTTAATTTCTAATATCTGGCATCCTTGACGTTGTAAATCAATTCTGATTTGGCCAGGCAGTTTTTCCAACCGCTCCTTCCAGTTATATTTCTTGTCAAAAAGATAATGTAGTTTTTCGGCTGTTTCTTTCACATCCAACCTTTCAGTATCAGTTTCTCGTTTAAACTGCTCTACAAATTTACTGATACTTTTTAATACTCCGCCCTCCGGCAAAAAAGCCAAGCCGGTAATTGCCAGACCAATCCTTTTATTCAACTGAAAAAGTTTGGAAGCGTTGTCGCTTCCAATTCGAGCCATACCTTTTCGGTTTCGGTAACTCTGCCGACTGTCAGCGGCCAAAACCATTCCCTCTGGAGTTGTAGTATTGATTGCTAGGGACATAAATTTATTAAATTTATTGAGCTATTTTTAAAATTAAAGATTTTATTAAGAGAAATCCTAAGGCAGTCATCTATACCATTTTTAAATATTTTCTCAAGCATCTGCTGCAGATAATACCTGAATTACATCAGCTAAATACCCTCTTCTCTCTCTAGTTTTGGGCGTTAATCTTTTATCAAAAATTTTAGAATACTCCAAAAGCAAATATTCTGTAATCTGCTCTAGTTCTCTCTTTCGACATTCGGAAATAATAAGTTTATCATATTTTCCCCTCAGATTCCTATCTCTTTTAAGTAAATCTCTAAAAATAGTCGAGAAATTTTTGTTATATTTAAGCAAAAAACTCCTTTCGTCAATAGTAATTAATTGGGAAAGCCAGATGTCATCATATCTCAATAACAATAAATCAGAAACAGGTAATCGTTTTCTAAAAAGATTTAGAGTAATATCATTGCCGTATAAAGCGCCCACTTTTAATTTTAGAGAATTCGGCAACAAAATTTGGATTTTTAAGTGTTCCAAGTCTTGGCTTAAAATCTTAATCTTTTTGTAAGTTTTTATTTTATTCCTTAAGTAGGCAAAACCTTCTTTACTTGAAGAATAAAATCCATTTCTCTTATCAGCTTGAATAGTTGCTGGCCTATCACCTTTGTCAAAAAGCACGCCTATATATAATTCAAGTGTATCAAAATTGAAAAATTTAAGTAACTCAGATAAAGAAAATTTCTTACCATTCTTTTTATAGATTTTCTCATTTTTAAGTAGGTAATCCACGATGATGCCAAATTTCTGAGAAGTCCATATTTCCCGTCGAGCAGCACTTCCACCAGAATCCACTCGGTTCTTTATTTCTATTAGCACTACTGTCCTCTCTTTCCTTAAAAGACTTCCTACATCTGTACTTTCATCCCTATCTCCTACCCAATCCCAAGGAGTTTGTCTGATTTTTTTCTTTTCTTCTGTATTAAGCCCATTTAATGTAAAAATTCCTTTCTTTTTATGTAGAACGGGAGATTCTAACCATAGAGGTAATTCACTTAATTTTATATCAAGAGAACAACTTTCAAAAGCAGAAGCAATTTTCTTTTCTATATACCTACCTCTCCCTCCTTGACTGTGTTGATAATAAGAGGTAACCCCTAATAAGGCCTCGTAATATTCTTTCATTTCCGGCGGTACACTTAATAATCCATCGTAAACTTTGGCAACGGGATCAAAATCTTTTGCCTCTTTTCTAGTAGCCAAATCAACAAAATTTTGTAAAATGTTTTTATAGGGCTCATAAAGCAAAAGTTCCCCCAAATCTAATTTTTCTTTTTGTTTTACGCAAAGAAGGTTTCTTTTAATAATCATATTTATGGTTTTTCGCAAATTATAATACTTTCCCCTCTAATGGCTCGATTTCGAGCTCCTAGTAAAGGATTAAATATTAATTTTTCAAGTTTAAACCCTACTTCTTCGCAAAAGTTTTTAGTCATCATAGTAGTAGGTATTTTTCGACCACCTACCGTGCTATCTCCTACTATTATTGCCAACTTTCCTTTTGGTTTTAGGGTCCAAAAAATATTCTCAATAGATTTCTTTAAATCCTCATAATACATTGCTACCTTTGCTGGAAGTTTTCCATAAGGTCTACTTAACTCTCCATTGTTTTTCATTCCTAGGTATTTAGATTCAACTTTTTTCATATCAATTCCTAAATAATCATAAGCAATTTTATCTTTGCCTACATAATCTATAGAAAAGTAATAGGGAGGAGAAGTTATAACAGCATCAAATTTTCCTTCAAACTCTTTAAATTTCTTTAACTCAAGAATATCTCCTTCTACAATACGAGCAGGTATAAATTTTAGCCCATATTTTTGTTTTATCTTCATTGTTTTCTCAAAGCATTCCTTAATATAATTAAACTTTTTTATAAATAACCCTGTCTTCCCGGTTCTGTTGTAACTTGAGGTTCTTGCGAAAGCATCAATAGTGTCAAAATATATTGCCAGCATTAATTTATAAATTGTTGGGTTGGAGTATTCCCATTGTCTTTTTTCTATCTTTTGAAAAATTTCTATTAAATCTCTTACTGAAAAACGTAACTTTCTCTCATCAATAAAAAGTAAATCATTTTTTAATTCAGACAACATTACTCCCATAGGGGTCACATCTACCCCAACACTTTTAATACCCATTAGAGAGGATTCGTGAGTGGCAGTCCCTGAACCATTAAAGGGATCAAGAATTATTGAATCTTCGTTTAATTGAAAGGCATTAATTAATGTTCTTACTACTCTGGGATAGAACTTTCCTTTATACGGATAAAGATTATGAAAAGCATAGGCATTAGTATCACCAAATTCATCCACAATATCACTGTAGAGCGTGGGCTTGTCTCCGACTTTTTCAAGATGAGCAATTCTTAATCTAATAAAATCTTCATCACCTTTTAATTCCACTCTTCTTTCAGTAGGATAAATTCGGTAATTTTCTGTTAATCCTTTTAATTCTAACTGTAAAAACTGTAAATCTGCTATTGTCTGCATCCAAAAACCAAAAATAGTATTTCCTTTGGGTTGGATGTAATTTGAAAACTCTCTAGAATAGGCATCTAGAATTTCTTCATAGGAAGGAAATTCATAAGTTCCAAACATGGTATTTTTTTTGATTTTTTTGTTGTCTTCCATAATAGCAAAACCCTTTTAGCCTCTTTATTGAAAGATAACCGATATTAGAAAATAAGTCAATCAAATCCGCGCCCGCCGGGAGCAAGCAAATTGCAGAAAGAGAAAATTTGCCAGAGCAGATTTTAGCCAAAGCCAGTAAAATTTTAATTTCTTAAGTCTTGCCGGTTACTGAAGGTGTCAGGCCGAGCCAAAATTTTATTCTAATTTGTTTCTAAATACCCTATAAATA
>JAGGSE010000202.1 GCA_021159225.1 bacterium
CCTCTTTACCGATACTCTTTCTGCAATCAAACTCCATCTAATTGCCAGACTAATGGCAGAAGGCAAGATTGAAAAAGGGCTTATTATAAAAGAAAAAGAATAAGAAATTTTTAAAAAATGGAAAAGACGGAAAAGATGAAAGAGGTTTTAGAAGAGGAGACGATATTGTTTATTAGCGTTCTTAAGTGGATTGCTTTTGCCGCATTCATTGGGATAATTGTGGGATTTTCAACCGGGCTGTTTTTAAAGACGCTTGCCTTTACTGTAAAATTAACCGCTTCTCATCGTTACTATTTTTTCTTTCTTCCCCTTGCCTTGCTGGTAAGCAGTTTTTTGACAATGTTGTGTCCGGGTAGCGAGGGGCATGGAACTGAAAAGGTAATAGAGGCAATTCACAGATATTCAGGAAAAATTAAGCCCTTAGTTATTCCGGCAAAATTTTTGGCTACAATAGTGACGATAGCCGGAGGAGGCTCTGTAGGAAAAGAAGGCCCTGCCGCTCAGATTGGAGCAGGGCTTTCCTCTCTTTTTGCTGGTCTTTTCAGGCTTGATGAAAGAGACCGTAAAAAATTGGTCATCTGTGGGATTAGCGCAGGCTTTGCCTCTATTTTTGGCACTCCCATAGCCGGAGCCCTTTTTGGTGTAGAGGTTCTTTATGTGGGAGGTATTTTGTATGATGTGCTTTTACCTTCCTTTATCGCGGGAATGGCCGGTTATCATATTTGCTTAGCCATGGGAATAAATTATTTTCATCACTCTTTAGGAGTTATTCCTGCCTTTAGCGAGTCGTTTGTTATAAAAACAGTCATAGCCGGAATTTTCTTCGGGATTTGCGCTCGCCTTCTTATTGAGGTTATGAACCAGTTAAAAAAATTAGACGCTATCTTTCATTGGAAACCATTAAGACCTGTTTTGGGAGGATTGCTCCTTATTTTTTTAACCTTTGTCTTCTCTAATCAATATCTGGGGTTGGGCATTGAGACAATTCAGAGGTGTCTTGAAGGAGGGGAGATTGTTTGGTATGCCTTTCTTTTGAAAATTATTTTTACCTCTCTTACCTTGAATTCTGGCGGAAGCGGTGGTATTGTTACCCCCATATTTTTTATTGGCGCTACCTCGGGCTCTCTTTTTGCAAAAATTTTTGGAGCGGACCCATCAACATTTTCAGCCATTGGTCTTGTCGCCCTTCTTGCCGGAGCGGGAAACGCGCCAATTTCTGCAAGCGTTATGGCAGTAGAGTTATTTGGTTCAAAAATAGGAGCCTATGCCAGCATCGCTTCTGTTATAAGTTTTATTATGACTGGCCACGCAAGCGTATATCCCTCTCAGGTTTTGGCTATGAAAAAATCAGCCACCATTGATGTGGAAACGGGAAAAGAAGTAGAAACCGTACATCCGAGATTAAAACTAAGGAGAAAAAGTATAACCTATCTATTGGCAAAAATTGTTAAAAAGATAATCTAATCAGTGCTTGCAAAATTAGTAAATGGTGGTATAATACCCTTTAGGTATGAGAGGAGTTATATCTTTTTTTTGGGAGATTTTTAAAATTGTCGTCATCGCTTTAGCCATTGTTTTGCCTGTTCGCTATTTTTTATTCCAGCCCTTTATTGTCAAGGGGCAATCAATGGAGCCCAACTTCCAAAACAATAATTACCTGATTGTGGATGAACTATCCTACAGGTTTAGGGATCCAGTCAGGGGAGAGGTGGTTATTTTTTATTATCCCAGAAATCCCAAGACTCGCTTTATAAAGAGGATAATTGGTCTGCCCGGAGAGACCATTGAGATTAAAGGAGGAAAGGTAAAAATTAACGGCAAGGTTTTAGATGAATCAGAATATCTTCCTCCCGGCACCCAGACCATAGGAGATATTCAGATATCCCTAAAGAAGGACGAATATTTTGTTTTGGGGGATAATCGGCTTTTTTCCTATGATTCCAGACGCTGGGGAGTATTGCCGAGAAAATATATCATCGGCAGGGCAATTTTAAGGGCCTGGCCGTTTACTATTTTTAGAGAGATTGAGGCCCCTGCTTTTTCAACCTAAACTATGAAAAAACCAAGGTTTCAGACCCCGAGCGGAATGCGGGACATTCTTTCTGAAGAACTGACCTATTATCAGAAGATATTTGATATTTGTCAAAAAATGGCTGATTTTTATGGCTTTGAAAGGATTGAAACCCCTATTTTAGAACAAACCGAGCTCTTTTCAAGAGGCGTGGGCCAAGCCACAGATATTGTGAAAAAGGAGATGTTTAGTTTTAAGACCAAGGGAGGCGATGAATTGACCATGCGGCCAGAAGGGACAGCGCCAGTGGCTAGGGCATATATTGAGGAGGGAATGCGGTCCCGACCCCAACCGGTAAAACTTTGGTATTTTGGGCCATTTTTTAGACATGAAAAACCCCAGCGAGGTAGGTACCGCCAATTTTGGCAGTTTGGCTTTGAGGTTTTAGGTGAAGCAAGCCCGGTGATTGACGCTCAGATTATTCAACTTTTTTTCAACATTTTAGGTGCCTTGAAATTCAAAGACCTTGCTGTTAAGATAAATAGCATTGGCTGTTCCACTTGTCGGCCCAGATTTAAGAGGATATTGTCCTCTTATTTGAGAAATCGGGCATCTTCTTTATGTTCTGAGTGTCGGCGGCGCCTGAAAGAAAGTTCTTGGAGGGTGCTTGACTGTAAGGAGGAGAAATGTCAGGCAGTTATTAACAATGCTCCCCAAATGCTTGACTACCTTTGTGAGATATGTCATAAACATTTTAAGAGTGTTTTGGAATTTTTGGACGAACTTTCCATTCCCTATATTTTAGAACCTCATCTGGTAAGGGGTTTAGATTATTATACAAAGACGGTTTTTGAAATTGTGGAGATGGGTAAGGAAGGGAAGAGTTTTGGCACACTGGTTGGGGGCGGGAGATATGACAATTTAGTAAAAATCTTGGGAGGAGGTGTAGTTCCGGGATGCGGCGGAGCGGCTGGGGTTGAAAGAATAATAGAAGCGATGAAGGAAAGGGGAGTAAAGGTTTCTTCTCCTTCTTCTCCCAAGATATTTTTATGCCAATTGGGAACACTGGCTAAGAGGAAATCTTTGGTTTTGATTGAGAGGTTTCAAGAAAATAAGATCCCTATTGCTGAATTGCTGTCCAAGGATTCTTTGCGGGTTCAATTGGAGCGAGCCAACAAAATGGGAGCAAAATATGTTTTGATTATGGGCCAGAAGGAGGCATTAGAAGATAAAATCATTATAAAAGATATGGCAACAGGAAGACAAAAATTGGTGGAGATAAAAAAGGTGATAAACGAAATAAAGAAACAACTAAAAAAGTAATTATTTTATGGCTTGTATTTTTTGTCAGATTATCAATAAGGAAGCACCTGCTGAAATTGTTTATGAGGATGAAAAGATTATTGCCTTTAAGGACATTCATCCAGTGGCTCCTGTTCATATTTTGGTTGTGCCCAAAAGACACATTGATTCTGTGGAAGATCTTAAGGAGAAAGATAGGGAATTGGCTGGGAGATTGATATTGGTTGCTAAAGAGGTTGCCCAGCAGTTTTCTATAAATAAAAGCGGTTATAAACTTGTTTTTAATGTTGGTCGAGGAGGAGGTCAGATTATAGACCACATTCATCTTCACTTGATAGGAGGATGGAAAAAAAATGCCATTAGAAGTTAAAAAAAGACCAAAAGAGACATCGCAGGCTCTTGTCCGCCGTTTTAATAGAATTCTAAAGCAAAGCGGTATTTTGTTTCGGGCAAGAAAACTCCAGTTTCGGGAAAGAGAGAAGTCCCGGGAAATGAAGAAAAGGGAGGCGTTGAGAAGGGAGGAAATAAAAAAGCGCTACAAGAAATTGGAGAAACTTGGTAAGATATAAATGTTAAGGCAGGAAATTGAAAAAAATTTTCAGGAGGCAGTAAAAGAAAAAAAGGAAAGAGAGGTTTCTACCCTGAGGATGTTAAAAGCGGCGATTCTTGAGAGGGAAAGGAAAAAAAGATATAAACTGATTCAGGAGGGAAAAGAAAAAGAGGTAATCCTGTCAGATGAGGAGATGATAGAGATTGTAATGTCAGAGATTAAAAAAAGAAAGGAGTCCTTGGCTCTTTTTAGAAAGGGAAAAAGAGACGACCTGATAAGCCAGACAGAGAAAGAGATTGAGATTTTGGAAAGATACCTCCCAGAACAGGCCTCTCCGGAAGAGATTAGGACCTTAGCCAGAGAAATAATTAGGAAAACCGGAGCCAAAGAGATGAAAGATATGGGGCAGGTGATGTCTCAATTGATGGGCCGTCTTAAGGGGAAAGCGGAAGGAAAATTGGTGTCAGAAATTGTTAGAGAATTATTGTCTGAATAATATTTGAAATAAAATATGACAACAAGGATATTTGATAAAATTATTAAGGGTTTAATTTATGCAACCGTTTTTTTGCTGCCTCTTTTCTGGTTGCCCTTTTCTTTTGAGGCATTTGAGTTTAACAAGCAGTTTCTTTTGTTTTTTCTTGTCTACTTGACCCTAATTTTTTACCTAGCCCGAATGATTTTTGTGGACAAAGAGATTCGGTTCAGGTTAGGCCTGCTGGATATGTCTGTTTTGGTGTTTCTCCTGATTACAATTCTTTCAGTTGCGTTTTCAGTTGACAGAGTTTCTTCTCTTTTTGGCTTCTACGGAAGGTTTACTAATGGCCTGGTCGGCTTGCTTTCTGTTGTTGTTCTCTATTTTTTAATCAGCAGCAATACCAAGTCCTCTGTTTGTTCTCTATCTCCCTCAGACAAGAAAGACGGGCAGATCTCAGATTCAGAAAAAAGAGGAATATTAACCCTTGACGCTTTGCTTAAGGCTTTTTACTCCTCTGTATTTTTTGTGGTCTTGATATCTTATTTTTCAATCTTCGGCGTTTGGCAAAAATTGGGATTTAGCCGGTTTTCTTATCTAAGAATTTTGTCCCAGAGGACATTTAACCCCTCTTCTAACTTTTTGCAAGGATTAGCGGTGTTTTTGGCAATAGTTCTTGTCTTCCTTTGCGCTTTGATTTTGACTCGAAAGAAGGGCAGACCATTAGCCACCATCTTTTATTATCTTTTCTTAATTTCTATCTTGGGGCTTTTAATTGTAATTAATTTCTCTCCGGCTTGGATGGTAATTTTAATTTCTCTTTCTGCTTTTGTTATCTTTTCTCTGGTTAGCCGGATTTTTAGGGAGGATGTCAACCGTCTTCTCTTGGTAATATCCCTACTCATAGTTTCTTCTTTCTTTTTGCTTTTTGGCCATTCCTCCTTTTTCCAACTCCCTTTCTCAAACCTGCCTCAAGAGCAACTTCTTAGTCAGAAGATAAGTTGGGAAACATCTTGGAACGCTCTTAAAAGTGGAACCAAATCCTTTCTCTTGGGCTCTGGTCCCGGTACCTTCCGCTATGATTTTTCTAAATTTAAGCCGCTTAGTTTCAGCAAGAGTCCTCTTTGGACAATAAGGTTTGACAGACCGGCAAGTCATCTGTCTGAGATTTTAGCCACGATGGGAGTTGTAGGAGTTCTTTCCTATTTGGTTCTAATAGGGGTGTTTCTGTTTATTTGTTATTCTCTGCTGTTTAGAAAAAAGAGGGAGGGAGAATTAGAAGAAGGAAAAAAGATTTCTTTGGCTATTTTGTCTGCCTTTTTGGCTTTGATTTCTGCCCATATTTTTTATTATCAGAATACTGTTTTGCTTTTTACTTTCTGGTTTATTTTGGCAATAGGGTCAGCAGTTTTACCCTATTCCTCAAAAGAGAAGACCATTTCCTTTAAGAGTTTTCCCGAATTAGGTTTGGTTTTTTCAAGTATATTTCTTATTTTCTCTTTAGTTATTTTGGCCTCTTATTATCTTGGAGCGAGGATTTATTTGGCGGACTCCTATTATCGCCGTTCGCTTTTGGCCTCTGACATTGGAAAGAAGACCGAACTCTTGGAGAAGGCAGTAGGTCTTAATCCTTATTTTTCAACCTATCAGATTGTTTTGGCTCAGAATTACGACCTTCAGATTAAGCAGAAGGGAGGTAGGGGAGTTACAAATTGGGCAAAAAGGGCAGTTGATTTGGCAAAAGGAGCAACTGAAAATTGGCCTAATGATGTGGCTGCCTGGGAGACATTGGGTATGATTTATCGTGATATTCGTCCTATCTCAACCGGCTCTGCTGGGGACTTTGCAATAAAGTCCTTTAGAAAGGCAATTGATCTAGAGCCGGGCAATCCGGTTTTGTTTACAGAGTTAGGAAAATTGTATCTTTCAAGCGACACAAAAAAGGCAAGGGAATATTTTGCCAAGGCTAAGGAACTTAATCCCGCCTACCTTGATGCTCCTCTTCAGGAGGCTTTAACCTATGAAGCAGAGAAAAAGCCAGAAGAGGCGATAAAGCGTTTGGAGAATCTTGTTAAAAACAATTCCCTCAATTACCAGAATTATCTTCTTTTAGCAGAGGTGAGATTTCAATTGGGTCGACTTTATTTTAATACTGGCCAACTTGATAAGGCAATTTTTCAGCTTAATGGAGCGCTTGATTTGGTTCCCAATCATTCTAACTCTCTTTATGCTCTTGGATTGGCTTATAAAAAGAAAGGAGATAAGGACAAGGCAATTTCTTATTTCAAAAGGGTTTTGGAACTGAATCCCGGCAATAAAGAAGTGGAGAAAGAAATAAACGAGCTAAAAGAAAAGAAGGCAAAGAAGAAATCTGGGAACGAAAAACCAGAAAAATGAGAAGAACCTTAATTGCTCTTTCTACCCTCGGAGTTTTTATTGGAATTCTTCTTCCCTTTCAACTCAAGGCTCCTAAGGCAAGAGCAGAGGTCCAAGTTTCTTCTCCTGATAAGATAGCGGAAATTGTCACAATTACTGATAATACCCTTTTTGCTGTTGGCAGTCCTATTAGTCCAGAAACTCCGATGAGGCGAAGGATGGAGGTGATAGTTACTGCTTATTCTTCCACTCCCTGGGAGACAGACGATAGTCCAGAGATTACTGCTTCCGGTTCTCGGGTAAGGGAAGGGATTGTTGCCAATAATTTTCTTCCTCTGGGGACGAGAATTAAAATTCCAGAACTATTTGGGGACAGGGTCTTTGTGGTGGAAGACAGGATGCATTGGAAAAAAGGGAATTATCATATTGATATCTGGCTTCCCTCTTACCAAGAGGCAAAAAATTTTGGAGTTAAGCGGACCTATATCCTATATTGATTAAAAGTTAGCGGTCCGTCTAAACTGAGATTTCTCATTTTTTCACTTTTGCCTCTTTTCCCAGAGATTTGTATGTTAGAGATTGCAAAGGATATTACTGATTTGATAGGAAAAACTCCCTTGGTCAGGATAAATAAACTTACCAGTAAAAACGACGCGACGATCTGGGGAAAACTGGAGTGGTATAATATCGGCGGTTCAATAAAAGACAGGATGGTGCTCTATTTAATAAGATATGCCGAGGCAGAGGGAAAAATTAATAAAGAAAAAACAATATTAGAAGCAACCTCAGGAAATACAGGAATCGCCCTGGCAATGATTGCCGCATTAAGAGGTTATAAAACGACTATTATAATACCAGAATCGGCGAGTGTAGAAAGACAAAAGATAATAGAGGCATATGGGGCAAACCTTCTTTTTTCTCCGGGAGAGAAGGGGACAGCCGGGGCTATTGAACTTAAGGAGAAAATGCTCAAAGAATCTCCTGAAAAATATGTTGACCTGGACCAATTTAAAAATCCGCTCAATGTTCTTGCTCATTATCAAACCACTGGCAAAGAGATTTTAGAGCAGACCAAGGGGAGATTAGATGCGGTAATTGTAGGCATTGGAACATCTGGTACTGGTGTAGGAATTTCCAAAAAACTGAAGGAATATAATCAGGCAATAAAGATAATTGGGGTAACTCCTAAGAAGGGAGTAGACATTCAGGGCTTAAGAAATCCTAATGAACCCTATCCTACCCAATTATTCAAAAAGGGGGCATTTGATGAGATTATAGAAATAGATAAAGAAGATGTTCCAAAGACCTTTAAGGTTGCCAGAAGGATGGCAAGAGAGGAAGGGCTGCTAATTGGTATGTCTTCAGGAGCAATAATGTGGGTGGCTCTTAGAAAAGCAAAGGAATTAGGCAAGGGGAAGACGATAGTGGCTGTTTTGCCTGATAATGGCTTAAAATATCTAACCACGCCATTATTTGGCTTACCATCTTAATGACAAAAGAAAGGGTTTCCCTTATTTCGGTTTGTGTTAACATCGCTTTAGCCGTCGCTAAATTAGGAGTGGGTTTTTTTGTTAACAGTATCGCCTTAATTGCCGATGGACTTCATTCTTCTTTGGATATTTTTTCTTCCTTTGTTACTTTTTTGGGAATTAAAATCTCAAAAAAACCTGTTGACGAAAGGCATCCCTATGGTTTTTATCGGGTTGAGAGTTTGACCGGTCTTTTTGTTGCTTTGCTTTTATTTACCTCTGCTGTCTGGATTATTTGGGAAGGGATAGACTCTTTTTTGTCACCCAAACCAGTTTACTTTAGCGCTTGGGCAATAGGGGTGATCCTACTTTCTGTAGTTTTGAATGAATTAATGGCTCGTTTAAAATTTCGTTACGGCAGAAGGTATGAGAGTTTATCTCTCGTAGCCGACGCTGAACATTCAAGAGCGGATGTTCTTTCCTCTCTGGGAGTTTTAATAGGATTATTTTTGGTCAGATATTATGCTTTTGCCGATGCTGTTGTGGCAATTCTGATAGGTCTTTATATAGTTTGGGAGTCATTTAAGGTTGGCAGAGAAATTACCGATTCCCTTTTGGATGTTTCAAATAAAGAGATTGAAGAGAGGATTAGAAAAATTTGTTCGGCTCATAAGATTGAAATATCCGGAATGAAGACCAGAAAAATTGGTGGGGCAAATTTTGCCGAACTAAAGATAAACATTGACCCAAAATTAAGGGTTAATCAGGTAAGCAAGATAACCAAGAGTTTGGAAGAGAGATTGCTCCGGAATATTCCCGAACTAAAATATATTATCATTTCTATTGAGCCCCATGAGATGAAAAGACAGACCATTCTTTCTGAATTTGGTCCTAAAATTTGTACTACCGAAGGACTTGAAGAAATAGGACCCAAAAAATTAGGAAAAAGAACCATTATTCCTTTGGAAAAAGGCGAAATCTCTCAAAGTTTTGGGGCTAAAGAGTATTTGGTTTTAGATTTGGCAGAAGATGGAAAAATCTTACAAAGAAAAGTTGTTAAAAACTCCTATTTCAAAAAAGGCACCCCTCATGGCGCCAGATTTGTCAAGGCAGTTTCGGCAGACAAGGTCTTAACTAAAGGCATTGGTCCCAACGCCAAAAGAAATTTAGAGAGTTTTGGTGTAGAAATTGAGATTATTCCTGGGAATAAGAGGTTAAGTGATATTTTAAAAGATTATGAAAATAGTTTTTCCCACTGATGGTAACAAATTAGAAGATGAAATTTGTCACCATTTTGGTAGGGCAAAAAACTTTTTGATTTTTAATACTGAAGAAAAGGAGATTAAAATTTATCCCAATCCGGAGGCGAAAGGAGAAGCGATCTTGCCTCCAGAATTTTTAAAGCAGTTGGGTGTTGATGCGGTAATTTGTTTTGGTTTGGGACCGAGGGCTTTCAATTTATTTAAGAATTATAAGATAAAGACAAAAAAAGCAGCAAAAAGGACTATTAAAGAGAATATATATCTTTTTCAGAAAGGTAAACTAAGAGATTTAACAGAAAAGGATGTTTTCTAAATTGAATAATATGAAAACTATTGCTATCAGCGGAGGAAAGGGGGGTGTTGGGAAGAGTACCATCGCTGTTTTGCTTGCCAATAGATTTGTAAAGAAAGGTAAAAGGGTAATTCTTTGCGATTGTGATGTTGAGTGTCCCAATGACTATTTGTTATTAGGACAAAAATTAAAAAGGCCAGAAAAGAAAATTTATACAGAATTCCCAAAATTAAATAAGAAAAAATGCAAAAAATGTGGTTTGTGCGTGAAAACCTGTAGGTCAAATGCTATTTTCTTGCCCCGTAGTGAACCGAAGGTTCTACTTCGGGGTCAGGTTCCCGGTCAGTATCCGATATTTATTAGAGATTTATGTTCTGGGTGTGGGGCTTGCTGGAGCGTCTGTCCACACAAAGCAATAGAACCAAAAAAAGAAGAAACAGGGAAGATATACCTTAATAAAATCTCAAATCTCAAATCTCAAATCTCAAAACCAAATCTCAAATCTCAAAACTCAAATTTTTGGTTAATTACCGGGGTGGCGAAAGCGGGATTGGAGGAGACAGGACCGGTGGTGGCTAAGGTTAAGGAGTTTGCCTTAGATTTTGCTAAAAAAATTAAGGCAGATTATGTTTTGCTTGACACAGCCGCTGGCACTCATTGCCCGGTAATTTCATCTTTAATGAATTGCGATTTGGTTTATGCGGTAACTGAACCTACTCCAATGGGAGCCCATGACTTGAATTTAATTTTAGATTTGTGTAAAAAAATAAAGGTGCCAGTTAAGATAATTTTAAATCAGGCAAACCTGGGAGACAAAACAAGAATTAAAAAAATTGCCAAAAAATATAAAATAAAAATAGAAAGAGAAATTCCTTGGTCAAAAGAAATAGTTAAAGCATATTCAAAGGGTCAATTGTTATTTTCAACCTGTGATGTTAAATAATTATGAGAAGGCACATTTTTATCATTTTCTTGTTGTTTTTGCTTCTTTTTCCTTCATCAAAGATTTT
>JAGGSE010000042.1 GCA_021159225.1 bacterium
TAGCTTTGCACTTTGCGCTTTACGCTTTGAGTTTAAAAATAATTTTGCATTTTGAATTGCCTGCCCCGTATAATTGCGGAGCAATTTGTTCGGGTCATTTTGAGATTTGCATTTTGAGATTTGAGATTTATTTAAGTGTATCGGTCGGCAACGGTTGAGGCAACAAATGAATCGGGTTTTATTTTTGGCTCAAATCCATTTCCTCTGATTAAATTCACTACTTCCTTTATCATATCTTTCGTTGCCCCATTGCCTCCAATATCGGCGTGAATATAACGAAACTGATACCTTGGGGTATAGGGCAACTGGTTGAGGTGCTTTAATAACCTCTCTTTGAGAAAAAGGGCTAAATCGCAAGACAAAAGAACCTCCTCTAAAATCCTCTGCTTCCAATTGGAAAATTTCTGGTTCTTGTAGCCAACCTTTTTGATAAAAAACCTTCCGCCTTCCCCTACCCTTAAAACAACAACCACTACCGGAAAATTGGGCATCTCATCAGAAGAAGAATCACAACCCACAATAATATCATAAAACCTCTCCGGCTTCTCGGAAATATAATTTAAAATCTCCTTAATTGCTTCATCTGCCTTTAGATTACCACAGGTAGGATTGTAAAAATAACCTTCTTGGGGTTTTAACATAATTGCTAATTTAGTGGCACCTTTCTCAGATATTCAGCCGCTTTTTCCGGCTGAATAGTTGAAATTTCAATTCTTGTTCCAAGTTCAAAACCAGCCATAACCGAGGTTTTAGGCAAAATTGTCCAATGCCAATGATAGAAGGGATAACTTTTCCCATCGCAGGGGGCGGTATGAAGATAAAAATTATACGGCGGATCCTTGAGGGCGCTTTTAAGTTTTTTCATAACAATCTGAAATGCCTCGGCTAAACCCTGTTTTTGCTCTTCAGTAATTCTTTCAAAATAAGGCGAATGAAATTTTGGAGAAATAATTACCTCAAAAGCGGCCTTGGAGGCAAAGGGACAAAGGGCTAAAAATTCCTTGTTTTCAAAAACAATTCTTTTTTTCACCTTCCTCTCCCAGTTATTCAGTTGGCAATAAAGGCACTTCTTGTTTTTGCGAAAATATCTTTTGGAGTGATAAAGTGCCTTTTTTAAATCTACATCAACCAAAGGCGTGGTAATAATCTGGGAGTGAGGATGGGGCTGGGACGCTCCTGCTTCTGCCCCATGATTGTGAAAAACTGAGATATATCTTACAAAAGATCTTTTCATTAAATCCAAATATCTCTGTTGATAGGCATCAAAAAATTCCTTTATCTGCCACCTTTCAAAATCAGGAAAAGTTTTTTTATGGTCCCTTGAGACAACCAACTCGCAATACCCGACACCGCTTAAAATATGATAAAAACTCCCCTCTCTCTTTTCTCTAATTTTCTTGTCTGGGATAAGAGCAGGATATTTATTGGGAATAACTATTGTTGTCCAGTTGTCTGCCTTTTCTATCTTCCTACCCCTTGAAAAAATCAAAATTGGCTTCTCCTGGGTGTCAATATGACAGAAGGGACATTCCTTCCTTGAAATCTTTATCTTTCTTTTCTTCTCAATAGCAAACGCCTCAGGCCTTCTTGCCCTTCCTGTAGCAATCAAAACCCAGTCGCCGCTGACAACATCAAACCGCAGTTCTGAAGGAAATTTATTTTTCAAACCCCTTCCTTTTTCCATAACGTTTTTTTCTATACCCAACTAAATCTCAAATCTCAAAATTCAAATCTCAACCCTGAACCACATAGGGTTCAGGGTTGCCCTGTACCCGACGTGGTACAGGGCAAATCTCAAAATTACATCTCAAAATTCAAAATCAACATTCAAGCGCAAAGCTCAAAGCGCAAAACGCAAAACTACAACTTAAAGCGAAAAGCGAAACCTTCTTCTTTTTTAGCTTTAAGCTTTACGCTTTGGCTTTGCACTTTGAGTTTAAAATATGAAAATACCAAAACACTTGGGAATTATTCTTGATGGAAATCGAAGATGGGCAAAAGAAAAGGGCCTGGCGGTCTGGGAAGGCCACAGAAGGGGAGTGGAAACGACAAAAAAAGCCATTAACTGGGCACAAAAGAAAGGAATAAAAACCCTGACCCTTTTTGTCTTTTCAACTGAAAACTGGAAACGCAAAAAGAAAGAAATAGATTTTCTAATGAAACTGGCAGGTTCTGCCATTAATAATAGTTTGAAAGAGATAGACAAAAATAGAATTAGGGTCAGAATAATAGGGGAAAAGACGAAATTACCAAAATCCCTCAGAGAGCAAATCGCCTACATTCAAGAACTGACAAAAAAGAACAAAGCAATGGTTCTGAATTTAGCCCTTAGTTATGGAGGAAGAGCAGAAATTGTTGAGGCGGTTAAAAATCTTATCAAAAAGAAGGTACCCCCAGAAAAAATTGACGAAAAGGCAATTAATGAAAATTTATGGACATCCGATGTTGACCTGATAATCAGAACTGGCAAGGAACAGCGGTTGTCCAATTTTTTGTTATGGCAGTCGGCTTATTCGGAACTCTATTTTTGCAAAAAATATTGGCCTGAAATTAATGAAAAGGATTTAGACAATGCCCTGCTTGCCTTCAGCAGAAGGAAAAGAAGGTATGGAAGGTAAACCTACCCCTTCTTATGATTGATTCCGTGAAATTTGCGATGTATCTTTCTTAACTGAGGACTGGTAATATGGGTATATATCTGGGTTGTCCCGATGTTTCGGTGGCCAAGAAATTCCTGGACTATCCTTAAATCAACCCCTTTCATTAACAGGTCGGTAGCAAAACTATGGCGGAGGGTATGACAACTAGTGGTCAAAGGTAGGCCGGCCAAAAGGGCATACCTTTTGACTATCCTTTCCATACTTCTAATACTCAGACGGCTATTTTTTTTCTTTCCCCGGTAATTTACAAAAAGGGGCTTTTGTTTATCGCTTCTGGCTTCTAAATACCTTTTCAGCCATTTTACCGCCCTTTCAGACAGATAAACTGTTCTTAAGCGGCCTCCTTTTCCAATTATTGAAATCTCCAGGTCCTTTGTATTAGGACCTATTTTAATCTGCTCTCTGTTAAGGGATACCAATTCAGCCACCCGCATTCCACTGGAAAAAAATGTCTCTAAAATTGCTCTGTCCCGAAGACCAATAATGTTTGATGTGTCCGGGGCTTCTAAAAGTTTCTTAACCTGCTCCAGTTTCAAAAAATTCAGCGACTTTTCTGCTCTTTCTTTGGCTAATTTTATCTTCTCCGGAGAAAGCGAAGGAATGTCCTTTTCTGTAAAATAAACTAAAAGCTGACGAAGGGCGATGAGGTAATAATTTTGGGTTGTTCTTTTTAGGGGCTTTTTGTTTTTTTGGAAGTACCCCCTGGAAATAAATAACTTATATCTCCAGATATGTTCTGTGGTTAATTGAGGAGGCGTCAGATTTTCCAAATTGTTTATCTTTAGCCAATCCCAGAACCTTTTTAAAAATCGTGCGTAATTCTTCTGGGTTTCGTTAGACAGGCCCTTTTCAATATCCAGCCAGTCAAGAAAATCATTGAGGTATTGAGGAATAGGTTTTAGGTTCTCAAAAGACATATATTAAATTTCGCTTAACCTACATTACACGACATTTTATATTATAACACCTTGCTTTCCAAATGTCAAAAGGTAATCCCCTCTCAATGGAAAACCCAGCCAAATTTACTTTCAATAAAAACCCTTAACCTTGTCCAAAATGAGTTTCTGCCTATCTCTATTTTTTCCTTAACCTCATTTTTAAGCAATGGTTCTTGTTTTTCAATTTTTTTCCTCGCTTTGGAGTCAATCTCTTTGTAATGATACTCCATTTTGGAAAAAATATTGTCCTTGAGCCAAATATCTGCCTTTTTCCAAAAAGGAACAATCTGCTCTTCCCAGACCTGCTTCATAATTGTCGGCAATTTTTCTTTAGCCGCTATCAAGACATTTTTCCCCATTTCTTTTGCTTCCTGAAAATTTTTGGGAGAAGAAATCATTGGCTTCTGAATTGTCTCTTGGGCAAAGACCAAACCCCCGGAAAGAAGAATAATGAGGAAAAAAATAAACAAAAATTTTCTCATATCATTTCTATTGCTTGTCTTAATCGTCTCAATGTCTTCTCTTTTCCAAGAACCTCAGCCACCTCAAATGGGCTGGCTGATGTCGCTTTTCCGGTTAAAGCCACCCTGACAGGCCAAAGAAGGTATCCCCTCCCCTCCCTCTTCAATTTTTCTGCCACCTTTTCTGCCTCTCTTACCAAAATCTCTTGCAGTTTCTCCCTGTCCCAGTTCTCTTCTTCTATCCTTGACAATTGTTTTTCTGCTCGGGCAAGCGCATACTTTATCTCCCGTTCAGACATTTCTCTCCATTTCAACAATTGTTTTTCATAGTCCAATTTTTCCTTAAAAAAGAAATCAGTCAATTCAACAATTTCAGACAATTTTTTCAGCCGTTCTCGGTAAATTGAAACAATTTTTGTAAGATAGTTAAAACTTATCGTCTCCCCAGTGGCTACAATCTTATAACCCTCTACATACAATTTCTCACTATTCCAAACCGGCTCAATCAACTTTTCTTCAACTAAATAAGGAATACAAAGCTCGGTCAATTTTTCAACTGGCGTCTGCCTAATATAAAAACCATTTAGAAAATCCAGTCGCTTGATGTTGAAAACTGCTCCGCTCTTCTGAATTCTGTCCAAAGAGAAATCTTTTATCAAAGAATTTAGAGAATAAATTTCCCTCTCGGTGCCGGGATTCCAGCCCAAAAAAGCCATGAAATTGATTAATGCCTGAGGCAGGTAGCCCTCTTTTCTGTATTCAGCAATTGCCACCGCTCCATGCCTCTTGCTTAACTTCGTCCTATCAGGTCCCAAAATAAGAGGAAGATGGGCATAGGCGGGATGAGAAAATCCAAGTGCCTCCTGAATGAGAATCTGTTTTGGGGTGTTGGAAATATGGTCTTCACCTCTAATAACATGGCTAATTTTCATCTCAAAATCATCAACCACCACGCTGAAATTATATAAGGGATTGTCAAGATCTTTAGCGATAACAATGTCTCCTATCAGAGAGGTATCAAACTCAACCCCGCCGCGGATAAGGTCATTAAAAACTACCTTTCTTGAAGGCATTCTGAATCTAATCACTGAGGGCTTACCTTCTGATAGCCTTCTTTTTACCTCTTCTTTTGAAAGGGAGGCGCATCTTCCCGAATAATGAGGGGGCTGACCAATGCTCATTTGGTATTGTCTTTCTGCTTCTAACTCCTCTTTTGAACAGAAGCAATAATAGGCTTTTCCTTCTTTTAATAGTTTTTCCAAATATTTTTTGTAAATCGCCCTTCTTTGGGATTGTCGATAGGGGCCGTAGTTACCGCCAATATCAGGTCCTTCATCCCATTTAATACCCAGCCACTTCAGACCTTCAAGAATGTCCTTCTCAAAAACCTCCTTTGACCTCTCAATATCTGTATCCTCAATCCTTAAAATAAACTTCCCCTCATTCTTTCTGGCAAAAATATAATTAACAAGGGCAGTTCTTGCCAGACCCAGATGCAGGAAGCCGGTTGGAGATGGAGCAAACCTTACCCTCACCTCTCCAGGCTTTACAAACCTGAATTCAGTTTTACTTTCAGTCATTTGTCTTTATTTTGCCACATCTGGTCTATCTGGTCAAATCCAAAAAATTTAAGATATAACGGGCGATTGTTCGGGCGGCGTCCGGCTTTGAGAATCTCGAACTGGCTTCTGACATCCTTTTTAATCTCTCCGGTTGAGAAAATAGAAGTGTTAACATGTCCAAAAAAAACCTCAACTGAAACCTCTTTTCCTCAAGCACAAGAGCGGCTCCGTTTTTAGCAAAGGACAGAGCGTTTTTTAATTGGTGGTTTTGAGCTGACTCGGGCAAAGGAATCAAAATAGACGGCTTGGAGAAAGCAGCAACCTCAAAAATAGTTCCCGAGCCTGCTCTTGAAATCACCAAATCGCAGGCAGAATAGGCACAGGACAACTCCTTTTCTTCCAAAAAGGCAAAAAGCCGATAGTTCCTTTTAATTTCTTCTTTTTCCCAGTTAATTCTTTTCTTTATTTCTTCAAAATTTTCTCTCCCGCACTGATGTATAACCCCAAAGTTTTCCAAAATCTCCGGCAAGGCCTCAAGAATCTTTTCATTAATTCTTTGAGAGCCCTGAGAGCCCCCAAGAACCAATATTATAGGTTTATTCCCTTTTAACCCAAAATGTTTTCGGGCTATTTCTTTTTTTTCAAGGTTCAAAAGGAGATTTTCTCTAACAGGATTGCCCACCAAGATAGTCTTTGAGGGGTTAAAATATTCTGTCTCTGGAAAGGAAACAAAAATCTTCAGGGCAAGCCTGCTTAAAATCTTGTTTGACAGTCCCGGTGCCGCATCCGATTCATGAAGAAATATTGGAATACCAAGCAGCCAGCCGGCAAAAACAACCGGCAAAGAACCAAAACCTCCTTTTGAAAAGATAACCCTTGGTCTAATAGAAATAAGAAATAAAAACGCCTGAACCGTCCCTAAGGGAATTTTGACCAAATCAAATAAATTTCCAAAAAAACTCCTGAAATTAAAATATCTGCGAAACTTGCCTGTAAGAATCGTCTTTGTTTTTACCCCTTCTTTAGGAAAAATTCTTTTTCCAAACTCATCATCTGGTCCTACATAGAAAAACTCTATCCCTTTTTTAGGACAAATCTCTTTTATCTTTCTAATTATTGCTACTATGGGGAAAATGTGCCCTCCTGTTCCCCCGCCGGTAAATAATATGCGCATAATTACTAACTCCTTGAGGCATTCAAAAGTACTCCTGCCCCGATAAGAGCCGAAATTAAACCTGACCCTCCGTAACTAATAAAGGGCAGAGGTATTCCGGCCAAGGGCAGGATGCCGCTTATTGAACCGATATTGAAAAATGCCTGAAATGTAATCCAAAAGGTAATCCCAAAAGATGTCAGTTGGCAAAACCTGTCTTGGCTCCGAAGGGCAATACTAAAGCCGCGCCAAAGAAAAAACAAAAAAAGCAATACCAAAACACAACCACCGACAAATCCTGCCTCCTCTGAAAAAACAGCAAAAATAGAATCAGTCATTGTCTGGGGCAAAAAGCCAAATTTCTGGTGTGACATACCCATACCCAACCCAAAGAGCCCTCCTGAACCCAAGGTAATCAACGCCTGATTTAAATGATAACCCATTCCTAATATATCTGTATTTGGCTTTAGGAAAACCAAAATACGAGCCATCCGATAAGGGGCAATTTTTATAAGGGGGAAAATGGAGATTAGGCCCATAAAGAACATCAAAGCCATCTGCCAAATAGGAGCGCCCGACAGAAAATAGATAACTATGGCGGTGGAAAGAATTATCAACATGGTGCTAATGTCTGGCTGGAAAATCAGAAATAGAGCCACAAGGGAAATCAATATAAGAAACCCTAAAAAGTGCCCCGACTGACCTTGAAGAATATTTTCTCTTCTAAAACCTCTTTTGAACTGCCCCCTATTATTTTTATTGCTTAACCAGGCAGCCAAATAAAAAACAAAGGTAATCTTTAAAAACTCTGACGGCTGAATAGAGAAAAGCCCAAAATTGAGCCACCTCCTACTCCCCCCGCTTGCTATTCCAATATGAGGCAAAAAAACCATTGCCATTAAGACAAGATTTATTAGAAACAAAACCGGCGCCCATTTTTTAAAAAATGACAAAGGGATGGCAAAAGCGAAAAAACCAAGAACCAAACCAGGTATAAGCCCAAACAATAATTGATGTCTAAAAAAATAATAGGGGTCCCCAAATCTCTTTTCAGAAAGAGGAGCAGAGGTGCTGAATAATATCAAGATTCCAAAAAGGACCAAGATAAAAATAGTAGAAACCAAAAGATAATCTATATGGCCCTTATTTTTCAGCATACCTCTGGATATATTTTTTAAATAGATTTCCCCTTTCCTTATAGTCCTTGAAAATGCCAAAACTGGGAGAAGCCGGAGAAAGAAGACAAATCTTCCCTTTTTTGGTATACTGAAAAGCCAACTCAACAGCGTCCTTCATATTCTGAACAAGAAACACCTTAAAACGATTGTTTTTCTTTGAAGAGAAAAACTCTCTCCAGATTCTTTCTCCACTTGGAGGAAATAAAAGCAAATTCTTTATTTTGCTCTTCAAAATTCTTTTTGCCAATTTTTCAAAGTCCACTTGTCTATCCTGACCTCCTAAAATAAGGGTCTCTACATTGTCTTTTAATTGATTTAGGGCAAAAATTGTTGCTTCAGGAATGGTGGACAAAGAATCGTTGTAAAATTTTACTCCCCTTAACTCTCCGACAAACTCCAATCTATGAGGGAGGGTTTTAAATTTTTTAACTGCTTTTTTGACAACTTCTCTTGAGATACCAAACAGGTGTGCCGTTTCAATAGCCGCTGTTGAATTTATCTCTGGAACAAATTTTATTCTCATATTCTTAAGAATGTCAGAATATTTTTCAGGTTCAATTTTAATTTTTTGGGCTCTTGATTTTTTTGCTATTTCTCTTACGATTCTGTCTTTTGGATTATAGATTAAAATATCATCTTTTCCTTGCCATCTGGTGATATTTGACTTTGTTTTGACATACTCCTTGAAATCTCTGTAATAATCTAAATGTTCGGGATATACATTTAATAAAATAGCAATCTCTGGCGATTTTTTCAGGTTATATAGTTGATGGCAAGACAATTCGTATACAAAAACATCATCTTTTTTACCTCTTTTTAGAAAAGATATGGCTGGTTTTCCAATGTTTCCTCCCAGACACACCCTAAATCCCGCTTCTTTTAAAATTCTGTAAATTAAGGCAGCGGTGGTGCTCTTACCCTTGGTGCCGGTTATTCCAATAACCTTCCCGGGGTAGTTTTCTAAAAAAATCTCTGTTTGAGAGGTAATTTTACCCATCCTAAATGCCTTTTCAATCTCCGGTAGATGAATGGGAATTCCCGGCGACTTAATGATAACATCATACCCTTCTAGCGCCTTAAGATAATTGCTTCCCAGATGACAGTTAACATTTTTGATTCCTGATATTTGATTTTTGATTTTCTTTTCTCTATCCCCTATTCCCAAGGTTTTCTTTGGAAAACTTTTTCTTAAAAACTCAAAAACCGCCTTCCCTTCTCTTCCCATTCCTAAAATTAAAATTCTTTTATTTTTCAAAACTTCTATTTTCATTGGTTTGTTCTCAACAACTTTTTTATAGCGCTTTTTACCGCTTTTTCAAGACACTTAGGAAGATTGTTTTGATTTGACCAAGAAGACATTATTTTTTTGGAAACCTTTTCTAAATCAGAATATTGGGGTAAAATAGTTTTCTTGAAACGCCTTAAAAGAAAAGGCAGTTTCTTTTTACTCTTTTTGCAAGCCAAATAAAACGCCACAAGTGCCTCCTTTTTTGTTCCCACACATTCAAATGGCTTGGGTTCCTTTTTACCTATCAATTTATTCATTAGGGGTAATAATTTCTTCTTCTCAAAAAGGTCTTCTCCGAAAATTTTGATCAGTTTCCTTCTTTCTAAAAATGGATACAAAATAGCAAAAATAAATAAACACTTAGGACAATTTCCACACCACCTTCCTACTGCTTTCTTTCTCCCGGAATCTGTCTGAAAAGCCACATTGCAACTTAAAAATAAAGGAAAATACTTGGGATAACAAGAAAATATCTTACCTATCTGAATCTCATATAAAGGACGAAGAATGCTGAAATACTCAAGGGCTTTGGCAAGGTATCTTTTGGAGTATTTTCTAAAACATTCCTCAAATTCCAAGGTCTTTGACCATTGGTGGTTGATTGCCTTACCAAGATAAATCAAATTTCCTTCCTCGGCACTTCTTTCGTTTGAAAAAACAACAAATTTGTAATCAAAGAGTATTCCCAAAAGAACACCCAAAAAAGCCAGAAAGGCAGAAAAAGGCGTATGGCCATTTAGAAATCCTCTTTGGTTTAGTTCCAGCAAGAGCGGGTCAATTTCTCTTTTGACGAAAATTGGCTTTTTGCAGCCACTTGAGGCAATTATCCTTTTTGCTGGCTTGACAGGATTCAAGGAAAAACAGCGAAGATTCCTTTTAAGTTCTTTTAACAGTTCCAGGCTTATAACCGAATCCTTTCCACCGCCTACTGCTACCAAAAATCTGGGCTTTAATCGGGAAGAAAAAATACAACCTGTCCTTTTTCCTTCCTGAGGTAGGCAATTTATTTTCAAAAAATTACTTTCCAAAAAATTAATTTTGTTCTCGTAAAAATACTGGCCCATTCCTTTAAATATCAATTTCTTCCACCACCTTCTCTGTTGGTAATTTAGATAGCCCGTTCTTACCTCAATTGTCGGAGAACAGGTCGCCTTCCAATAATTTATCCCCTCAATCATTCCCAAGTGAAAAATCAGATTATCCAATACCCTCTTCCCTACCCTCTTTATCTGCCAATTTTTTACCCCCTCTATCAATAGGTTTGACCTAAAGCAAATATCCGGTTCAGTCCTGAAATCAAAAGATATCTCTAGCCCTTCTTTTCCAACTCTCCAAGAATAATTTTGGTAAACAAATTTAGGATACTTCCTTCTTAATCCTTTATAGTCCATATCTAAATTCTAAATTCTAGATTCCGCTCTATCCCAAAAGGCGGAGGGCTACCCCCAATGTGGCAAAA
>JAGGSE010000039.1 GCA_021159225.1 bacterium
CTTTATTAGAAAGATAACCGATATTAGAAAATAAGTCAATCAAATCCGCCCCCGCCAAGAGTAGGCTGAGAGGGGACAAATCCGAAAAGGAAAAATTTGCTAAAGCAAATTTTTAGCCAAAGCCAGAAAAATTTATCGCCCGCCTATCAATAAATAATGTAAAAATTTTTACTGGCTTTGGCAGTTGTCCTGCCTGTTGGTAGGCAAAGCAGAACTCACATCAGGATTTCCTTCGAAAAAGGTTCGGATTTGTTTAGGAGATACAGCCATAAAAAACCGCCTCTCGGCGGTTTTTTTTACGGCTGCGGGGCAGGGACTCGAACCCCGATTAACGGGACCAAAACCCGCTGTCCTACCATTAGACGACCCCGCAAGATTCAACTATGGCTAATTCCAAGGGCAGTTGGGGAATTGAGGAATATCGCATCTTGTTTTGGGCTTCTAAAAAAAGGTTTAAGATTTTTTTTAGTTGTTCCTGGGTAAATTTCTTTGATTGGCTTTCCAACTTGTCCAATTCTTCCTTGGTTAATTCTAAAACAAAGGGATTATTGCTCTTGCCCATTATCTTCAAAACCAATGCCTGCCTTAAATAGTTAATCAAAACCTTGCTAAACTCCTCTAGGTCGGTCCCCTTCTGAAAAAGTTCATTGATAAAATTTATTGCCCCTGCTGGATTTCTTTGAAGTAAAAAGTCGCAAAGAGCCGCTGCCGCCTCCATTTCCACCAGTCCCAGAATATCCTTGATGTCTGCCAGGTGAATTTCTTTATCGCCATAGAGGGAAAAAACCTGACCCAAAAGCCCCTCGGCATCCCGCAAAGAACCCTCCGCGTGCAGGGCAATAAGTTTTAATGCCTGGTTTTCAATTCTAATTTTCTCCTTTTGGCAAATAAAAGTCAACTTTTTGATAATTTCTTTTGAGGTCAGTTTGCGGAAGTCAAATCTTTGACAGCGGGAAACAATGGTGGGGAGCATCTTATGAATCTCTGTGGTGGCTAAAATAAAAATTACATGAGGGGGAGGTTCCTCTAAGGTTTTCAAAAGAGCATTATCAGCATCTTTGGAAAGTTGATGTGCCTCATCTAAAATAAAAACCTTGTATCTTGACCTTGCCGGAGCAAACCTAATGCCTTCCTTCAGTTCCTTTATATCATCAATTCCCCGGTGAGAAGCGGCGTCAATCTCTGTCAGGTCCATTGACCTGTCTTTAATCATTTCAAGGCAGGAGGAGCAAGTATTACAGGGTTCAAATTCTCCTTTTTTCCGCTTCTGGCAGTTTATTGCCCGGGCGAAAATCCGAGCCAAACTTGTCTTCCCGCTGCCCCGCGGACCGGAGAACAAATAGGCATGGGAAATCATTTCCGAAGCAATAGCGTTGGTAAGGGTCTTTACAATCTTCTCCTGACCAATAAATTCAGAAAACCTCTGGGGCCGATATTTGCGGTATAGGACTGACATAGCGTCTATTTTTTGAAAACAATAAACTTGTATCCGAGAAAGTTCCAGACAGAGGCAATGACAATTCCTCCAATTTTAGCGATATTGCCTACAACCATCGCATTTCCCAATATAGAGGGAATAAGGGCAAACAAAAAAGAGGCTGATGCTGTCTGAATTATTCCGCTTATCAAGGTGATTACAAAATAGGTTGTAATCTCCATACCTGCTCTGTCCATCCCGCTTTTTTCAAACGCCCAGTACTTGTCGCCTAAATACTTTATAACGGTAACAATAGTAAAAGAAATAATCACAAAAAAAGCGTATCTAACTATCTCCTCTCTACTGATGCCAAAGTATCCCAAAAGGAAATTGAAAATAATAAGGTCAAATACAGAAAAAAAAGCGCCAATAAGAAGGAACTTTGCCAGTTGATAAACAAACAGATACCTCTTACCAATCAAATAAGAAATCCAAACGCCCAAAACTGCCAAAACGGGAAAAATAAAGGGGCAAAGCCACAGAAGAATGGGCAAATCAATAGTCGGAGAATTTTTTATCAGCCAAATAAAAAGTCCTGCCACCCCTTCTCCTGTAACCAAAGCCAGAATAATGTCAATCTTTTTCATTTTTTTAGTTTTATCATAAACCTGTCCAAAAATCAAAGTTTACCAAATAAAAAAAAGAGGGCTGACCCTCTCCTCTCTTTTTGTTTCGCCTTTTTTTATTTTAACCTCTTGCCAACAAACTCGGCAAATTCAGCCAACCGAGTGGCATAAGCCCACTCATTGTCATACCAGGCAATAACCTTTACCATATCTCCAATGACCATAGTTGAAGGAGCGTCTACAATTGAGGAAAAGGAGTTACCCACATAATCGGAAGAAACCAAGGGAGCGTCTTCAATTCCCAAGATGCCCTTCAATCTTTCTTCTTGAGATGCTTTTTTAATTGTATAGTTTATTGTTTCAGGCGTTGCCTGCTTTTCCAGATGGCAGGTTAAATCCACCGCTGAAACAGTTGGCGTCGGCACCCTTATAGCCATGCCGTTTAGTTTTCCTTTTAGTTGAGGTATCACCCTTTCAATCGCCTTTGCCGCTCCAGTGGTCGTGAGAACGATATTTAAGGCGGCTGCCCTTGCCCTTCTTAGGTCCTTGTGGGGCGCATCCAAAAGACGCTGGTCGCTGGTGTAGGAATGAATAGTGGTCATTAATCCCTTTATAATCCCAAAATGGTCGTTAAGAACCTTTGCCACCGGGGCTAAACAATTAGTGGTACAAGAACCCATATCAACTATGTCGTACTTGTCTATTTCAAACCTGTCTTCGTTTACTCCAAGAACAAAGGAAGGGATTTTTTCCGGATCCTTTGACGGGGCAGAGATTATCACCTTCTTTGCTCCGGCCTGTATGTGTTTTACAGCGTCCTCATAATGCCTAAACCTCCCTGTGCACTCCAAAACAATATCAATTCCCATTTCCCGCCAAGGTAATTTTGAAGGATCTTTTTCTGCAAAAACCCTAATCCTTTCCCCTTTTCCGGTTCCGTCAACCAACAATTCATTTTCAGTGAACTTAATCACTTTTCTGTAAATCCCATAAACAGAATCGTACCTTAAAAGGTGGGCGAGGATCTTGGGTTCTGTTAAATCGTTAATTGAAACAACCTCCAGGTCTGGGTGATTGTCTACTATATTCTTAAACGCCGCTCGCCCAATCCGACCAAAACCATTTATAGCAATTTTTATCATAGAGCAATTAAAGAATGTCTGATTAGATTATTGGCTGATATTTAGCAATTGACAAATCCTTTCTTTGTCAAAGCCCACCACGATCTGTCCATCTATCTCAACAACCGGCACTCCCATCTGAGACGACTTTGCAATCATTTCTCTAGCCGCTCTTTCGTCTTTGGACACATCAATATCCTCAAATTCAATTCCCTTCTCTTTCAGAAATTCTTTCAGGGCTTGACAATAAGGACACATCGGAGTTGAAAAAACACGCACCTTAGGCATAATAATTATAATCGTTCTTTTACTCTTTACAAGAAGCACTTGGTCCGACACCACTGTATTCTTCCGAAAAGCCGATTGCTGCCTGGTCTTGGCTCAACTTTTTTGAACAGACAGCCGGTTTTGTCTTAAAAGCACAGCAAAGCAGGGTCTTTGCCGCTTCTGCTGTCCTGCCTCCAAAATCAAATTCTGATACCCTTTCCCCTCCCAATACAAGGGTAGGTGAACCTGTTACCTTATACCTGTTTGCCAAGGCAAAATCGTCCTTGGCATACTCCACCCCCCTTGTAGAATCACTCATACAGGATGTTAATTTGTCTTTATCAATGCCGGCTTCTGTCAAACATTCATTGGTCTGTCCTTTTTTGATATAACAGCCGATATAATCCCAGTATTTATCTGGCTGTTCTTCCCTGATACAAATCTGCCGCAGGTTCTCCTTTGCCTCTTGCTCGCCATGCATTGATCTAATTTTTCCTTCTTGAACCGAGCCAATATACTCAACCCTTATATTCTTTGCCAAAGAAGGGATATTTTTAACAACCTCTCTTAAAATCCTTTCCATTTGAAGACCAAAAGGACACCTGCTGACAACAAACGCCTCCAGTATTGGACTGTCGTTTTTCTTAATATCCTCACAGGTCAGTTTTTTAGTCGGGGCATTGTTCGCCGAAGCAACTGGTTTTTTTGTTAAATCAATCCCCTCCTCAGGAAATAAAATTTTTCCGTCTTTTGTGACATAAGAAGCAAACTCCTTGCCTTTTATCTTCAAGGTGAATCTGTACAGTCCACTTTCTTCCTTTACCTCAACCAAGGAAGCAGTCGTTCCTTTCTGGAGTATATTATTGTTGATATACTCTATGGCTTTTTGAGCAGCCGCTTCACCTGATAAAAACTGAACGGCTGTATTTCTTGTCTTGCTTTTTAGATGGTTTAAATAAAAAAAGCCAGCCACACAGAAAACCGCGATAATAACCGCAAAAACCAATAAAACCTTCTTAATTTTTACCATAATTTTTTTATTCTTTTGGAAATTCCAATCGGGTTGCAGTCCGATTCAAACTTACAAAGGAATATATCATTTTTTAGAATAACAAATGTTACACCTATCTGTCAAGACGTTTAACCTCTTCAACAACCTGAGCTGGGGTATAATGCGCCTTAATTAGATACCTTTCTGCTCCCATGCGAACGGCCCTTTCCACTTCCGGTCTTGAGCCCAGATTTGAAAGAACCAAAACCTTCAAGGTTCTTAACTGTTCATTTTTTTCCTTCTCTTTTCTAATGGCTTCCAGAACCTCCCATCCTGATAGGCCTGGCAAAACCATATCCAGCAAGAGAATGTCAAATCTCTCCTCCTTTATTTTTCTCAGTGCCTCCTCTCCGGTCTGGACTATTTCCAGATCAAAACCTGCCTCCTTTATCTTTCTTGAATAAATTTCAACTACAAAGGGATCATCTTCTGCCAAAAGAATTTTTTTCATAGATTTTTAATTTCTTCCTCAATTTTCAGTAATCTATTGTATTTAGCGGTTCTCTCACCCCGGGCAGGAGCCCCTGATTTTATAAACTCTGCCGAGATGCCAACCGCCAAATCAGAAATAAAATCATCGCAGGTCTCCCCCGACCTATGAGAGACCATTATTTTCCAGTTATAGGCTTTAGCCAAACGAGCCGCCTCCAAGGCTTCGGAAAGGGTGCCAATCTGATTTACCTTCAGCAAAAGACCATTGCAGGCATTTCTCCTTTTTGCCTCTTTTATACGAGAAGGGTTTGTTACCAACAGGTCGTCTCCGATTATTAATAATTTTTGATTTTTGATTTTTGATTTTTGATTTAATTTTTCCCATCCTTCCCAGTCATCTTGGGCAAAGGGATCCTCCAAGGCAATAATAGGATATTTTTTCAAAAGACCATAATAATAATCAGCCAATTCCTGACGGGTGAAATCCATTTTTGTTTTCGGGGTGATGTATTTCCCTTTTGAGAAAAAAGCAGAGGAGGCAACATCTAAAATAACCTTTACCTCCCTTCTTTTATATCCAGCCCGTTTTTTCGCCTCCTCAATCAGGTCAAGTGCCTCCTCGGGAAACCTAATTCCTGGGGCAAATCCCCCCTCATCTCCCACATTGGCTCCTATGTCCATATATCTTTCAATGATTATTTCCTTCAATTTATGATAAACCTCAGAGGCAGCCCTTACATTCTCTGCCGTTTTTTTAAACTGAGGAACAATCATAAACTCCTGAAAATCCAAATCATTGCAGGCATGTGCTCCACCGTTAATAACATTAAAGCAGGGCTTGGGCAACTTAACTGGTTTTTTTAATGATGGATTGAAAAGCCGACGAATATAGAGATAAAGGGGCAGATTAACAGCAGCTGCTCCTGCCCGGCAAACCGCCAAAGACACACCGCAAATGGCATTCGCTCCCAAGCGTGATTTGTTTCTTGTCCCATCCAGTTTCTTCATAATCCTGTCAATTTTTTCCTGCTCTGTCGGGTCCTTTCCTATCAATTTTGGGGCAATCACCTTATTGACATTTCTTACCGCCTTCAGGACCCCTTTTCCTCCATATCTTTTCCCGCCGTCTCTCAATTCCACTGCCTCATGTTTTCCAGTTGAAGCCCCTGAAGGAACCCCTGCCAAAAATCTTCCCTGGGTCGTCTCCAATTCTACCTCCAGGGTAGGATTTGCCCGCGAATCTAATATCTCTCTTGCTTTTATTGCTCTTATTCTATCAGCCATAAAAATACTATTTTCTATTTCTCAAGATTCCGCAGATAACCGAAGGCAGCCATAGCCGCCTTGGCGCCTTCACCGCAGGCAGTAATAATCTGCCTTGCCTTGCCTATATTGCAATCTCCAGCGGCAAACAATCCAGGTGTTTTTGTCTGATATGTTTCAAAATCAACAATTATCTCATCTCTTTCATTAAACTCCACAAGGTCTCTAATAAAGGAGGTAGCCGGCTGTAAACCAATCTCAATAAAAACGCCATCCACCGGCAAGACCACCTCTCTTTTTTCTTTCCTGTCTTCATAAACCAACTCCTTGACAAACATATCTCCTCTTATTTCCTTGGTCTGGGCAGAGGTAATTATCTCTGCTTTGCCTGTTTTTTTAACCAATTCCTGGTTTGTGGCGTCGGCTCTGACCTTTTCGCCGAATTCTAAAATGTAAACCTTTTTGACAATGCCCGATAAATATAGAGCCGCCTCAAAGGCAACATTTCCCCCGCCGATAATAGCCACCACCTTGTTTGAAAAAAGGGGACCATCACAGGTAGGACAATAACTCACTCCCTTTCCCAAAAACTCCTTCTCTCCGGGAATTTCCAATCTTCTTGGGTCAGAACCAGAAGCAAGAATCACTGCTCGGGACTCAAATACTGACTTGTCCTTGGTAATAACAAGAAAGTTTCCGTTACTCTTCTTTACCTCTGTGACCTCATCCATCTTGATTTCAATATCAAACCTCTTTAGGTGCCTCTCAAATTTTTGGATTAAATCTCTGCCAGAAATTTTTTCAAATCCCGGATAGTTTTCAATCATTACCGCTTTTTGGGTAATCTGGCCCCCGAAGGTTTTGGTAATCAGAAGGGTCCTTATCTTCTGCCTGCCGGAATAAATGCCGGCTGTAATCCCGGCTGGCCCTCCTCCTATTATGATTAATTCATACATAGATATAAACTCAAAGCGTAAAGCGCAAAGTGCAAAGCGTAAAGCTAAAAAGAAGGAGGTTTCGCTTTTCGCTTTAAGTTGTAGTTTTGCGTTTTGCGCTTTGAGCTTTGCGCTTGAAGCTTGGTCATTGTTTCTGATTTCTCTAAACCTCTTTTATCACCCGAGGGATTTCTTCAATAAGGTCAACTGCTGTCATTGCTTCCCCTAATTTCTTCCCTGCCCTTTCGCCCGACAAACCATTAATATAAGCAGCGGCTTCAGCTGCTTCAAAGACGTCCACTCCCCTTGCCAATAGAGCACCAGCAATTCCTGCCAAAACATCCCCTGTTCCTCCTACTGTCATATAGGGACAACCTGTTTTGTTTAAGGAAACCCTTTTTCCGTCAGAAATAATATCTGTATTTCCTTTCAGCAGGATGGTTGTCCCTAATTTTTCTGCCTCTCTTTTAACAAATTCTATTCTTTTTTTCAAGGGAAGTGAAGAAACCTTTTTTTCAGTCAAAATAAAAAATTCGTATTGGTGGGGGGTAATTAAAAAATTTTTCTTAAAAATTGCCTTCTGCTGTCCCTCCAATGCCCAAATAGCATCAGCATCTATTACGCATGGCAAATCAATTCTTGAAAGAAAAGAAACAACTGCCTTTTTCGTCTCCTTTTCTCTTCCCATGCCTCCGCCGATCAACACTGCTATTTTTGGAAAAGCCGACTTTTTCGCCTCCTCTATTATTTCAAAGATACAAGGCAGGTCCTTCTTTTTTATAAAATCCTTGCCCAAAGGAAGGGTAGCAAAATTTGGAGAAAAAGAAGCAACAATATCAGCCGGTCTTTGGGGAGCCAGAATCTGAACCATATCAACCCCTACTCTAAAAGCCGCCATTGCTGAAAAAGCCAAAGAACCGGAATATAATCTTGAACCTCCAATAATTACCAGCAAGCCAAAATCATATTTTCGGGCATCTCTTTTTCTTCTCTTGTAAATTCTTTTCAGTATCCTTTTCATTTCTAAAAAATCTCTTGAATTCTAACCACATTTGCCTTGCCAAAACCATGCCAGTCCTCAGCGAAAATAATAATCACCCTCTCTCCCTTTTTAAAACGACCCACCTTTTTGGCCATATTCAAAATCTTTTTTATATCAATGAAGGTCTTCTTTCTATAGAAATCCTTTTCTTTTCCAAGGGAAAAGGAATAGGTGCCATAAATCAAGGAGAATTGGTCTCTCAGATGAATCTGCGGAGCGAAGGCAAAAATAGGAATAGTTGGTCGAAACCGAGAAAGCATCCTGGCAGTCATTCCTGTCTTCGTCAAAACCACAAATGCCCTTACATTCTGCCGCTGACAGAAAGGGCTTCTCCAGAGTTGATAAGCAGAGTGACATACTGCTGCTGTCTGGTGTTGAAGTTCAAAGTTTAACCCTGACACCGGCTCTCTCTTTTTCTCCCAAAATCGGCAAATTTTCTCCATTGTTGATACTGCCCGAGAAGGATATCTGCCTAAAGCCGTCTCTTCAGAGAGCATCACAGCATCCGTATAGTCCAAAATAGCGTTGGCAACATCAGAAACCTCGGCTCGGGTAGGCAATGGATTTTCAACCATTGACCTCAACATCTGGGTAGCAACAATTACTGGCTTTCCTTTTTCTAAACACCTTCTGATAATCTTTTTTTGATAATAGGGAACCTTTTCAAAAGGAATCTCTTTTCCCAGATCCCCTCGCGCCACCATTATTCCAAAACAGGAGTCCAATATCTGCTCAAAATTATCTAATGCCTCCTTTGCCTCAATCTTGGCTAAAATTTTAGCCGACAAGGAAAACCTTTTGGCTCCCCTCTTCAAAAAATCAATATCCTGCTTACCTCTAACAAAGGAAAGGGCTAAAAAGTCAACATTTTTTTCCTTGGCAATTGATAGGTGTTCAGGATTGATAGAAAGTTTCTTTTCAAGGTTTGGAAAATCTAAGAGAATGCCAGGGGTCTTCCCCGTCTTTCGCCCCGCTCTTTTTACCTTGTCGATCATCGCCCTGTGCCAATTGGCACTGTTATGCTTAAGATTGAAACGAAAAACATTGGCTCCGCTTTCTAAAAGGGAAGCAATTTGTTTTTCTTTTTCAACCGCTGGACCAATTGTAGCAATAATTTTGGTTAAAGCCATTTATTCCAATTGCTCAATATTTCTGCCCCTTCTAAAAAGGGCTGGGGTCTCCCAAAATCTTTCTCTTTCCAGCATCTCCCTTTCCATCTTTTCTGCCTCCTTCTTTAATTGAAGGGCGTTTTTTCTTATCTGGCTGGCGCTTCTCTTTATTTCCTTTTTGTCTTTGCTTTGGGCGTCCTTCTTTTTCTTATCAGGCCTCTTATCTGCCTTCTTCTCCTTTATCTTTACCTTTTTAGGCAATGCCTTTTCTTTTTCTGAAAACAATTCTTCGGAAAATTCTGACCGACAGCCAGTGGCTAAAATGGTCAGTCCAATCCTCCCCCTCTCTTTGCTTTCTGAAACCCCAAAAACAATTCTCGCGCTTCTATCTGATAGATTAAAAATATTTTTTGAAATCTCAGCCACCTCTGACAGGCCCAGATCCTTGCCTCCGGTTATATTAAATAAAACCCCTTTTGCCCTCTCAATACCATACGAATAAAGGGGAAAGTTTAGGGCTTTTTTAATCACCTCCCCAAGACGATTTTGGCCCACCGCTTCAGTTCTTGCCAGATAAGACAAACCATCTCCGCTTCTCAAAATTGTCTTAATGTCGGCAAAATCAATGTTAATTAAACCAGGGTAATAAATGAGCGTAAGAAGCCCTTCAAGTGCCTGGGTCAAAATTTTATTGACCTCAAAAAGAGCATTTCGAAGAGAGGTTTTTTTGTCAATAATCTGAAAAATTTTTTCGTTCTCAATCACAGAAAAGCCCTCAAGGTCTGACCTCATCTTTTCCAATGATGCCTTGGCAATCTCCATGCGTTTTTTGCCTTCAAACCGAAAGGGAAGGGTAAATATGCCATAGTTGAGATTGCCCAAATTCCTGGAAATTTTGGCAAAGACAGGCATAGCGCCCGAACCCGTGCCTCCCCCCAGTGTAGAGACAAAAATACAGAGGTCGCTTCCGGCTAATGCCCTTTTAAGCCGCTCCTTTGCCTCCAACGCCGCTCTTTCTCCCAATTCAGGATCCATCCCCGTGCCCAGACCCGAGGTAAGGTTCTGACCAAAAATAAATGTCTCCACTCTTTTGCCCTTTTTGGCAAGCGATTGGCTGTCGGTATTAGCCGCCAAAAAACGCGCCTTTTCCAATTTCAGAGCAATATCAGAAACAATATTTGTTCCTCCGTCACCAACGCCAATTACCTTTACCCTTATTTTTTTAACCTTCTCTGCTTTGGGCTTTTCTGAATAAGCCATTTTAACCAAATCCAATTATAAATTCAAAATGCAAAAATCAAAAATCAAAATGATAACTTAAAATGCAAAATTATTTTTAAACTCAAAGCGTAAAGTGCAAAGTGTAAAGCTAAAGCGTAAATCTTAAAGCTAAAAAAGAAAGGTTTCGCTTTTCGCTTTAAGTTG
>JAGGSE010000160.1 GCA_021159225.1 bacterium
ATATACCCTATTGCCGCCTTTGGCGACAAACAAACCAAAATTCAAATCTCAAAATTCATTTTGCATTCTCAATCCTGTGGTCCTTTATAGCCTTTTAACATAATTTACCATCCTTTCCAGTCCCTCCTTTAATTTTTTTTCTTCGCCTCCAAAAGAGATTCTGATATGCCTCTTGCCTCCTGGGCCAAATGCTGAGCCGGGTACCACGCCGACCTTGGCTTCCTTTAGAAGGCGCAGGGAAAAATTGTAATCATCCATTTTCAGGTTTATTTTCGGAAAAAGATAGAAAGTGCCCTCCGGCTTAATAAGGGTCAGTTTGTCTGTTCGGCTTAAAATTTCTATGGCGATTTTTCTTCTTCTTTCATAGTTTTGCTTAAATTTTTTAATAAATTTATAGCCATCCTTTATTGCAGCCAAAGCGGCATACTGGGAGAGAGCAACAGGACATGTAATCAAACAGTCATGAATCTTGAAAATTTCCTGAACTATCTTTTTATCAGAGACCAGATAACCTATACGCCAACCAGTCATAGAATAACTCTTTGATAAACTAAAAATAGAGATTGTTCTATCTTCTGCTTCGGGAAAAGAGCCAATGCTGATATGCTTTTTGCCGTCAAAAACAAAATACTCATAAACCTCATCAGCAATAATAAAAAGATTATGCTTTAGGGCAATCTTTGCTATTGCTTTTAGTTCTTCCCGGCTATAGACCTTGCCCAATGGATTGGAGGGATTGGAAAAGAGTATGGCTTTTGTCTTTTTGCTGACTGCAGATTCAATTTTTTCCGGATTCAACTGCCAACGGTTCTCTTTTTCATCTAAAGAAACAAAACTTGGCATTGCCCCTTGTCTGACAATCCTGATTTGATTGATGTGAGACACATAATTGGGAGACAAAACAATCACCTCGTCTTCTGGGTCTAAAAGAGCCAGAAGGGTTGCCATTGATGCCTCAATGGCGCCGTGGGTTAGAAGGACATTTTCCGGTTCCGCCTTGATTTTATTGTCCTTCCTCATCTTTTCAGCAATTGCCTGCCTCAATGATTCAATCCCCCAGCCCTTTGTATACCTTGAGGCAAAGCCCTTATCAATTGCTTCCTTTGCCTTTTCTTTAATAAAAGAGGGGGTCTCAAAATCAGGAACTCCCTGAGCCAGAGAAATAGAACCTTTTTCCTTCTCAATCAAAATCTGAAACCTTTTGATTGCCGAGACCTCAATACTCCGGACAATTTTACTAGGTTTTTTTGTCATTTCCTCAAATTTTTTTCTTCTCCCATTGTTGCAGGCAGTTGGTTAGTGAACTATTATAACAAACAATCTATTAAATAATAAATGAAAGCCGAAAGCAAAGCGGCTGAGGGAATGGTAATTATCCAGGCAACAATCATCCTTTCAGCCACTATCTGCTTACATCTTCTCGGATTTTGTAAAACGGTTCCTCCAATTACTGATGAGCAAACAACATGGGTCGTTGATATCGGCATTCCAACCAAAGAGTGCAAGACAATTACTCCTCCCGCTCCGAATTCAGAAACAAATCCCTGCTTTGGTTCAATTTTTGTCAAACTCCACCCCAAGGTCTTAACCACCTGCCAGCCCATTAAAAAGGTTCCAATCCCCATCGTTATTCCACAAACTACCTTTACCCACCAGGGCACACAAAATCTGTCTATAAACCCTCCGGATAAAAGAGCGGCGGTAATCAGTCCCATGGCGTTTTGGGTATCATTCATTCCATGGGCAAAGGAAACAAAGGGAGTGGTAAAAATCTGACCAAGTTGAAAAAATCTATTTGTTTTTTGGTCGGGAGTATGTTTAAAGAATTTCTCCAAAATCCAGGTTGCCAAAATCAAAAAAACAGCCCCGACCAAAAATCCGGCTGCCGGACCTAAAAATATTCCCAAAAACACCTTCTTGGTTAAAACACCCCATTTAATAATCCCTGCTCCTCCCGAAGCCAAGCCAGCTCCCAAAAGCCCTCCAACCAAGGCATGGCTGACGCTAATGGGAATACCAACCCTTGTGCAGAAAAACACCCAGACAACTGTTCCCATTATTCCAGCAAGCAAGATTAAAAGGGTAATATTTTCAGAGGGAATTATTCCTTTACCAATTGTTCGGGCAACCCTGGTTGAAGCGAAGGCGCCAAGTATATTAAAAATGCTTGCTATAACCAACGCCTGAAGCGGCGAAAGGGCTTTTGTGGCGCAGGTGGTAGCGATAGCGTTTGCTCGGTCGTTTGCTCCATTTAAAAAGTCAAAGATTAGGGCAAAAATTATAATGAGAATTACAAGACAAGTCATACTACGCCTGGCCCTTTAACCGGAGCGTTTCCAATATATTGGCTACATCCTCGCATTGGTCCATCGTGTATTCCAGGGTGTCAACAATTTCTTTGAGAGCCAACATTTTCTTGAAATCATCAACACCTGAATAACCCTCCCCGATGACCTTCCCCAGCCATTTTCGGTTGACCTTGTCCGCTTCATTCTCCAAATCATTTATTTTAACGCAACAACTGGCTATAACATCATCGTTTTTTCTAATATCTTTTAATGAACTTACCCCCAGTTCTATCTGTGTTGCGGCTTCTTTTAAATATGGGAGAAAATCAATAAGAGGTTGAGGTAAATCTTTTATTCTGTAGATATTCAATCTATTTGCCACCTTCTCAAGGGAATCAATAACATTGTCCATATTATAAACGAAAAATTTAATATCTCCCTTCTCCTCGGTAACCCTTGTATGGTCATAAAGCAGTTCCTCTATTACCTTATGGACAATTTCATCCGCTTCGTCTTCTAATCTGTCTAGGTTTTGAGCAACCTCTGGAAGGGTTGAATAATCCTTTTCAAGACCTTCTAAAAGAGCCACCGCCTCACTTATCTTCTTGGCTAATTCTTCGTATAAATCAAAAAACTTTTTTCCTCGGGGGAAAAACATAGAATCTAATGATTTATTGTTCTGAATCTTGAATCCTGTCCATTGGTTTGGAAAGTTTGAATAATTCTTTGGCGTTCTCGGTGGTAATTATTGCCATTTTCTCAAAAGAAACTCCCTTGACCTTGGCAAGATGGCGACAAATCAAATTTACACCTAAGGGATTATTCCTCTTTTCCGGAAAATCAGGGGGAGTGAGATAGGGACAATCGGTCTCAACCAAAATTCTTTCCAGAGGGGTCTTTTTAATAATTTCATCAAAATCCGCACCCTCAATCTTTTTGAAAATTATGCCGTTAAAACCAAGATAAAGGTCCATCCCTAAATACTCCTGTGCCTGGTCCCAGGTGCCAGTAAAGCAGTGGACAACGCCACGAATTCCTAAATCTGAGACCTGAGACCTCAAAATTTCTATCAGGTCGCTGTGAGCCATTCGGCAGTGAAAAATAACTGGCAGGTCCAATTCCTTGGCTAATTCTATCTGCTCAAAAAGCACCTCCATTTGTTTTTTTCTGAATTTCTCAAACCTTGTTTTTGTCTTCGGTTTCCAATAGTAGTCCAGACCAATTTCTCCAATTGCCACAACCTTCTCTGACTGAGCCAGTTCTCTGTATTTTTGATAATCAAAGTCCTCCTTATCCGAGATAAACCCTTTTTGAGAATCTAACTCCGAAGGATCAACCCGCCGGCTTTCCAGATGAATTGGATGCAGGCCAACAGCCGCAAAAACCCCTTCTCTATATTTTTGGGCAATCTCTACTGCCCTCTTTGAGGTAGCATATTTTGTTCCCACATTGATAATCCAAATGTGCTGATTCAGGCATTTTTCAATTATCTTGCCAAAGTCATCCTTGAAAGAGGCGAAATTCAAATGAGCATGGGTATCAATTAACATAGTTTAAGCGTAAAGCGCAAAACTCAAAAATTACAAATTACAAATGAAAAATTACAATTTTAAATTCAAAATGCAAAAATCAAAAATCAAAATGAAAGATTAAAATGCAAAAAGAATTCTCTTTGATTTTTTCTTTTTCATTTTGCATTTTGATTTTTGATTTTTGATTTGGTTTGGTTTTGAATTTAACATTTGGTGCCTAATAAATTGTTTATCTGAATTCTTGCAGGTGGCAAGAGTTTATGGGCATTTTTCTTTCTTCGTTGGATAACACCTTTGATCTTCTTTTTGGAAATATCCGTCAAAAAAGAAATCTCCTCCTCCTTAAATCCCTGAACCAAAAGTCTCAAAATCTTGTCCAGTTGTTCATAGGAAACCCCCAATTCTTTCTCGTCTGTTTGTCCCCGCCAAAAATCAGCAGAGGGCTTGGTTCTGATAATCTCCTCTGGCACGGCCAATCTTTTTGCCATTTCTAAAACATCTGTTTTGTAAAGATGAGAGATTGGCTCAATGTCTGCTGCCCCATCACCGAATTTGGTAAAATATCCCACTTCTTCCTCCGACCTGTTGGTGGTGCCTATGACCAGAAGGTTGTAAAAATTGGCAAAATAATAAAGGGTTGCCATTATTAACCTTGATTTTAGATTTCCTCTCGCTATTTTATTTCCCGGAGGAAAGCGCCTTAAAAGACAACCATAGGAGTCCCTTAGAGAAAGAATTTTAATTCTCCCTCCCAATTTCTTGTTCAATAAAGAAATATTTTTAGCCAAAGAGCCCTGGTCAAAATTAATGCTCAAAAAATGGCATTTGTTTCCCAACGCCTGTTTTGCTAAAACAGCAACCACAGCAGAATCAACTCCTCCAGAGATTCCTACAATTCCGCCCTTTGCCCCGGCTTTCTTTATCTTTTCTCTTATAAAACCGACAATTCTTTTTTCAGGGGGTACGGCTAAAAATTTTAGCCGTTGTCCAGCCCTGATTTCTTTAAGATATACTGAAACGCTTTTTGGCAAAAGATGTTCCCATTTTTCCTGCCGGCAGATTTTCTTTCTTACCAGAGTGGCTGAGAGTTTATTGAAAAAAAATGGCTGGGGCTGAACCTTTACCCCAATTCTCTCAAAGGACTTCACAGTCCAAGGGTCTCGGCTGAAAACCAGCGCATCTAATGGCTTCAAGCCTGTGACAGCCAAAACCTTGCTTGCCCAAATTTCGTCATCAAAAAAATCCGGCAGGCCGAAAATCTTGAAATTTTTAATTTTATTCTCCCTAAGAGCCCTTAAGACCATCTCTTTCCGCTCCTTAAAGAAAAATGGGTTGTCTTTCTCTAAAAATCTCTCAATACTCCCAATAACAATGAAAATTCCCCTTTTTTCTTTTTTAAGGATATATTTTATTGCATTCAAGTGTCCCTTGTGAAATGGCTGAAACCTGCCTACGAAAATTGCTCTCATAGTTAAATTCTTGGAAACAGCGGTTTGCTTTCTCCTGTTTCTATTTGTTTCAATATCCTTTTTGATGCCTCTGGTAAAAAGACCTTCAGCATCATAGCAATTTCAGACAAAATAAACAATAAATTGCCAATTACCTGTTTGTTCTTGGTTTTCCAGGGCCTTTCTCTTTCAATGTATCTATCAGAAAAGTTAATCAAGGACCAGATTTCTTCCAATGACTTATTAAAAGAGAAGTGCTCCAATGCCTTAAAAGAGTTCTGATAAGCCCGCTCCACCTCTATTCTTACCTCTTTGTCTCCAAATTCTTTTTTCAAAGAGGGATTAATTTTCAATTTTTTGCTTAAGGCAATCACCCTTGATGTCAAATTGCCCAATCCATTAGCCAAATCAGTATTGTAACGGCTCTCAAACCTCTCTATGCTAAAATCACCGTCTTCACTTGGAGGAATTTCCCTTAAGAAAAAGTATCTTACTGGGTCTGTGCCGTATTTTTCAACCAGGTCAAAGGGGCTGACAACATTGCCCAAACTCTTTGACATCTTTTCTTTCCCAACTGTAATGTAGCCGTGAATAAAAATTGTCTTCGGCAGGGATAAACCCGCTGAAAGAAGAATCGCCGGCCAATAGAGACAGTGAAATCTTGATATGCCCTTTCCAATAATATGGAGTTTGTTTTCATTTTCCTGCCAAAACTTTTGGAATCTCGGTTCTTTATCAGCGTATCCCAGAGCGGTAATGTAGTTTGCCAAGGCGTCAAACCACACCCAGACAATTTGGCTGTTATCCCCGGGCGTTCTAATTCCCCAGCCGTGGGCTCTTTTAACTGAACGGGAAATGCAGATATCCTCCAATCCTTGTTTTATAACGCCCAATATCTCCCTCTTTCTTTCCGGGGGAATAATCTCTATCTTGTCCTTTTCAATAATCTCTTTTAACCTCTCCTGATATTTTGAGAGTCGGAAGAAAAAATTCTCTTCCTCTACCACCTCCGGCTTTATTTTGTGTTCAGGGCAAAGACCATTGTCTAATTCGGATTCCTTGTAAAATTCCTCACATCCCACGCAGTAAAGCCCCTTGTATTTTTTCTTGTAAATGTCCTTTTGGCAGGCAGTCCATAATTTTTCAACACCGAGGCGGTGCCTTTTTTCGCTGGTGCGGATAAAATCGTCAAAACTTAGATTCAAGGCCTGTTTGAGTTTATAAAACTCTGCCGCATTTCTATCTACCAGTTCCTTTACTGATACGCCAGTTTTCTCCGCTGCCTTGACATTTTTCAGAGAATTTTCGTCTGTGCCTGTCAAAAAGAAAACATCTTCTCCTAAAAAACGATGGTAGCGGGCAACCACATCCGCCTGAATTGCCTCTAAGGCAAATCCAATATGGGGCTGGGCGTTTACATAAGGCAGGGCTGTTGAAAGATAGAATCTTTTTGTCTTGGTCATTGATTTTGGAGTTCCAATTTTACTTTGATACATCCCTAAACCATCTCTCTGCTCCAAACCCAGCAGCAGCAAGGAAAACAAAGGCAAAAAGCCCCACAACAAAAGCAGGCAAGCCATAATGGGTCAATTCCCAAAACTCACCGCTTTTGTAGCCCAAACAAACAGCAGCGTAAATTGCTGCCTTGAGTAAAACACCAATACAAAATGGAGCCACCACCCAATCCGTCTTTTGAAGTCCATCCCTGACAACCAAAAAAATAACTACTGTCAAGGGGATGTAAACAAACAAAAGGGGGGAACTGGAATTGAATATCTTGTCTGCAATCGCTCCGGCTCCTGAGGGACTTCTCCCAAAAATCAAAAGAAGCCCTTCAGCCAAAAAATGGCTCCATCGCCTTAAAAGATTCTCGGCAACAAACCCAACTGCCAGTAAAAAAATGCCTAAAATTTTCGTTCGGGGATACTTTGAAAAAAAGATAAAAAATTCCCTATATTCATCAATCATTTCCTGAAAGAATTTTTTCTGCATATTACCACAAATTCTCCTTTTATTTTATCATTTTCAATTTTTTTTACCACCTCGTCAATCCCTCCCCGATAAACTGTCTCAAATTTTTTTGTTAGTTCCCGACAAACAACCAATTGGTACCTCCCATCCAAATTCTCCAGAAAATTTCTTAATTCTTTTAATGTCCTTAAGATCCGGTGGGGAGATTCGTAGAAAATTACTGGATACCTTGCTTGAGAAATCTCCCTAAAAAAATCCCTTCTTTTTTTCTTTGCCGGAAGAAAGCCCATAAACAGAAATCTATCCATCGGAAATCCGGAAACAGAAGCAGCGCAGATAATCGCTGAAGGTCCGGGAATAGGCACAATTTTCACCTTATCGTCCAATTGTTCAATCACCTTTTGAATCAGTAGATTGCCGGGGTCAGATATGCCGGGCGTGCCGGCATCAGAAACCAAAGCCAGGTTCTTCCCCTTTCTCAAAAGCGTCAAAATTTCATCTATTCTCTTTTGACTTGAGTGATGATGATAACTCAAAAGCGGTTTTTTAATCTGGTAATGGACCAATAATTTTTTTGTCGTTCTTGTATCCTCGCACAAAATCAAGTCCACCTGCTTCAAAGCATTCAATGCCCTAATGGTGATGTCCTTAAAATTTCCAATAGGGGTTGAGACAATGTAGAGTTTTGAAATCTGCATTTTGCCTCTATCTCTACGCTTCTGCCTGTTCTGCCTCCTGTTCTCTTTTTCGTGCCAGGAATTCCTTAAAAAATTCAAACAGAACCCCTGCCAAGGGAATAGCCAGAATCGCTCCCAAGACCCCCCAAAGTTCACCGCCAATAAGCAGAGAGATGAAAACCAAAACAGGAGGAAGTCCCACAAATTTTTTAGCCAAAATTGGAGTCAAAAGATTCCCCTCAATTATCTGAATAAGAATAAAAGCGGATAGACCAAAGAGGGCTTTAGACAAAAGGTCGGGAAGAGCAACAAGAAAAACCAAGGCACCGGCAAAAATAGGTCCGATAATAGGAATAAACTCCAAAATCCCTGCCAGCGATGCAATAATAAAGGGATACCTTATTCCCAAAAAAAGAAAGGAAATATAGGAAAGAATCCCTACAAAAATACAGGATATTACCCTTGTTCCAAACCAGCCAGATATCTTTGACTCGGATTTTCTCCAAATAGAAATGGCATATTCCCTGTGGCGGACAGGAAAGAGGAGTTTTAGAGTTTTCTCTACGGCATTTTCTTCAAAGGAAAAAAGAATTGCTATAGTTAAAATGGAAAAAGCCGAAGAAATTCCTCCAAAAATAGAGACAATGGCTGAAAAAATGTTTGAGGAAGCCCCAACCAGCCAACTCTGTAATCCCTTGGTAAATGCCTCAAAACTCTCAAAGGTGCTAATGCCCAAGGCCCTTAAGGGGGGAGAGAATTTGTCGAAATACTTCGGAAAGGTAGTTAAAAACTGCTGTATTTCTCGAGAAAGCAACGGTGTTGTCAAATAAACAAGAAGGCCAATAAAACCAAAAATTGCAAAATAAATAAAAATAGCAGCAATGGGCCGGGGGATCCTTCTTAGGTGGAGAAAATCAATTGCCGGGTCAAACAAAATTGAAATTATCAGAGCAAAAATAATCCAGACCAAAATCTCTTTTGTCAAATAAAGGAGATAGAAAAACAAGAAAATCAAAACAAATTTAGATATCGTGCCCCAACTAACATCTAATATCTTTTGTTCGCTCATAATCTCTTCAGTAATTTTTGGAACTTTTCCTTGTTCTTAAAAGGACCAATAAGGGCTAAATTCAGTTTTTCAGGTCTGAAGATTTCAGAAGCCAATTCCAATATGTCTTCTTGGCTTATCCTATCAATTTTCTTGAAGATTTGTTCAGGCGTTAAGATTCTATTTTCCAGCAGTTCCTGACCAGCATAAAAAGATGCCCTGGCATCAGAGGACTCCAGTGAAAGGGAGGTCTTGCCCTTTATGTACTCCTTGGCTCTTTTTAATTCTCTTGGGGGAACCTTTTCTTGAGAAATTCTCTTGTACTCGTCCAAAATGGCTAAAATTCCCTTTTCTAAATTCTTATTGTCCAGGCCTGCCTGAGTAAAAAGAGCCCCGGTATCTGGATCAACTTCTGAGACGGTATTAATATAGTAAGCAATTCCCAATTCTGTCCTTATCTTTTGAAACAATCTTGAACTCATCATCCCTCCCAAAATCACTGCTAATACCTCTTGGGCGTATCTTTTTGGATGGAAAAGATTAAAAGCCCTCACCCCCAGGCATAGATGGCTCTGGTCGGTTTGCCGAAAATGAACCAAGACATTGGGAGAATTTTGTTTTTCTACGACCTCCGGCTTTTTCATAGGCCTGCCTGTTTTAGTCCTTGAAAAACATCTCTTCAATGCTCTTTCTGCCGTTTTCTCGTTAAAATTTCCGGCAACAGCAACAACGGTCTTTTCAGCAACATACTGCCTCTTTCTATAATTCAGCAACCTTTCTCTTGTCATTTTAGAAACAACCTCCTTAGTCCCGGCTATATCCCAACCGGCTGGCTGGTCGCCGTATAATAACCGGAGCCAAAGGGTCTGAATGTAACTCATTGGATTGTCATAATTCATATTTATTTCCTCAATAATCACTCCCTTTTCCTTTTCAATTTCTTTTTCAGGCAGGGTGGAGTTCAAAAAAATATCAGAAACCCAGTCCAAAGCCAAATTAAAGTGACCAGAAGCCACCTTGGCGAAATAACCGGTATACTCTTGGGAGGTAAAGGCGTTATACATTCCTCCCACCCCATCCAATGTTTGGGCGACATCAAGAGGAGAAGGTCTTTCCTTTGTTCCCTTGAAAAACATATGCTCTAAAAAATGGGAAATTCCTGAAATGTCTTTTTTCTCATACTTTGAACCAGTGCCTACCAAAACCAAAATTGTCACTGTCTGACTGCTCTTTTGAGGCACAAGTATAATTCTCAAGCCATTTTTTAGGGTAATTTTTTTGAACATAATCAACAGAATCTCAAAATTCAAAATTCAAATCTCAAAATGACCCCGAACAAATTGCTCCGCAATTATACGGGGCAGGCAAT
>JAGGSE010000118.1 GCA_021159225.1 bacterium
ACAAGGGTTTAAGAATCTATGACCTAAAAGGAAGGAAGGTATTTTCTAAGGATTTTGAAGAGACCATCAATTCCCCTAGTTTTAGCCCTGCCGGTGACAAGATAATGGTTAGAGAAGGGGGTAAGAGTTTAAGAATCTATAAAATCAAAGGGCGAAAAAGAAAATAAAGAAAGAGAAGTTAAAAAAATCTTTTCTTGCCAAAACATTAGGTTGGGAGCCTCCAGAAAATTATCTCTGAGGAAAGTTTATTCTTAACCTAGAAAGAAAGTACACACGCGGTCTTGAATTTAAATTCTTTAAATTTTAAATGTTCAGGTGTGATTTCTATTTTGCTCGTGCTATGAGGTTTCTAAACTGCCCTGATTACAAAAAATGGGCTTGATTTGTAAAAAAATTTATAATAAACTTAATTGTTATGTCAGGACATTCTCACTGGGCTGGTATTAAACAAAAAAAGGAAATAGCCGACCGAAAGAGGGGTCAGGTATTTTCTAAATTGTCAAAAGAAATTGAGGTGGCGGTAAGGCAGGGAGGAAAAGACCCCGATTTTAATCCCCGTCTGAGACTGGCTATTGAGAGAGCCAAGGATGTTCGGATGCCCAATGAAAACATTGAACGGGCGATAAAAAGAGGAGCGGGCGAATTAAGTGGCAAAAAGTTTGAAGACCTTCTGCTTGAGGCATACGGTCCCGGAAAAACAGCAATTATTATTGAGGCAATCACTGACAACAAAAACCGAACCCTGAATCAGATTAAGCAAATCTTACTCCAAAACAAAGGAAAATTGGTGAGCGAAGGAGCAGTAAAATGGATGTTTGAAAGAAAGGGCTGTATCACGGTTAAATCAAAACCAGAAACAAAAGAAGGAAAACAGATAAACAAAGAAGAACTGGAACTGTTAGCCATTGAGGCCGGAGCCCAAGATCTCTCTTGGAACAACAATCTCTTGGACATCTACACCAAACCAGAAGATCTGGAAAGGGTAAAGAAAAACCTGGAAAAAACAGGCCTAAAGATAGAATCATCCTCCTTGGACTGGGTGCCAAAAGAAGAAATATCGCCGGACCCAGAAACAAGAAAGGCCTGCCAGAAACTTTTTGAAGTTCTTGACGAAAATGACGATGTTCAGGAAATTTACTCAAATCTAAAACCGGAGAGTTCTCAGAACTAATTTTATCCTTCTTCTCCTCTATGGCTTCTGGCCGCCAGAAAAATAAAAGAAAGGCAAAAAAAAATCACTCCTACGCGAAGGGAAGGAGATTTGAATATAAAGCCATAACTATACTAAAAGAAATGGGCTTTCAGACAATTTTTCGTTCTCCAAAATCAGGGGGGATATTTGATATCCTTGCCCTAAAGGCAAAACCGGGAACAAAAAAAATAGACGAGGCAAGGTATATTCAGGTCAAGGCATCCCGTTGTCCCTTTTCTCTAAAGAGTGTTGTTTCTAAAAAAGAGAGAGACAGAATAATAAAGAATCAAACTGTGGTAATGCTGGGCAGAAAAACCTTTTATGAAATCTGGGTCCGACGACTGAACAAAAAATGGGACATCTATCGACTAAACTGGAAGTCCCAAGAATTTGAAATGTTGTCATAATGGCATATAAACTATTCAATAAAGAAATCAGCGGTCCTTTTACCATCCCCTCAGGAATTGTGACAACTGAGGTCTCCACCTTAGAAAGAATCGCAAACTCTGTTCCCGAGGTCGGAATTTTAACCACAAAAAGCATAGGTCCCTCTCCCAGAACAGGAAACCGGGAACCGATTATCGCCCAGGTGTCTCCTCTTTCTTTCATAAACGCTGTGGGGCTAACAAATCCCGGAGCCGAGGAGTTCAGAAAAAAACTCTCAAAAATTAAAATCCCTAAAGAGAGGTTTTTGCTTATTTCCATTTTCGGAAGCAGCGAGAAGGAATTTAGGGAGGTAGCAGAAAAATTGATAGAATTCAGCGACGGTTTTGAATTAAATATCTCCTGTCCCCATTCTGAAAGATATGGTCAAATAGTCGGCAAGGACTACGACCTTACAGAGAGAATAATAAGGTCAGTGGCTAACCTGGGCAAACCTGTCTTTGTTAAACTCTCGCCAAACCTTGATGTGAAGGAAACAGTAAAAAGAGCGCTGAGGGGAAAAGCAGCAGGAATTACTGCCATCAATACACGCGGTCCTGAATCCTATCTGTTTGATGGCCACCCTGTTCTTTCAAATAAGGTAGGCGGGATTTCAGGCAGAGCAATCTTGGAACTGGGAATAAAAAAAGTAAAAGAGATAAGAGAGATAACAAATCTGCCTATTATTGCCTGCGGAGGAATTTCAAATTGCCTTGATGTCAGAAGATATAAAAAGGCAGGGGCTGATTTTTTTGGAATTGGCTCGGCACTGGCCGGGATGACTACCCAAGAGATAAAACTGTATTTTCATCAACTTTTGGAGGACCTAAAAAGAGGTACAAATGAAGCCGAAAGATTCTTAAAAAACCAGCCCCTTACGGAGTATAAAAAATACAAGGTGGAAGAAAACGAACAGGTGGAAAAAGACACATTTCTTTTGAAACTAAATGGAAATATAAAAATAGAGCCGGGTCAATTTATCTTTCTTTGGATTCCTGAAAAGGGTGAGAAGCCCTTTTCCCTTCTGGATAACACACCAATAACCGTTCTTGTAAAAAAGAGAGGGTATTTTACCGAGCAGTTATCAAAACTGAAAAGAAATGACCCTATTTACCTGCGCGGTCCCTATGGAAACTCGCCTAAGGTTGAGGGCAGAGTCCTTTTGGTATCAGGAGGAACAGGGCTGGCTGCCCTTTATCTTTTTGCAAAGAAAAACAACAAGACCTGCGCTGTCCTCGGAGGAAAAGACAAAAATTCCTTCCCCTATCTTGATAAATTCAAAAAAAAGTGCGAAAAACTATACCTGTCCACTGAAAAAGGAGACATCGGCATCAAGGGCCTGATAACAGATATCTTGGAAAAGGCAATTAAAGAGTTTCGGCCTACATTTTGTCTTAACTGCGGGCCCAAACCAATGATAGAAAAGGCAATTCAGATAGAGAGAAGATACATAAATCCAGAGAAAATTTATTCCTCTGTTGAGTTTCTAACAAGGTGTGGCATAGGGCTCTGCGGTTCCTGCGCTACCTCCAAGGGCTATCGCAGTTGCGTAGATGGCACGTTCTTTAATCCAGACCAAATTTAGGGGTGTCCCCAGGAGGAATTGAACCCCCATTTCAACCTCCGCAGGGTTGCGTTCTATCCGTTAAACTATGGGGACAAAAAACTACGGCGGCAGAAACATAATACCAGCAAATCAAATCAAAATCAATCAGTAATTGATTAAACAAAGAAAAGATGATAGAATATCAATATCAGGAGGAGTCGGATAACTGGTTATTCCAACAGGTTGCTAACCTGTACCGCCTAAAAAGCGGTCTGTGGGTTCGAGTCCCACCTCCTCCGCCCTAAATTGGGAGAAAACAGAAAGGATTATTAAAATTTTTTATAAGGTATATGCTTATAATTTGGATTTTGGTTTTTATTTTAAGTTTAATCTTGCTGGTAAAATCGGCTGATTGGTTTGTTGAAAGTTCAGAAAAAATTGGCTTGGCTTTAAAAATTTCACCTTTTATTATTGGGGTGACCATTGTTTCCATCGGCACCTCCTTTCCCGAATTGGCATCCTCTGTTGCCGCGGTTCTAAAAGGAGCAAGCGAAATTGTTACTGCCAATGTAATTGGTTCAAACATTGCCAATATCCTTCTGGTTATTGGCTTGTCAGCGGTTGCTGCCCGGAGTTTGCTTATTAAAAGAAGTTTAATTGACCTGGATGCCCCTCTTTTAGCCGCCACCACTGGCTTGTTTATCTTTATTGTCTGGGATAGAAAAATTGTTTTTGGAGAAGGAATTCTGCTTTTATTGGCGTTTGCCGTCTATTTCCTCTATACAGTTTTTCAAAGAAGAGAAGAGGTAATCAGCCCAGAACTGGTAGAGATTCTGCCTGAAGGAACAAAGATTAAAATTTTACCCTCCCGAGTTGAAAGGCGAAGGGAAAAAGTAAAAGAAAAACCAGCAAAATTGGAGATTAAAACCTTCCTTTTTCTAATTTTGGGAATAGTTGGTTTGGTCCTTGGCGCCAACTATACCATTGAGTCGGTTTTAAAAATTTCTGAACTCCTAAAAGTACCCGCGGGGCTGATAGCCATCACTGGTATTGCTGTGGGCACCTCTCTGCCAGAATTGGTTGTTTCGGTCAGAGCATCCATAAAGAAAAAATATGAAATTGCTTTGGGAAATGTCTTCGGTTCAAATGTCTTTAATATCCTAATTGTAGCCGGAGTTCCCGCCTTAATTAAACCTCTGGCAGTAGATTATCTTACCTTTTCCATTGGGCTTCCCTTCTTAATTCTTGCCACCTTCCTTTTCGTAATTTCTGGAATCTCCAGAAGGATTTACATCTGGGAAGGAGCAATGTATATTTTGATTTATGTTCTTTTCATTGCCAAACTCCTCAGTTTGTTCTAAAGAAAAAGGTTTCCCTGGCACCGGCGGGAAATCATTTTTTTAAAGAATGTCCCTGTAGTTCAATGGATAGAACGGAAGCCTCCGGAGCTTCAAATGGGGGTTCGATTCCTCTCAGGGACACACCATCAATCTGGTTATCTCTTCAATTCTTCTAATCTAACCAGACTTCTCTTATTTGTGCTTATAAACCAGATAAAAAGCCGGGATTTCCAAGATTAAACCCAAAACAAAGAAAAAAATACCATAATTTGTCACCCCTACATCTAGGTATCCCATTCCCAAGCCGACAAAGAACATTCCAACGCCGGAGACCAACCATTGACCAAGGCCTAAAGGTTTTAAATTGAAGCACATATTGCCTTTTAGGGCAATCCACCTAATTTATAGATACTTCTCAATTTCCAGATAAGGGGCGATTTTTCTCATCTTGGCAAGTATCTTCCTCTTTTCCTCCGGGTCTTTTGTCTTAAGATATTTTTCTTTTAGTTTCTTCAACTTTCTTCTCCTTTTCTGCTTTTTCTTTATTATAAATTTTCTTCTTTTAGGCGACTGCTTGCTCATAATTTGCTCATAAACAGAATAAATTAAATTTTCAAAAATCAATCAATATCTTATTCTAAATTCAGAAAACTGATTTTTATACTCCTCAAAATCTGCCTCCAGGTCTCTAACCTCTGCCAGGGGTGGTCCCTTTTTCGCCCAATCAATCAACTCCTTAATTTTCTTCTTCTCTCCCTCAGCCACTATCTCCACCCTGCCGTCAGGCAGATTCCTCACCCAGCCGGTCAGACCCAATTCTTCGGCTTTTTCTTTAGTGCTCTGGCGATAAAAAACCCCCTGAACCAAACCAGAAACAAAGATATGAACCCTTGTTAGATTTTCTGCCATATTTGCCAAAAACTTTGTTTCTCTCTCAAGCCCGGGGTACAGGTCTTTATTCACCCAAACTGAAAATAACCTTTTTTTCCATATTTTTGAAAATTATTTCTTCTACCGAAAAATCCTTTGGGACCTCAAAAGGAATATAGCCCCTTTTTGTTTCCTTTGGTTTCAGTTTCCCTCCAAAAAGGGTTGGTTCTCGGAAAACCCGAGCAGATGTTTGAGGGGGGCAAATATATTCTTTTCCATCTTTATCAACTACCCTCCATTCAGAAAAGGGGTAAAAACCTACAGGGTTATTGGAATTGTTTTTATATTCTATCTCTAAGGTCAAACTTTTTAAATTCTCTGGAAGTTTTCCAACAACCTCGGGTGATGAGGCCAAAGGCATATACTCCTCAATTTTAATCGGCTTAACAAAAACATTTTCCTTAATCTCTTTTTCTTCTCCTATTTTTCCTTCTGAAACCAGAGTGGGCGAATTAATCCTTGTTATCTTCCATTGATAACCTTTTTTCCAACCTCCCGCCTTTTTTAGTTCTATTTCAAAGACAACTTCTTTCGGTAATTTGAAACCAAAGAAAATTAACCCTTCGTTTCTCTTGGTCTTCTCTAAAAGGCTCACCCTGGCTTTTTCTTTGTTAATTTTTTCTTCCTTTTTCTCAAAAACTGGCTCTTCTCCCTTTTTCTCTTTTTGGGCCCAAATTGTATTTCTCAAAATAGGATACCTTTCTCCAAAAATCTCTACCTTTTGGAAATCAAAAAGATATCCTTCTGCCCTTTTTCTCTGGGAATTCTGCTCCAGTTGCAAATAAGAAAGGGAAACCTCAAAAGGAGAAAGAACTGGTCTGTTTAGCCAGAATGTCTTCACCAGCAGAGAGACAGGAACAAGACAAAAAAGCAAAACTACTATTACTATCAGCGCTTTGTTCAAGATATATTTAATTTTTTCTATTGACATAGCCATCTGGGAATATAAACACGAAAAATTACAAAGGAAGAAGAATAAAAATCACTAAAAAAGTTTTAGGAGGTTCTCATCTATGGCGGTGGATTGTAATTTATATCAAGGTTGTAAAGATCATATTGCCCTCCGCCGAGGGATGCCCGAATTGTCATCGGAACCTTACAACAAGTGGTAGTACCGGTAACGCCGGAAAAGTCTATATTACAGTCTGGGGATGTGTTGCAATCAACCCTTTCTCCTCCTGCGCAATCTTTCAAAGCCCCCTGAAGTTCTTTCTCAAAGCCGGTTAAAGGCAGACCCATTGAAAATGGAAAACATTTTCCCCCTATGCATAGACTTAAACTTGGCGTCCGAAAGCCAGTCATATCAGAGTAGTTGTAAGGATGTTTTCCATAATCTCCTAATCCGTATGTAGCTATTACCGTCCCATCCTCTTTTAGTTTAGTCACGCTGGCATTATTGCAGTTTCCATTACAACCTGGTGGATCTGGATATCCACCGCCATAATTTACTACCCAGATATTATTATTAGCATCTACTGCCACTCCAACTGCACCGGTCCCTACCTCAACATTTGCAATTTGATTACCGTCATTATCAAACTTTAACACTCGGGAAGAAGAACCTGTCCAACCACTATGAGAGTCGTCAACCACTAGCCAAACATTATTATCTCCGTCTACTGCCACTCCTCTTCCTATAGCGCCATTATTTCCGCTAAAATAGGAAATGTCTAAAATCTTACCCTCTGCATCTCGGCTAACTTTATATACTCCCGGCCCTCCTGTACATTTCCCAACCCAGATGTTTTGGTTATTGTCTATACCTACTCCATATTGACCAGGCACACTTCCGGTATCAATATTCTTAATTTCGCTACCGTCATATTTATAGCTTTTCACCTTGCCACCTCCCACCACCCAGACAATACCATAAGCATCCCCTATCATTCCGTATACACATTCACTTCCAATGTTGAGGGTAGCAAGAACTGTTCCTATCCCTCCACAATCTGCTTTACCGCAAATTACTTTTATTCTGTTACCACTCCCTGCGCAGGTTCCAGCCCAAATATTACCGTCGGCATCGTAAGTCACCCCCCTTACCAAATTTTGCCCCATATCAACCTGTCCTCCATATTCATATTCTTTTGATGGAGATGGTTTTGGCTTCAACCAGGTGACATATTTATTTCCTCTATTTGCCACCCAAACTTCTCCACCGGGAATAAGGGTAATTCGAGAAGGATTATTAAAGGCATTACTAGGGAATCCATCCTTACTATTTTCATAAACCTTTACTATGCTCCCATCAGAGGTATCCATCTGAACCAATTTATGACTTCCCGAGAGAGGCACCCATATATAAGGTGTCCGCTCTGCTGGTGAGCCACTAAACCTTATTTCAATTGAGGTGCCGCAAACCTTCGTATTTTCAGGAAGGCAAACAGGGGCAGTACTGGTCTGTCCGGATAAAATGTCAAGAGTATAGACGGCGGAACCGTTAAAGAATTTATTAAGGGTTTCTCCTCCCCGTGTGTAGACACAATTATCTTTGCAATAGCACATTAACAAATGGTAATCATCGCTATCCTTGTCCCCGTCTCCATCTAGGTCTTCAGCATACCCAGATGTCAGCCAATCTGCTTCGCTGACCGTAGGGTCGCATTCTTCTCCCGCCTCTAATCTTCCGTTTCCGCAGCAACTTAAAACATCGCCGGTGATATGGCAATCCTCGCAAGAACAAATAGAAGCAAAATAATCATGTTCATCTGTTGCTCCATTATTATCAACATCAACTGCCTCACCCGCTTGCATTCTTGCCTTAAATGCCTCCCATCTTTCTTCAGGTTCACATTCTTCATTTATTCCCTCGGCATTTGGTCTTTGGACAATTCCATCTCCACAAAAGGCAGTTGAACATCCTGTCGGATAATTACAACTTACCTCATTCCAGGGCTGGCCAAAAATAGTGGCTATACCCTGGTTTGTTTTTTGATGGGTCATAAAGTAAAGAAAGAAATTTATTGTTATCCAACTGGTGAAAATCACCATAGTTCCAATTGCTCCGGCTGTTAAGAGCGCTTTTGCCTTGGCAATGTCAGTGATTTTTATTGCCCCAAAGATATGAAGTGTCCCGGCGATTATTATCGCCAAAAGCAAAAGAGGAAAGAACAAATCCTTTATCAAAAAATCAGCAACCTTTTTAAGCATAAGAAAGACATGGCACAGGGTGCAAGGACAACATTCGCAATTTGAGGTGTCAAGGTCATCCGCTCTTCTCCCGCAAGGAACCAGTCCTGCTCCTCCCAGGTGTTTAGAACTCGCTCTACAAATACAATAATTGGCTTCTGCTATTGTCTTACAATCATCAGGACAATTCCAGAAGTTCTCTCCCCTTTCTGCCTCGCAAACCCCATTAGAATGACAACCGCAATCTGCTGGGCAGGTGCTTGAGTCTTCCGGAAAATCACAACTGCCGTCGCCACATGAAGAAGCAAGAACAGGTTTAGAAAAAATAGGAAAAAAGAAAAAAGCCAAAAAAATCAGAAATAAAGAGATTTTAGTAGATATTTTTTGGCTTTTCATATTAGATTAGAATTGGCAATTTAATTTCTGGTATTATTGTATTGGATGAAATTTGATATGTCAATTTAGATTTCATCTTATTTGACAGAAACTCGTCAATAACCTATTTTGTAGTTGCAAGGATTTCTTCTACCGGTTTTATTTTATTATTGCAGGAACCACAAAATAATTGAAAAAAAATGGCTCAAAACAGTACCTCTAAAAAAGAAAAAATTGTTGTTGGGCTGTCTGGAGGGGTGGACTCTTCGGTTTCCCTGGCTCTACTTAAAAAAGGAAATTGGCAGCCAATTGGGCTTTTCCTAAAACTGCCTGTCTGGAAAAGCGAAAGAAATCTTGTTTTGGCTAAAAAGGTATGCAAAAAATTGGGGGTTCCCTTTTATGTTTTAAATGCTGAAAAAGAGTTTAAGAAAGAGGTGCTTGACTACTTTGTTGAAGAGATAAAAAGAAAAAAAACCCCAAATCCCTGTATTATCTGCAATTATCAATTAAAGTTTAAAAAACTTTTTCAGTGGGCAAAAAAGCACCAAATAAAATATGTGGCAACCGGCCATTACGCCAAAATCAAAAAAAATCAAAAAACAGGCAGGTACGAGTTATTAATACCCAAGGACAGGGAAAAAGACCAAACCTACTTCTTATCCTCTCTTTCCCAGAAATATCTGAAGCACATTATTTTTCCCTTGGCAGAATACAAAAAAGAGAAAGTCTATAAAATAGCAAGGGAGATGGGTTTCAATTTTCTTCTCAAGAAAAAGCAAAGCCAGGAGTTTTGCTTTTTAGCAAAAGGGTCTCTAAATCAGTTTCTAAAAGAAAAAATAGGAACAAAGCCAGGGGTAATTAAAGACAGCCAGGGAAAAATTTTAGGCAGCCATCAGGGACTTCACTTTTATACACTTGGCCAAAGAAAAGGGATTAATCTGGCTGGGGGACCATACTTCGTTAAGGGATTTGAGAAAAAAAACAATGTTTTGCTTGTTTCCAAAGATAAAAAAGAACTTCTCAAAAAAAGGGTTTGTCTCTCATCTGTTCATTTTATAAGTACCTCTCCTTCAAAAAAAGAAACAAGAGTAATGGCTAAACTTCGCTACCGCCAAAGGCCTGCCAGAGCCCGACTCTGTCTTATGGGAGGTAAAAAAGGAGAGTTGATTTTTGACAAGCCCCAGATGGCTCCAACCCCGGGCCAGTTTGCGGTTTTTTATAAGAAAAACACCTGCCTAGGAAATGGAGTAATAATCAACTC
>JAGGSE010000216.1 GCA_021159225.1 bacterium
TAGTTGGGTTTTATGCGTTTTGGTGGAGTGGTTTACGCTAGTATAGGATGTATATTGAGCGTAATGTTGAGTTTATTGCTAAACCAACTACAGTAACGTTCAGTAATAACGGTATAGTGCTTACGTTCCCTAACGGTATTAAGGCTACGTTAGGTTACGGTCACGTTAAGCATAGTGCTGAGGAGTTCTATAAGTTAGTTAGGACTAACTTGAAGTGGACTGTAGTTCTAGCTAAGAAGCCTGTGGTTATTGATTATGATGAGGTGATGCCTGAGCCTGCGTATGATGTGGCGGACAATATACTACAGCACAGTGTACCTGCTGAGGCATTAATAGCTGGTTTAGGATACATCATTAAGCCTGAAGTAATGTGGTTGCTGGTGCCTAGGCTACTGCCATTGATTAAGACTCCTAGACCTATTCATGTGTGGCAGTTCACTAAGTACAATACAGGTAAGACTGAGACTGGGTTAATGTTTATGAAGTTGTTTAACTTCTTCTACAGTACTAGTGTACCTACTGAGGCTGGTTTAACGTATGATGCCCGTACTGGTACTTACGGTATGGCTTTAGTTAGTGAGGGCGTAGTGTTTGATGAGGTGGATAAGTGGAGTCCCACTAAGATAATGCAGGAGAACCTAATGAGTTTCTTACCTACGTTGATGGAGCAGGGTGCGGTTATAAGACCTACTACTAGGAGGACATTCATTGGGTTAATAGAGCGTAGGATACCGTTCATGTTCCTAGGTAATCTACAGTTCTCAAGTAAGGACAGGAGTATAACGGATAGGGAGAGGCTTAAGGAGTTCTTAAGTGGTTGGGGCGATATGGTTGGTGCTATAGCTGACAGGATAGCTGTTACTGACTTCGTGGACGAGGAGATATACATTAGTGATTACGTCAGCGGTAAGGTACTGCCGGAGTCAGTGATGATGGCGTTAGTTGACTTAGTCAATAAGGACGTTAAGGGGTTAAGTCTGCCTGAGCCGTCAGGTCTTAGGGGCAGGTTGAAGCGTCATGCCGAGATGCTGTATATAGCGTTAACTGCATTAGGTCTCGACGTTAAGATGGAGTGGTGTGACGCTATAGTGGTTAATGGGTTCTGGGAGTTCATGTGTAACTTAGGTGGTAGGTATGTCTGAGGCACCATTATCTGAGGTAACGCTCACTATATGGTTCTGCAAGGATAAGGACGTGGATAGGTGTGAGAAGTACCCTAGGACTACTAGGTACTTCGGTAGGGCTACGTTCACTGTTAACCTTAACGAGTACGATGATGTGTCGGAGATTGTTGAGTACGTCATGGATGAGTTAGAGAGCAGGTTTAAGCGTAGCTTAGGTAATATGCCGGGTAGGGATGAGGTAGCGGCTAGGTGGAGGGATAAGATATACCCGTACATCTATAATGTAGTGTTTGATGTTATAGTGAGATATCTGGATAGGTTATATGATTTATGGAGGACGTGTGTTGAGGGCTTGTACTTTGATAGGGAGGCATTGATGGAGCCTATAGAGACTACATACCCTAGGTTATTCGCTGAGGTGGAACCTGAGTGGGAGGAACTCAACTGTGATAACGCTGAGTATGCTTTAGCTGTACTTAACCGCTACAGGGAGGCTAGGGAAGTAACGGGTATGGCACCGCTGGCATTCATTAACTACAAAATGAGCAGGCTGGATGAGAGGAGACGTAAGATTATTGAGCCGTTGCTGAAGGGTGATGCACCATTAGAGACCATAGTGCGTAGGATACCTAATGCGAAATGGTGTTACGAGGTGTACTACCATGAGTGAGAGGCTCTACAGGTGGAGATGCATTGGGGACAGGGATAAAGCATTAGCCGTATTAGCGACAGCGTTAGAAGTAAGCAATAAGTACCTACTGGGTATAAGCACTACTAACATACCATTCATAGATGTAGACAGGAAGGATGAGTTATGCACTAAGCTACTGGATGAGTTCATTGAGTGGGTCAAGAGGCTACTTAAGTGTGATGTAGCGGTATTAGAGACTGATAAGGGCTACCATATAGTGCCTATGACTGTATTAGTTAATGAGTCAGAACTGTATGAGAGAATAGGTGCTAAGATAGGTAGGACATACAGTAAGATACTTGATATAGTAACAAAGTACGTAACGTACGACTACATCAGGGCTGTAGGGCTTGAGCCTAGGGATGTGGTCAGGGATACTGAGGCATGGCGGAAAGTGCTAAGTAAGGTGCCTAGGAAGATGTACCCCACATTACTTGGTCTGGCTGACAGCCTCAAGGAGTACTACTCCCAGAGGAACATAGTGTGGGTTAAGATGCGTGAGGGACACCTCTACATAGGTGGTAAGCCGACGTTCGAGGAGTTCTACAGGACAATTAAACGTATAGCTGAAGTGAGGGATCCCAGATTCCCTTGGACATTATTCGCTGACGCCTGTATAGATAAAGCACATGTAGAATGCAGTATCAAGTACCATAGGACGACATTAAGGATAAGTGCTAAAGCAGGTAAGGACTACGACATTAAGCTACTCTACGTAACTTAAGCCTTATTTTTTTACAGGGTTACATATGTGTGAGTACGTACCCGATAAGAAGAAAATAAAGGAGTTAGTGGATAAGTTATTAAGTATTATGAACGGTGAGTTAAGGATAGATATACTTTATGCGTTAGCGGGTGCTGAAGCAACAGTGCATATGGGGGCTGTGGAGGACTGCATTAAGAGGGACGGTAACAGGGAGTCATGCATAGCCGGATTCATAAACCAGTCAGCGGAACTGTACGCTAAGATGATAGCGACAGTACTAGTCAACATGTTAGGGACGGGAAACATCAAGAAGCCTGAAGCAAACATAATCTAGAGGTGATTAAAGCATGGGTGTTAAGGTTATTGTTAAGACCGATGCGATAAGGTTATGGAATGCATTAGTGTATGAGCGTGGTATAGTTATATCACTTGAGGACATAAAGATAGATGATGTACTAATCACGGACGACAAGAAGAAGCTGATAATCGTATTCAATATTGAACTGTCTACTGAGGAGGAGAGGTAAATGAACCTCAAGGACGTTATTAGGAAGGTGATGCAGAGGGAAGTTAAGCCACCTGAAGGTGAGGTATGGGTTACTGAGGTCTGCGGGTGCTTACGTAGAGCTTGGTACAAACGCAGGTACGGTGAAGAGATAACTAAGGACATGATAGTAGGTATTAAGGGACATAATATATTACTGCCTAAGTTAGCCGAGGAGTTAGGGTGCACCTACGAGGTAAGGATAGAGATACCTGTTGATAGCTACATACTCGTAGGTAAGGCAGACCTAGTATGTGAGGACAGAGTAATTGAGTTAAAGCTCAGTAACTCACTGCACATACGTGATGAGTGGATAACTCAAGCAAACACATATGCAGTAGCATTAGGTAAGGATAAATTTACGATAGCCATCATAGGCAACTCAATAATAACCAAGGACTACCCAGCAAATAAAGCACTATTCAAGATAGTGCTAGAAACAGCCAAAATATACATCAAGCACATCAAAGCCAATAAACCACCACCACCAATGTACGGAGACTGGTGCAAGTACTGCCCATACAGGAAGGAATGCAACAAAGAAAAGTCAATAACGGAGTACATGCGTTAGGTGGTTGGGTAATGGCGAAAAAGATAGCATTCAGAATAACAGACCTAGTGATCAGGTGCCCACACTGCAAGAAGTTATTTAGAGTTGCAGTAGCCCTTGTTGAAAAAGAAAAGAGAGAACCAGTAGAGCCGGAGGTGGTTGAGTGATGGTGTTTGATTTAGATGTTGAGGAGAGGGTGCGGAGGCTTAAGCGGGAGTTCATGCATATGCAGTTCTATGAGTGTGTGTGGGAGGTAGTGAGGATGTTTACGAGGATGGTGGGGGTGCTTGTGGGGATATTACATGAGGATGGGTAAGGGATGTTGCTGACTGCTGTCGTCGCTGAGGCTGTGGTCATTGTCTTTCTGATGGTGCTTCTCGCCATGATGTTTAGCTACGCAATACATTTTGTATGTAGTACCACACCACTCACTAACTACCCTGATGTATGTATATCATTTAGTGTGCTGATGTGGAAGATATACCTGCTACTGCTGATAGCTATTATAGCATATATAGCTATCTGTGTACTGATAGCACTAGTCAGTCGTAGGTAACAAATCACTTATTTTTTTGTTTAGTGCTTATTTATTGGTGGTGTGTTGTGGCTTTACCTACTGTTGAGTTGGCGGAGCCGGCGGTTAGTGAGGTGCGTTCAGTGCTTGGTTCAGTGATAGGTAACCTCATAGCTATTCTTAGGACGATTATTAATCATGTAGCTAATGTTATTCAGAGGGTTATTAGTTGGGCTGGTGCTCACCCGGAGGCGTTCAGTATGGTGATGATTAACCTCATAATACTGTTCAGTTGAGGGGGTATTAGTTATGGCTGAGGGGCTGTTAACTAGGTTCATGCAGGAGATGAGTAAGTTCGGTATACATCCTAAGCCGGCACTGACTCAGAATGAACTTACTTTCGAGATAAGTGCTGAGGAGTTAAGGAATGCCTTGCTTAAGGGTGTTGACCCTAGGGTGGCTAACACTATAGGCGTGGAGATACATGAGGGTAAGATAGTGATTAAGGTGAGGCTCATTTAGCGATGGGGTTGCAGATACCTAACCTACAGCAGATATGGGATGCGTTAAGTGCTGTAGCCGGTAATATAGGTAGCTTTGTCGAGAACGTGCGTAATGTCTTCAACTTCATTACTGACTTACCGAGGGCTATATGGAATGGGTTGGTGGCTTTCGGCTCAATGATATGGGACGCCATCAGGTGGGTAGCTGACAGGTTCCATGATGCTTGGGTAACGTTATCTAATGCGTTCTCATGGATAGGTAATAAGTTGCGTGAGTTCGGTAACTGGATATATAACGGTATTGTATGGTTAGGTAAGCAGGTATGGCAGTTAATAGTTAACGCCATCAACTGGATAGCTGAGAGGTTAGCGGACTTCTGTAACTGGGTGAGGACTTCATTCGAGACGATGATTCAGGGCATTAATCAGTGGTGGTGCAATATCTTAATATCCTTCAGGCAGAAGATGAAGGCTATAATAGCTACTGACCTAACGCTTCACTTCGCTTGGAAGTCAGCGGAGAAGATACCGCAGGTGGAAAGGTTCAGGGACATCTTCAAGCCCCTTGTAGGCATAGGGATATCGCCCATCATAGGCGTCATAGTAGCTGAGATATTTGACGCTATGGTGCCCCAGCCTAAATGTGAGAACGTATCAATAATGCCTGTGCCTCAGCTACCTGAGGTGGTGGTCAGACCGCTGATACCTACTGCAGTGCCTGAGCCGTCAGCACCTGAGGTACAGCCACTACCTACGCTACCCGGCGTGTTCCCCGGAATAGTCAGGATAACCGTCACCGAGCACGCCATAGTGTACCCGATAGTGATGACTAAGAGGGTAGCGGAGTATGAAGCAACAGAAGAGGCAGAGATAACGCTATTCGGTGGTGTGCCGTCAGCACCTATAGCTACCGAGACCGTAGAGGTAAGCTACACCATAACAGCACCCGGCACAGTAGAGTATCCAATACAGACAACCGAGGCAACCGAGGTCTACATGGCTAAGTCAGGAGTTGCGGCACTACTAACTGTCGAGGCAACTGAGCTAGTGTACGTAATTACGACACCAACAACAACTGAGTTAATAGTGACTACTGAGGAGGCAGTACCAGTATACGCCATACGTTCAGCGACTAAGGAGTTAATTACGTCGGAGACGGCGGAAGTAACGTATGCATCGGCTAGTGAGGTACAGGGTCTAGCACTCTATAATGACTGGACTGGTGCACCGGCGGAGGTTCAGGGTCTAATGCTCTATAATGACTGGGTAGCCACAAGTGAGGAGTTAACGGCTGAGGAGGTAGCGGAGGTGTCTTACTCAGTAGGTGGCGAAGCTACATATGCGGTAGACGTGACTGAGCAGAGCGGTAATGACTTAACGGACTACCCGGTAAGGATTGACTTAGACCCATCGTGGGATGGCTGGGATCTGAACCCATCTAAGGACTCAATATACTTCACTGACGAGGAGGGCAATCCACTATACTATTGGATTGAGAAGTTTGATACAGAGAACAAAGTAGCTACAATATGGGTTAAGGTGCCGTCAATATCGGCTAACGGTACGGTAAGGGTATACATGCATGTAAGCCCCAGCAACCCGTACCTAACGTACAGAGACCCTGCACAGGTGTTCGACTTCTTCGACGACTTCGACACGTTCGACACGGCGGTATGGACTGAACCCGGAGTAAGTGACTATGGAGGGTATACCGTAGAGAATAGTAATTTAGTGCTATATATTGGCACTAGAAATAAGCTGAAACCGTCTGTGGATGTAAACAGTACCTTTACTCAAAGTACGTACTCCCTTAATAATAGGGCTATACGATTTAAGATGAAAGCCATGAAGGTGGATGAAGGCGATGAACATGCATGGTTTAATAATGGTGCAGGCTTCAGTAACACACAGAACCAAGCACAAGGCTCACAGAGGGTGTGGGGCAGGAACGACCAGAGGGCACATGCAGTAACTGATGCGTCAGGGCTTGTATACGGTGAGGGTTCATGGAATGGCTCACTAACGGACTATGAGGTGAGGGAGGTACGCCTAACTGGCTCACAGATAAAGTACGTACATAATGACGTCGTCAAGTACACGGAGTCAGCGGTAGCCCAAGCTGACATGTACCTATATATTCTGATAGGATGTGGTGATGGTTATGGCAATGATGCCTACGCAGAATTATATATTGACTTCATACTGATACGTAAGTACGTTGACCCAGAGCCTACGGTATCATTAACTAAGGTGTAATAACGTTTTAAGTAATGAAGCATAAACTCATGTGGTGAACCATGAAGTTTGACTACACGTTCGGTCTATCGCAGGGTATACCGACATTAGGCGGAATGATGTTTAAGGTAGGTGGGAAGCTATATGAGCTAATATACCCTAAGCTACTTGTTGATGATGTCACATTCCTTAACTGCAAGTACATAGCTAAGAGGGAAGTAGACTTCAGTACATCGCCGCCGACAATAGGTAGTGAGGAACTATTTGATATAGAGTCGGCATCAGGTATTAGTAATCCAGTCATACCTTATAGAGCGCACTTGGGCTATGATGCAGACAATGATAGGATACTGGTGTTTGTCGCAAATAAATCAGGTAATACTGGTGGTGGGGCGTTTGCAGGCTCAACCATTAAGTTACTATCTATAGCACGTGACTTTAGCGGCTATAGCGTAGAGATTAATGATGTGTTATCACTTGTTAAGTCTGCATATAGTGGCATAGATAAGATATTGTACTATGCACATGCTTGGCGTATAGGTGGATTAGGTGTTGCGGCAGTAGATACGTATGCAGGTTCATCTGAGATCTCAGTCATACTTAAGGACACAGGCAGTGGGTGGGTCGCTGAGAGACATAATGAGAGGTATGACTTCGTGCAGGAGAGAATTGAGCCGATATGGGACGGTAGCACATTCCTCGGGTTCCTGACTGAGGGTCACGGCACTAACTCGCTATGGATTAAGACGGACGGCTCAGTAGTTGCTGGTGCCCCCGGCGGACTATTCACTACAGAACCTGTCTACGACCCAATAAATAACCAAGTAATATGGATTGAGTGGGGAAGTGAGACAGGAGCCACACAGCACATATGGACGGCACCACCGAGCGACCCATTCAGCGCAACAGACAAGACACCGTCGGGCACATTAACGGATAATGAAGGAAACTCAGTAAACCTAGCAACATGTAATAAGGAAAATGGACATATACTGTCAGACCCATTTGGCAGTAAGCTAATTATGAGTGTGTACAGAGGCGGTTTACCTAGTGGTGCAAGTAGGACATTATCAGTAGACCTAAGCATTAGTAATCCAGAACTAGTCTATGACCCAGACGGCTCAGACAAGATAACACCAAACGGTATACTTAGGTGCTTCGACCTGACAGTAAATAAGGCATCACCAGTACCGTTAGTGATAGTGCAGATATGGGAAACATAGCAATAAGTATTTATGACCCCTAAGCAACTATGCTATACGGTGGTGTAAGTAAATGACGAATAAACTACCTAAAGGTATTGAGTGTACATCTGTGGAGTTAATTGTTAAGGGTAAGGACGGTAAGGTACTATATCATGAAGTAAAGAAGTCTGATAGCTTTGTAGCCAATTACTACAGGATTTTAGCTAAGTTGATGGGTTGTGCGTCTACGATATATCTTGTTGATGTTAATGGTAATACGCAGGAGGCTATCAGCCCGAATAAGATGGACTTAAGTGCTTTGGCGGGTGATGACAGTAAGGGTATTGTTGTTGGTACTGGTACTACGTCGCCTTCTGCTAACGACCATGCGTTACAGTCTAAGATAGCCAACGGTACTGGCTCAGGTCAGTTAAGTTATCAGGCATGCAGTGTTGGTGGTGCTACGGTTGCTGACCCGGACACTTACTTTGAGGTTACTAGGGATTTCAAGAATGAGTCGGGTGCCGACATAACGGTCTACGAGATTGGTGAGATAGCTGAGGTCAACTTGAGTGGTGGTGGGACTACTAAGGTACTGATCTTCAGGCATGTTGAGTCCGGAGGGATTACGGTACCTGATGGCGCTACATTGACTGTTAAGATTAAGCATAAGATAACTACGTAGCATTAAGGTTTAACTTAAATCAAAACATTCTTTTTTTGGTGGTTGAGTATGGAGTTATGTAGCTTAACATGTAGTGTATGGCAAAAGGTACTATGTTATATTAAGTCATGCAGGTTTGATGCTCAGTACATACCGTTCACGATTAGGGAGGTGCGTGACTTCATTAGCTACTGGGTTAGTGAGGTACTACCTAACGCAAAGTACTTGCCGGAGTTGTTTGACTGCGATGACTTCGCATCCTTGTTTAGGGCTTTAATGGTTAGGCACACGGGCAAGAACGCCGTGTTCTTCGTGGCTGGTGCGTTATACTACGGTGATGAGTTCTTAGGTCTCCACGCTTGGGTAGCGGTCGTAACTGTTAAGGGCGTCTACTTCATCGAGCCTCAGACAGGGGACATGTTCCCAGCTAAATGTCACGCTGAATCACGTGATGGATTCTACTATGACACACTATTCTTTATAGGGTGATTGAATGCCTGATGATATACATGAAATCATAGCTGAATTGAGGACTAAGGTAGCGTACCTTAATGATGAAGTAACTAACATGCGTGGGGACATATCGGAGATAAAGAGGGACATATCTAAAATATACAGTAAGTTAAGCGTTATTGAGGATAAGTTAAATAACTACAGTACCATGTCATTACTTATTAAGTACGTCATAACACCGCTTATAGTTATACTTGGTGCTTTAGTAGGTGTTAAAATAGTTTTACCTTAAGGAAATTAAATTAAAAAAATAGTTTTTTGTTTTTGTTTTAGAACCTGAAGATGCCTCCTAACCAGTCAACGAGTCTGCCGATGAATGGCGTTCTCCTCATTAAGCTGAAGGCAACTCCAGCCACTACTATAGCTCCTACAATACTGCCTATGACAGCCGCATTATCGGAGAGGGCGGTAACTATTTGAGATAGTACATTACCTATAGCACTTAACGTGTTGTTTACTAGTGTTGCGAAGTCGAATGCGGGTGTACTCATTTTACCACCGTTAAATCATTATCAACTATACTTATAACTTCCATTACAATGAATTTTACTTGGGGTGTAAGTTGAATGCATATGTGTGGATCTATACGTGAGTTAATGGAAAAGCACGGTATTAATCCATTAATGGTTATTATGTCAGTGCGTGATATACCTATTAGCTGGTACTGGATAGATAGGGTGAGGTACCTAGATAAGTTAATTATTAAGTACCACCCACACCATGAAGCACATGAGATGGCTAGGAAGTGGTTCCTAGATAACCCACAGTACACTCACATGCTAATATATGCTGAAGATATAATAGCTACACCATGCCACATAGCATTAC
>JAGGSE010000108.1 GCA_021159225.1 bacterium
GCGGGATAAACAAATTCAAATTTTCAAATGCTCAAAATTAAATGCAAAATGCAAATCTCAAAAATCAAAATGAAAGACTAAAATGCAAAAAGAATTCTCTTTGATTTTTTCTTTTTCATTTTGCATTTTGATTTTTGATTTTTGATTTGGTTTGGTTTTGAATTTTGCCCTATACCACTTTACAGGGTATAGGGCAACCCTGAACCCTACGTGGTTCAGGGTTGCTCATTGTTTCGAAATTCGGATTTCGGATTTCGGATTTTTTCATTTAATTTGCATCATCTTGCCCTGCCGGCTATAATAATGATAATGGAATTTTGGCAGGTTATCAATCTAGAACAGGTAGGAAAAATTTTGGGGATAATTCTTATCTTCCTTGTTTTGTACATTGCCCTCTCTCGGGTTTTGCAATTTCTGAAAAGAGAATTTCTCAAAAAGGCAAAGACAAAAAAGGAAAGATCAAATGTAGAAATACTCTTTAGAACAAGCCAATATCTATTAATTTTTTTCCTTTTGGTTTTTGGCTTTCTCGCCTATGGTGGGTCGCTGACAGGAATTGGAGTAGTTGCGGGGCTTATATCCGCTGCCCTCGGCTGGGCACTGCAAAGGCCTATTACTGGAACAGCCGCCTGGCTGATGCTGATAATAAAAAGACCGTTTGAAATCGGAGACAGGGTAATTATTGGAGACATAAAGGGGGATGTCTGCGATATCACCCTTACCCATCTTCATATCAAGGAAATAGGAGGAACAATCGCCTCTGAAGAACCCTCAGGCAGGGTTGTCCTTATTCCCAATGCCAGATTGTTTGAAGAGAATATCATTAACTACACCTATACCAACGAGTTGATATTGGACCAGGTAAAATTTATAGTCACCCACGAAAGTAATCTAAACAAGGTTAAGGAAATCGCTATTTCTTCAACCAAAAAGGTTCTTTCAAGATATATGAACAAGCCCGAAGAACCGTATATCAGGGTCTATTTTCAATCCAATGGAATGGACATTCATACAAGATATGTCTGTCCAGCAGAAAAGCGGGAAGAAATAGCCAGTGAGATAACCCAAGAAATCTTTGCCAAGATATCCTCTTCTAAAGAAGTGAACTTTGCCTACCAACACCAAGACGTCCTCCTTCGGAAAAAATAATCTCTTCACCCCTTGACGCGCCTTTGACTTTACTGGCGGGCTGACCTATTGAGTTGACTTTTTCTACAGGTGTCGTAAAATTCAACTAATGGCACTTGGCTTTATTGTCAGAACTGACCTATCCTCTTTTTTACCTCAGGAAATTTTTCAGCCAGTTTTATAAGATATCTGGTTCCTGTGCCGGTGGCTCCCTTTGCCAATCCCTGGCCCTCAATAGAGGTCATTGTTGGAGCAATGTCCAAATGAACCCAGGGGCAATTGTCAATAAACTCCTTCAGAAACAGAGCGGCAGTAATTGCTCCGCCGTATTTTGTTTTGCCAACATTGGCAATGTCCCCAAATGTTCCCTTTATCTCCTCCTCATATTCCTCCCAGAGGGGCAAGGGCCAGACATAGTCGCCAGAGGACTCTCCGAGTTGACGAAAAAAGTTCTCCATTGTTGGAAGATTGGTAAACAGGGCTATGGCTCTCTGGCCCAAGGCGGAAATTGCCGCACCTGTGAGGGTGGCAACATCAGCAATCATAGTCGGCTTAAACCTTCTTACACCAAAAGAAAGGGCGTCAGACAATATAATTCTTCCTTCAGCATCGGTATTTAGCACCTCAATGGTTTTGCCGCTGTAGGTTTTTAAGATATCGCCCGGCCTGTATGACTGGCCTGATGGCATATTCTCAGCCGCTGGAATTAAGCCCACAATGTTCAAGGGATAGGTCAGTTTGGCAATTGCCAGAACTGCTCCCAATACCGCCGCTGCCCCGGACATATCCATATGCATCTCCTGCATATACTCCGAGGGCTTGATATCCAATCCCCCGGAATCAAAGGTAATACCCTTGCCCACGAAAACCAAATCAATTTCCTTGGCTCTTCTCTTGGCTAAATATTTCAAAACAATTAATCTCGGCTTCTGATTACTTCCCTTGGAAACACCCAAAATACCTCCCATTTTCAATTTTCTTAATTTCTTTTCATCAAAAACCTCAATATCCAGTTTTCTTGCCCGGCTAACTTCTTTTCTCGCCACTTCTGCCAATTTCTCCGGGGTCATTTCTCCTCCCGGGGCGTTTGACAAGTCGCGGACCATATTTACTGCCTTGCCAATAATTTTCCCTTTCTCCAAATCTTTCTGATAATTTTTGGCGCCAGCCCAAGAGACATCAATTGAAATAAGTTGTTGGGAACGCCCCTTGTCAGAACTTTTGTATCTGTCAAATTCATATTCTGCCAAAAGAAAGCCCTCTGCCAACTGAGAGGATAAATTATGAACATCGCTGTCCTTTGGGAAAATGCCCTCAAGAATAAAAAGTGCCTTTTTAACCCCCTGCCCTTTAAGTTCTCTTGTTGTCTTTCTCAAAAACAAAAGGAATCTTCTCTGGCTCCATTTTTCCTTTTCGCCAATATTAACAAAAAGAAACCTTCCCTTGCCGGAAAGAGCCAACCGGCTTTCTCCCTCTTTTAATAAGGCAATCTCTTCCAAAAAATCCTTCACCCTCTCTTTTATCTGGCCAAAGGGTTTTAAGTCCGGTTTCTTTTTGGAAAAGAAGGGAAGAACAATCACCCTATCTTTTTCCAATTTTATCTCTGATGGCTCTTTCAGTTTTATTTCCATTACCTAAAAAATATCAGAATTTTTTGGAAAATTCAAATTAAGGCCTGCCTAAGCCGGCAATAGCAAGTGCAAGGTCTAACTTGCACCAAACAATAAAATAGAAATTCATTATTAATAGAAATTCGTTGAAATTGATAGAAACTAATGGAAGACGAAGGTAATTTTGAATTAATCTGGTTTTGAGTTTTGTTTGTCATTTGTAGGCGGTCTTCCTATTTGCAAAAAATTGTGTTAGTATAAAGAATGATTTATTTGGGGGCAGACCATCGGGGATTTCAATTAAAGGAAGAAATAAAAAAGTACCTAAAAAATCTAGGGCAGGCCTTTGAGGATTTGGGCAACAAAAAATTTGACCCAGAGGATGACTATCCGGAGTTCGCCAAAAGGGTAGCAAAAGCGGTTTCTCGCTTTCCAAAAAACAAGGGAATTCTCATCTGCGGTTCTGGCATAGGAATGAGTATTGTTGCCAATAGATTTAAGAAGGTAAGGGCGGCTCTCTGTCTCAATGAAAGAATGGCAGAGTTGTCAAGAAAGCACAATAATGCCAATATTCTCTGTTTAGCCGCTGACATTGTTGCTCTTGCAAAGGCAAAAAAAATCATTAAAATTTGGTTGGAGACCAAGTTCAGCAAAGAGAAAAAGCACCAAAGGAGAATCAGAAAAATAAATGGCTAAAAAAACCGATAAAGATAATAACGAAAAAGGCGAACCCTAGCGGGGTTCTTTTTTTATATGAAGGCAGTATTGTTGTTAGAAGACGGAACAGTAATTAAGGGAAGGGGCTGGGGAGCGGAAAAAAAGGTCAAGGGGGAACTTGTCTTTACCACCGGAATGACTGGCTATGTTGAATCCCTAACTGACCCATCCTACTGCGGCCAAATTTTAATGTTTACCTATCCCCTGATTGGAAACTACGGAGTAAATGAAGAGGATTACGAATCAGACGGAATCAAGGCAGAAGGAGTGGTGGTAAAAGAATTCTGCGACAAGCCAAGCAATTGGCGGAGCAGAATGGACATTGATACCTTTTTGAAAAGGTTTGGCATACCCGGCATCTCTGGGGTAGACACCCGAGCACTGACAAAAAAAATAAGAAAAAAAGGGACAATGAAGGCGATTCTCCAGACGTCTAAAAGAGGAATTGATTTGGCAAAACTAAAAAGAGAGATAAAAAAACAAAAAGATATTTCCCAGTTAGACCTTGTTGAAAGGGTAGGGACAAAAAAAATCAGGAAAATAGGAAAAAATGGACAACTAAAAATGGTTTTAATCGACTGCGGGGTAAAAAAAAGTATTGTCAGGAACCTAATTTCCAGAAAAATAGATGTCGTCTTGGTCCCTTACAAAACCCGGGCTGAAAAAATCCTCTCCCTCAAGCCCGATGGTGTATTGGTTTCCAATGGTCCTGGAAACCCAAGCCAACTAAAAGAAACAATCGCCCAGGTAAGGGATCTAGTTGGCAAACTTCCCCTTTTCGGCATCTGCCTTGGCCATCAGATTATCGCTCTTGCCTTGGGAGGAAGAACATTTAAGTTAAAATTCGGCCACCGGGGGATAAACCAGCCAGTAAAAGACCTAAAAACAAAGAGGGTTTTTATATCAGTCCAAAACCACGGTTATGCCGTTTTAGAAAGTAGCATAAAAAAAACAGGGCTAAAAATTACCCAAATCAACCTTAATGACAAAACAATTGAAGGTCTTGAAAGCAAAAAACTAAAAATCAAAACTGTCCAATACCATCCCGAAGGTCATCCCGGTCCCCATGATACCAATTTCTTTTTTGATAGAATACTAATTTATGCCCAAGAGAACCGACATTAAGAAAATAATGATTATCGGCTCCGGACCAATTGTTATTGGTCAGGCCTGCGAGTTTGATTATTCCGGCTCCCAGGCCTGCAAGGCATTGAGGGAAGAGAACTATAAAACGATTCTGGTTAACTCAAACCCGGCTACTATTCAAACCGACCCAGAAATTGCTGACCGGGTCTACATTGAACCCCTTACCTCAGATATCTTGGAAAAAATTATTAAAAGGGAAAGGCCTGATGCCCTTTTGACTACAATGGGAGGACAGACAGGATTGAATTTAGCCATTGAACTGACTGAAAAAGGAATCTTGAAAAAATATGGGGTAGAATTAATTGGAGCGAGATTTGAAACAATTAAAAAGGCGGAAGACAGGATTCTCTTTAAGAAAGCGATGGAAAAAATCGGGTTAAAAACACCTCCAAGCAAGGAGGTCTATTCTGTAAAAGAGGCAAAAAAAGTGGCTTCTTATCTGGGATACCCCCTGGTAATAAGACCTGCTTTTACCCTGGGAGGGACAGGAGGAGGAGTGGCTAAAAACCAAAAAGAACTGGAAGAAAAGGTGGCAAAAGGAATAAAAAACAGCCCTATTGGACAGGTCCTTGTTGAGGCCTCGGTCCAGGGATGGAAAGAATACGAACTGGAGGTAATGAGGGACCTTAAGGACAATGTAGTTGTCATCTGCTCAATTGAAAACTTTGACCCAATGGGGATCCATACCGGAGACAGCATCACTGTTGCCCCTGCCCAAACCCTAACTGACAAGGAGTATCAGGCAATGAGAGACAGCGCCATAAAAATTATTAGAGAGATCGGCGTGGAAACCGGCGGCTCAAACATCCAGTTTGCTGTTCATCCAAAAACAGGAGAGATGCTGACAATTGAAATGAATCCAAGGGTCAGCCGCTCCTCAGCCCTGGCTTCAAAGGCAACAGGATTCCCCATTGCCAAGATCGCCACAAAATTAGCCATTGGGCTCACCCTGGATGAAATTCCAAACGACATTACCAAAAAAACCCCTGCCTCCTTTGAGCCAACAATTGACTATGTAGTGGTAAAGATTCCCAGATTCCCCTTTGAAAAGTTTCCCCAAAGCCAAAAACTGCTTAGCACCCAGATGAGGTCAGTGGGAGAGGTAATGGCAATAGGAAGAACCTTTGAAGAAGCATTCCAGAAAGCAATCAGGTCCTTGGAGATTAGAAGAAGTGGTTGGGAAAATGATGAAGAAGAAAAAAAATACAATCTAAAGCAGTTAAGAACTCTCTTGAAAATACCCCACTTCAAGAAGACCTTCTTAATCAAAAGGGCGCTTGAAAAGGGAATGAAGTTAAAAGAGATAGTTAATCTAACCAAGATTGACCCTTGGTTTTTGAAGAAGATGAAAAATATCTTGGACCTGGAAAGAAAAATTAAAAAATACAAAGGCAAAAACATCCCTAAAGAAATAATGCTTGAAGCGAAAAAAACAGGATTTTCAGATAAACAGATAGCGGGTCTGACCAGAAAGGGGGAAGGGGAAATAAGAAAAAGAAGGAAAAAACTAAACATTGTTCCTGCCTATAAGTCCGTTGATACCTGCGCGGCAGAATTTGAGGCAGAAACCCCCTATTTCTATTCTACCTACGAAGAAATAGATGAGGTAAGGACAAGTAGAAAAAAGAAGGTGATGATTATCGGCTCAGGTCCCAACAGAATTGGCCAGGGGATTGAATTTGATTATTGCTGTGTCCACGCGGTCAAGGCGGCTAAAGAAGAAGGGTATGAGACAATTATGGTCAACTGCAATCCCGAAACAGTCAGCACTGATTATGAAATCTCCGACCGCTTGTATTTTGAGCCCCTTACCCCGGAGGATATACTAAACATCGCAGAGAAAGAAAAGCCAAAGGGAGTTATTGTCCAGTTTGGGGGACAGACGCCGATTAACATCTGCTCTTTTTTAGAGAAAAATGGGGTCAGAATTTTAGGAACTAAAACCTGGGCAATCAATGTGGCTGAAGACCGAAGAGAATTCTACAAAATGGCAAAAGACATTGGGCTTTTGATACCAAAACACGGGATTGCCTCAAACGAGAAAGAAGCCCTGAAAATAGCCAGAAAAATAGGATACCCTGTTCTCATAAGGCCCAGTTATGTTATTGGTGGAACAAAAATGGAAATTATTTATCAAGAAAAGAATCTCAAGGAAAAATTCCGGCGTGCCTCAAGCGTCTGGAAATCAAGCCCTGTCCTTATTGACAAATTTTTGGAAAACGCCAGAGAAAGCGAGATTGACGCTGTCTCTGATGGAAAAGAAATCTTGATAGGTGGAATAATGGAGCACATTGAAGAAGCAGGAGTCCATTCCGGAGACGCCGCCTGCGTTACCCCTCCCTACTCATTAACAAAAGAAGAGATTGAAAAAATGATCAGAGCAACCAAGATAATCGCCAAGGTCTTAAAAATAAGGGGCGTGTTTAATATCCAATTCGCTGTCCGGCAGGGCAATGTATATGTCTTAGAAATAAACCCCAGGGCATCAAGAACCCTGCCCTACCTAAGCAAGGCAACCGGGGTCTCTTTGGCAAAAATTGCCACCAAGATAATGCTTGGCAAAACCTTGGATCAAATGGGACTAAAGGGAGGAGTGCTAAAGGCAGATAAATGGGCAGTCAAAGAGGTGGTTTTACCCTTTGACAAACTTGAAAGCGATATCCTTCTTGGTCCAGAGATGAAATCTACCGGTGAGGTAATGGGCATAGATAGGTCGTTTGAAAATGCCTTCTATAAGGCAGAACTGGCAGCCGGCAACCCCCTCCCGCTGAAAGGAAGTGTCTTAATTACTATAAAAAAAGAGGCCGACCCCAGCCCAATAGCCCGGGGATTCTATTCCTTGGGATTTAAGATATTGGCAACCGAGGGGACCGCAAAAAAAATCAAAAAAATCAGAATCCCGGTAAGGGTGGTCCCTAAAATTGGCCAGAAAAAGCCAAACATACTGGATTTAATCAAGCAGAGAAAAATTGACCTGGTAATAAATCTTGCCTCAAGCGAAAAGGCAAAAAGAGATGAATACAGAATAAGAAGGTCTCTAATTGAGAACAAAATCTCCTACATTACCACCATCCCGGCGGCTTTAGCAGCGATTAGGGCAATCAGGTCTCAACAAAAAAATAAGGGCCTTGCCATATCTCCCCTACGGATTAACAACCAGATTTTGAATTAACCCCAGGACAATAAAATTGGCAATAAGGTTTGAGCCGCCATAACTAACAAAGGGCAAGGGAATTCCAATTACCGGAAGAATGCCCAGATTCATTCCGACATTAATAAAAATCTGACTGAACAATAGAATAACAAAGCCCACAGAAAAAAGCCGGGGAAAGTTCTTCTGGGCAAAAAAGGCAATCCTCATTATCCGCCAAAGAAGAAGAGCAAATAAAAACAAGAGTAATGATACACCTAACAGACCGGTTTCCTCAGCGATAGCCGCAAATATAAAATCGGTCTGGGGTTCGCTCAAAAAGCCAAGTTGGGTCTGACCTCCTTTTTTTATCCCTTTGCCCATTATACCTCCCGAACCAATAGCGATTTTTGATTGGTTCTGACTCCAAGAACTGCCCAGGGGATCATAGGGAGTAACAAAACTAATAATTCGTTCCTTCTGATAGGGCTTCAAGGCAGTAAACCATCCCACTAGAAAAACAAGAAGAAAAATAAGAACCAATGCCAAAAATTGCTTCAGGCGAATGCCCGAGACGACAAGCATTCCCAGCCAAATTAAAACAACAATTATCACCTGGCCCATGTCCGGCTGAAGAAAGAGTAAAAATGCCGGAACTAGAAAATAAATCCCGGAAGAAAAGATGTGTCTTAGGCGATAAATTTCAATATGCCTAAGAGAAAAATGTTTAGCCAAAAGAATTATTAAAACAGGTTTGACAAACTCCACCGGGTGAAAGGCAAAATCTTTCCATTTGTACCAACTATGGGTCCCTCGGATTGAGGGAGCAAAAAAAAACAAACCCAAAAGAGAAAGGCAGGAAAGAAAATAGAGAACTAGGATAAGATAGGGATTCTCCTGAAAAATTCGCCAATCAAAAAAACTGAAAAGAATCATTAAAAACAATCCCATGCCCAAAAAAAGAACCTGTTTTTTGAAACAGGAAAAATCCGCCCGATAAAAGGAAGAACTATAGATTGACAAAAGCCCAAAGAGGGAAAGCAAAAGGGCAGATATAACCATTAGCCAGTCAATTTTTTTAAGATGAATCAAAATTTTTTTCATTTGCGAACTACGGAGGCCTCAATCGCTCTCTGATTGTTTTTGAAAGTACCTTTTGAGCGGAAGAAGGTGGTGGTAGATTCTTCTATATGGGTAGTAGTGACACTCACCTCATAACCCAAACCAGTAATGCTAAATTCCCCGGGAGTAGAAGAGATAGAGTAATCGTAAAGCCCAATACAGGGTGAGGTTGAAGAATAGCCGGCTAGGTCTCGTTGCTTAATACAGAGGTCTCCCACATAGAGGGCACCTGTGGTGCAAAAGGTCTGGTCCTGACAAAGAGCGTTAAGGTATAATATCCTTTCCATTCCAGAATCGGCTCCAAAAAAGGCAATGGTAGAATTAGTCATTTCCTTCATACCCTTTAACTGGTTTACCAAAAGGGTCTCCAGACCAAGGCTCATTGCCAAAAGGACTGAGGCAATAATTAATACTATATAAAGGGAGGTTCCCCTCTGCGAATCTCTTTTAAATCTTTCTTTCTTCATTGTTTTTTCTAAAAGGACCAATCGAGTTGGCGTTGAGATATGGTCGTTTGGACCCTTACTTTTGGCTGAGAAACATTTCGCTTTGTTATTTCCATAGTAATAGTCACCCGGGGCTGCTGGTTATCCCCCTGCTCCGCGCCAAATATGTTGACATAAAAATAGTTTACCCGAAGATTGGGAGAGGTCAAGGTGCTGGTAGAAATCAACTCACCCCCAGAAGAAGAAATTTTTTCTATCAACTGATAGGTAGTAGTGTCCAGATAAAATTCTTGGCATTGGTCTTTATAGTTCCTAAATTTTATCCCGGTAGGAGTTATTTCATAATTTGTTTTTTTATTTCCTCCAAGACAATCCACTCCTCCAACATCATCTTTTCTTGCCATTCTTAAAGCGCGGGACATATACTCTAACAAATAGGAGGTTTCGCGAGAAATCTCCTCGGCAACCAAGGCGCGTTTTTGAATTCTAATCGCTGAAACAAAAATACCTGAAACAGCAACCAAAATCAAAGAGAAAATAGCCATACCTACTAGCATTTCAGTTAAAGTAAAACCACTTTTTTTATCCTCTGTCATTTTATTATAATCTCTATTTTTGCCAAAAAAGCGGATTCAAAATGCAAAAATCAAAAATCAAAATGAAAAATTAAAATGCAAAAAGAATTCTCTTTGAATTTTTCTTTTTCATTTTGCATTTTGATTTTTGATTTTTGATTTGGCTTGGTTTTG
>JAGGSE010000019.1 GCA_021159225.1 bacterium
GTTTAATCCTTTAAATATTTATTTAGCAATTTCAGATATTTTTTGACGACCTTTTTATTTATTTTGTAAAAGATTTTTACTCCTTCTTTTCTTGATAAAATCAGATTAAAATTTTTTAGGGTTTTCAAATGATGAGAAACCAGATTTTGAGGCAATTTTAGGTATTGCCAAATCTCGCAAACACATTTTTCGCCTTTTTCCAAAAGACACAAAATTTTAAGCCGATTTTTTTCAGAGACTATTTTTAAAAATTCTACCACCTGCCTTATCTTCTCCCCTGATTTATTTTTGCAACAATCCGGCTTCATTAAATTGATTTAATCAATCTGCATTGATATATTTATCTCTTTTTAATTTTTTGTCAAGTAGGTAAAACTTTGCTACAATAATGTGGTTGGAATAATTCTTGAAAAGTTGTATAATTAAAGTGTTATGAAAGAATTTTAACCAATGGGCCGATAGCTCAGCGGGAGAGCACTGCTTTCGCATAGCAGGGGTCTGGGGTTCAAATCCCCATCGGTCCAAAAAGTTAAAAAGAGCAAATAGATAACACTATGACCGAAATCCCCAATATTATTCGTCTAAATTTACTGCTGGCTGCTATTGTAGTCGGAATGTTTTTAATTGGTCTTTTTTTTGACAGGTTTGTCTACAAAAAATTTAAAAAGATAGCCAAACGAACAAAATGGAAAGGAGATGAAATTATTGTTCAATCTCTCCGACGAAAATTCTCATTATGGTTTCCCTTGGCCGGCCTATACGTGGGCATTTATTACCTTTTTCCTGGTCTGGTTATTTCAAACATTCTCTGCAAAGCAGTTTTAGCCGTATTTATCCTTTCAGCAACCCTTGTCTGTGGAGAAATTACCGGAGGGTTTATTTTTCTTTATAGCGAAAAAGTAAAAAATATCTTACCCAGCACCTCCCTATTGCCCAATCTTGCAAAAGGATTGATACTTTTCTTTGGAATTCTTTTTATTCTTCAGGTATTCGGTATCTCAATAACTCCCCTACTTACTGCCTTTGGAATTGGCGGGCTAGCGGTTGCTCTTGCTCTCCAGGACACCCTTGCTAATTTATTCGCCGGACTCCATATCGTTCTTTCTCGGCAGATAAGGCCGGGGGATTATGTTAAACTAAGCACTGGAGAAAAAGGGTATGTTACAGATATCAATTGGAGAAATACTACCATCCGTCAGTTGCCGAATAATATGGTAGTTATTCCCAATTCCAAACTTGCCTCGGCAATCATTACAAATTATCATCTGCCCGAAAAGGAACTAGCGGTAAAAATTGAGGTGGGGGTTTCCTATGACAGCGACCTGGAAAAGGTAGAAAGGGTAACAATTGATGTTGCCAAAGATGTGCTGAAAAATATCCCCGGCGGGGTACCCAACTTTGAACCATTTATTAGATATCATACATTTGGAGAATCCAGTATAAACTTTACTGTCATTTTGCGAGCCAAGGAGTTTGTTGACCAATACCTGATTAAGCATGAATTCATTAAAAAATTACACAAAAGATACAAAAAAGAAAAAATCGTCATTCCCTTTCCTATCCGAACAGTTTATCTCCGAAACAGTAAAAGAACCTCAAACAAATTATGATTGAGATATTCAAAACAGAAGAGGGAGAGGTCAAGAAGGTCAGCAGCTTTGAAGAAAACTGCTGGATAAACATCACCTGCCCGACAGGTGAGGAAATAAAAGAATTATCTCAGAGAATGAATATTCCCCTAAATTTTCTGGTTGACCCACTGGATATCAATGAAAGAGCAAGAATAGAAATAGACAACGGTTTTGCTTTAATCGTCTTAAGAATCCCCCACTTTGATAAAAAAAATAAGGAAATTCCTTTCATCACCCTGCCGTTGGGAATAATATTTAACAAAGACATATTTATTACCCTCTCCTCCGAAAAAAGTGAGGTAATTTCTGACTTTATCAAAGGACGGATAAAAAATTTCAAGATAGAAGAAAAAGACCGCTTCATCCTCCAGATATTCCTCAAAACTGCTCACTGGTACCTAAAATATCTAAAACAAATCAACGAAAGAACAACCTCCTTTGAAAAAGAACTCCATAGGTCAATTGAGAATGAGGCATTGATAAAACTGCTGAATATTGAAAAAAGTTTGGTCTTCTTTACCACCTCTTTAAGGTCAAATGAATTGATGATGGAACGGCTCCAGAGAACAGAAATTATTAAACCAAACCCGGGCAACGAAGACCTGCTTGAAGATGTAATTATAGAAAACAGGCAAGCCATTGAAATGGCTAACATCTACAGCAAGGTTTTAAGTGGAATGATGGACGCCTTTGCCTCTGTTATATCAAACAATCTAAATGTCGTGGTAAAGGCTCTGACCTCTATCACCATAATCTTGATGATCCCTACGCTGGTGGCAAGTATATACGGAATGAACGTGAGACTGCCTTTTGAATACAGCCCCTACGCCTTTATCTATATTGTTGCTATTTCCTTTGTTCTCTCGGCAATAGGAGTATTCATCTTTATAAAAAGGAAATGGTTTTGAAAAATTCTTCCTCCGGAAAACAAACAGGAGATATTGGAGAAAAAATCGCCAGAGATTATTTGAAAAAAAAGGGCTATAAAATTCTTGAAAATAATTTTGTCTTTAGAATCCCCGGAAATCCCCAAAAAAGCGAAATTGACATTATAGCCAAACTGAAAGATTTAATCTCTTTTGTTGAGGTTAAAACAATAAAGCCGAAAAGATCAAATCTGGCAATTCCTCCAGAGGAAAAGGTAAACCTTAGCAAACGAAGAAAACTCCAGCAGGCAGCAGAGGCCTGGCTGATAAAAAACAAAATACCTCTTAATTCTAAGTGGCAGATTGATGTTCTAACGATTAAAATAGAAAAGGGTAAAAAAGAAATATCTCATTTCAAAAATGCAGTATGCGGCTTTTAATATATCTTTTATCCTGTCTCTATTTTTTTCTCCCTGCCTATGTTTGCAATATGACCCCTCCCCTATCAAAAAAGGCAGGTATCTTAATGTCTTTGGCAAAACCTATTGATTCGGGCAAAACAATAGGAGGCAAGCCAATTTTGGGCTCCCATAAAACCTGGCGGGGAGCCCTGTTGGGAATTTTTACTGGAATGCTTGTCGCTTTCCTGCAGTTCTATCTTTATCATTTCCCCTTTTTTAAAAAATTAAGTTTAATTAACTACCAAACAATTAATATCTTGGTTTTTGGTTTTTTGATTTGTTTTGGCGCTGTGCTCGGAGACCTGTCCTTTGCCTTTATTAAAAGGCGTCTTGGGCTAAAGCCGGGAGCGGCTTTCCTTCCTTTTGACCAGACAAATTATGTTATCGGGGCGTTTGTCATCTCCCAACCGTTTCTGAAACTTCCTCTTTTAATCTGGATTGCCATTTTTATCTCAACCTTTTTTCTTCATATAATCGTCAACCGGCTGGGCTATCATTTGGGCTTGCATAAAGCAAAATGGTAAGGTATAATGTTGAAAACTATGCTTAAACATGTTGTTATTATTCCAGACGGAAATAGAAGATGGGCGAAAAGAAAAGGAATAAGGGGACAGGACGGCCACATAACCGGGGTAATGACAACCCGAAAAATTTTTGAGAAAGCCGTGGAAATGAAAATTCCTTATCTGACCTTTTGGGCCGCCTCCTACGACAACATCATCCGGAGGTCTCGTCAAGAGGTAAAATTTTTAGTTACCCTGGCAACTACTGAATTCCAGCGACTGCTTAAAGACGCCGAGGTTAGCAGAAATAAGATTAAAATCCGAATCTTGGGGAAGTTCCGAGAGGTTATGCCTAAAAAAACCGTAAAAATAATTGAAAAACTGATGGAAAAGACAGAAAAAAACAACCTGTTTTCCATAACATTTCTTCTTGCCTATAATGGAACCGATGAAATGTTGGATGCAATAAAAAGAATTGCCAAGGCGGCAAAAAAAAGTGCCCTTAAAATAACCAATGAGGTGGTAAAAAACTTTCTCTGGACAAAAGACCTGCCTCCTGTTGACCTTATTATCCGAACAGGATGCGAAAACGACCCTCACAACTCAGCAGGGTTTATGATGTGGCATACCGCCTACTCTCAATACTACTTTACCAAAACCCTTTACCCGGATTTTAGCCCAAAAGAGTTTGAAGCGGCAGTTAAGAACTTCTTAGAAAAACAAAGGAGATTTGGGAAATGAATCTTCTCTTGGGGGACCGACGGAATTTGCATCCGTACCAAGGACTCCACAGGTCCCCGTGCTGCTATTACACCACGGTCCCCATACAAAAAGAATCTTAACCAATATCTGAAAATTTTGCAACCCGCTCTAAAATGAATAATTTGCCTAAATCTCATCCCCGATACCTCTCTCTTCTCCAAAGAGAAAAAATAGTTAAGGGATTTAGGAAAGGAATGGTTGTTCCTCAAGGGCTTATTGCGCAGGGAAGGGCAGAAGCATTTGATTATATTTTAGGCGAAAAAACAATCAGACCTGCCAAAAAAGCCATTGAGGCCGCGGCTTCGCTTTTTTTATTGGCAAAATATCCTGTAATTTCAGTCAATGGCAACACTGCCGCCTTGGCAGGAAAGCAGGTTATTAAACTTGCCAGGGCTAGTGAAGCAAAAATTGAAGTAAATTTATTTTATCGGACAAAAGAAAGGAAGGAAAAAATTGAGAAATTTCTGATTTCTTTAGGGGCAAAGAAGTTTCTGGTAAAAAAAATGCCCCAAGTGATTATCCCCGGATTAAAAAGCGAACGAAGAAAGGTTAGCAAGGAAGGAATTTTCAAGGCAGATGTTGTCTTTGTCCCTCTTGAAGACGGCGACAGAACCGAACACCTTATAAAAATGGGGAAAAAGGTAGTAGCAGTTGACCTCAATCCATTTTCCAGAACATCCCAAAAAGCCAGTATCACTATCGTGGACAATATCGTAAGGGCAATACCTCTGCTTATTGATACGATTCAAAAAATTAAAAATAAGAATAGAAATAAATTAAAAACTATTCTCAAAAACTACAACAACAAAAAGACCCTCAAGGAAGCAATCGCCATTGTCCGGAAAAGATTGATTAGGATGTCCTCATTGAACTAATTGCCTCAATTTTTCTCTTAAAGAGATTCCAATCAACCTCTTCTGGGCCAGCAATCTTACAAATTTCCTTAAATTGACAATACTGACACTGCCATTTGTCTGATAAATTAGAAATCCTTGGGGGAACGATATTCTTTTCAATTTTATCCTTAAGAAGCGAAAGTTCTCTCAAAAGATATTCACAAATTTGTTGGTTGTAGTCCACTAAAAATTCCTTTAACTCCTGGGTATCCTTGTTAACATAAAGAAGGATGCCCTTTTTTAGTTTAAAAAAATGGAGATAAAGTTGGACCTGATTTATATGGTCGGACTTTGGAGAAGACAAATTTCTAAATATCTGGCCGTTGATGCTTTTAATATCTAAAACATAAAGGTCTTTTCCGTCACTCAAGATAGCGTCAGCGCGTCCGCTAACTATTTCTTGGGGAGGGATATTGACTTCAGCGGCTACTACATGCATTTTCCTTGCCCCAAATAATGCCTTCATTATCATCTGGTGAATATGATCTCCATGGTCAAATATCATTAAAAGCCGCGGTTCCATCGCTTCAGCCGGGGCTTTTTTAAATCTAAAAAAAATCGCCCTCTGGCATTTTCCGGCATCAGTAATATAAAAATGGTGCTGTCCCATTTCCTTTCTCAGGTCCGAGTAATATTTAGTAATGACCTCCTTCAACATATTACCTCTTGGACCATTGAGGCGCCCTTCTGGCTCTCTTTAAGCCAAACTTCTTTCTTTCTTTCATTCTCGGGTCGCGGGTTAAATAGTTCAACTTTTTCAAGCGTCTAGAAAAAGCAGGATTAAACAAAGATAATGCCCGGGCAATAGACAGCCGAATGGCTTCTGATTGAGCATTCAAACCGCCTCCTCTAACCCTAACCCAAACCCTAAATCTATCAAGGCAATTGACCTGCTCTAAAGGACTCAGGGCAGTTTGCCTCATTTGAGAAAGAGGAAAATAGTCTTCAAGTTTCTTGTTGTTAACTATAAAAGCCGGTTCTTTGACAGAAAAAAGACGGGCAACTGCCGTGGCTGTTTTTCGCCTGCCTACACCTTCAAAATATTTCATTTTGCTCTCTTCCTTTCTGGCAGATGTTTTTTCTGCCCTCTTTTTAGCAGCAGGTTTTTTCTCTGTCTCTTTGGCTGTTTTTTTGTTCTTTTTTTGCATAAAATTATACAAATTTTAGCCGTCTCAAGCGTTGTTTCCTTAATCTATTCTTTGGCAACATCCCGGAAACCGCTCTTCTTAAAACCTCCTCGGGCTTTTGAGACATTACCTTCTTCACAGGAATCTCCTTTAGATGACCAAGATATCCGGAATGCCGGTAATATTTTTTTTGCTCAATTTTTTTTCCTGTCAGTTTGATTTTGTCCACATTTTTCACATGAACAAAATCTCCCCGGTCTTGATTTGGAACAAAATCCGGTTTATGTTTGCCCATCAGCAAAACAGCAATCTGACTAGCCACCCTACCCAGGGGCTTTCCCTTTACATCAATTGTATGTATCTCACGCTCCATAGACCTATTTTACCATTTCTACTAAAGCCATTTTTGCGCCATCATTCTTTCTTGGCCCTATCTTCCTTATCCTTGTATAGCCTCCCTTTCTTTCCTTATATCTTTTTCCAATTTCTTCAACCAATTTTTTCACTACATCTTTTGAGAAATGGCGAAGCAATAATCGCTGAGAAGACAAATCGCCCCTTTTGGCTATACTGATTTGTTTCTCAACAAACCGGGCAACCTCCTTGGCTTTGGCTTCTGTTGTTTTAATCTTTTCTTTCAAAAAAAGGGCCCGGGCTAAACTCCTTAAAAGAGCTTTCCTCTGGCCCTCTTTTCTACTAAGTTTTCTTCCCTTTACCCTTTTCCTCATAAAAAGTAGAAAAATGTTTAACCAAAATTTCAGAGGCCTGAGAAAATGCCTCTTGAGGAGTAATAGTGCCGTCGGTCTCAATGTCTAAAAAAAGTCGGTCAAAGTCAGTCCTCTTTCCTACCCTCATATTTTCAACCCTAAAACTGACGTTTCTTATGGGAGTGAAAATCGCGTCTATAGGAATTACCCCGATTTCTAATTTCTCCTTCTTTCTCATTTCTACCGGTTCATACCCCACCCCGCGTTCTATCTGAATTTCCATTTCCAATTCCTTTTTTTTGTCTGTAATGGTGCAAATTTTGGCTGTCTTATTAACCAACTCCACCTGTGAGGGAAGTTGAAAATCCGAGCCCTTCACCTCCCTTGCTCCCTTAACCTTTAGGGTTCCTTTCTGGGGCTCCCGGCTGCTCATCTTAAACCTTAATTTCTTTAGGTTGAGAATGATGTTGATAACATCTTCCAACACGCCAGGTATTGTTGAAATCTCATGACTAACTCCTCTAATTTTTACCTGGGTTACAGCCGCTCCCTCCAAAGAAGAAATTAAAACCCTTCTTAAACTATTCCCGATGGTCACTCCGTAGCCGGGATAAAGACCCTCAATTTCAAAAACCGCTCTATTCTTTTTACTTTCAACAATTTTTGGTGCCGAAGGTAATGGAATCATACATTTTTTTTATCTTGAATAATACTCAAATATGGCTAATGTCTCCACCGGAGCATTAATCTCTTCCAATGTTGGTTCTCCAATCACCTTTCCCGACAATTTATCAATATCTAATTTAAGCCATTTAGGGACCTTTTGCTTTTTTAACACATTTTTTATATTTTGAAAAGGGGGAGTCTTGGCTAGATTCGGTTTTAGGGAAACCTCTTGACCCAGTTTTACCAAAAACGAAGGCACATTGATAGGTTTTTTATCCACCAAAAAAAAGCCATGGGAAACCATCTGCCGCGCCTGAGAGCGAGAAGGAGCAAATCCTAACCTGAAAACAATATTATCCAATCGGCTCTCTAATTTCTTAAACAATAAAATCACGGGATTTCCTCCTTTTTCTTTTTGGGCAAGGGCCTCGGTCACATATCTCTTTAATGTCTTTTCTCTTAACTGATATAGGTTTTTTAGTTTTTGTTTTTCTTTCAATTCCATGCCGTATTCAGAAAAAGACCTCCTTGCTCTCTTTGCTTTTGCACCCGGAGGATAAGGTCTCTTAACCAATGCGCATTTTGAAGAAAAACACCTTTCTCCCTTAAGAAATAGTTTTGTTCCCAGACGGCGACAAATTTTACATTTAGATTTAGAACTAACCATATAATTAATTAAACCCTTCTAACTTTCCTCGGTCGGCAGCCATTATGAGGAATAGGAGTAACATCCTTGATGGAAGAAATAGTCAATCCCCTTGCTGCCAAACTCCTAATCGCTGATTCTCTGCCCGAACCAATCCCCTTTACCAAGATGCTGACCTTTTCAATGCCCATTTTTTTTATTGCTTGAGCCATCACCTCGGCTGTTTTAGAAGCGGCAAAGGGAGTTCCCTTTTTTGTTCCCTTAAATCCCAAACTGCCGGCAGATGTCCAAAATAAAACATTGCCCTGAGGGTCTGTAAGAGAGATAATTGTATTGTTGTAGGAAGAAAAAATATATAGTTTTCCCTCTTTTATTTTTTGGGATGATTTCAGTCTTGTTTTTTTCTCTATCTTGGCTTCTATTGTTTCTCTCTCTCTTATCAAATCCTCTTTTGTTTTGCTGATAATTCTTTTTTTTCCCATAATATTTGTCAACCAACTTCTTTGTCTTTTGCTAAAATCCCTTACTTAGGAGCAGGAGGCGCCTTTCTCCCAGAGGTTACCGTTCTTCTGACATTTCCTCTAACTGTTCTGGAGTTGGTTCTTGTTGTTTGCCCTCTGACCGGTAAGCCCTTTATATGACGCAGGCCGCGCCAGCAACCAATATCTCTTAATCTTTTAATGTTCATCATTACTTCTCTTTTCAACGCTCCTTCAACAGTGTAATTTTTCTCAATAATCTCCTTAAGCAGGTTCAGTTGTTCGGTTGTTAGACTCTTGGCTTTAACAGAAGGGCTAATTCCCGCCTTTTCTAAAATTTCTCCCGCCAAACTCCTGCCTATACCATGAATATAGGTAAGGGCGATTAATATTTGTTTGTTCTCTGGTATGTTAATTCCGGCAATACGTGGCATAATAAATAATTCAAAATGCAAAAATCAAAAATCAAAAT
>JAGGSE010000099.1 GCA_021159225.1 bacterium
GAACCCTACGTGGTTCAGGGTTGGTCATTGTTTTGAAATTCGGATTTCGGATTTCTGATTAGATTACCATTATTAAAACAAAATTTCAACTGTTAGAAAGGCAATGTAAATTAGTACCAAAAAAATACCTTCTCTTTTGGTTATCTTTCGCCCACTCCTGATAAAAATCAAGAAAAATATAGCGGAAAGGGCTAAAAATCCCCGACCAATCGCTATCTCTGAAAAATTGGTTATCTTTATTGGACAAATCAATGATACTATTCCCAAAACCAAGGTGGCGGTAATTATCACTCCTCCCATTATGTCGCCCAGCATTAGCCAGTCCTCCCCCTTTCTGGCTGCCTGGAGAGAAAAAAACATCTCAGGCAAGGAATTTCCCAGTCCAATAATAAAAATACCAATGGCAGTAAGAGGCAAAGAAAAGTAAGAAGCAAAAAATTTTGCCGAAGCAACGATAAGGTTGGCAGATAAAAGAACAACAATAAACGAGCCAAAAAAATAACCAAGATTTTTAAGGAAAAAGCCAAAACTCTTTGGCTCTTTGATTCTGCCGTAAATTTTGGTAAATCTGTCTTTTTTGGAAAACAGCCAGAAGGTGTAAAAAATAAAAGCAAGAATAAGAATGATTCCATCAAAGCGAGAAAGGGTCATATCAGAAATTAAAAGAAGAGGCAAAAGAGCGATAAAAACAGTAAAAAAAGCGGTTTCCTGAACCGTACTACTGGCGGCTGTGAGTCCGGCCCGGGAAACAAGGGCAGCCAACCCAACCACTATGGACAGGTCAATAATGTTTCCCCCTATGATATCGCCAAGAGAAAGTTGGGGAATTTTATTAAAAGCAGAGGTAATTCCCACAAAAAAGTTAGGCAGGGAGACGCCCAGAGCCATAAGAAAAAAGGCAACAACGAACTCTTTCCAGTTAAGAAATCTGGAGATTTTTGATAAAGAATCAATCAGGTGCCTCCCGGAAAAAACAAGAAAAAAACAGGCAACAATGAAAGCGAGGGTATGAAAAAGAATACTCATATTATTTTAAACTCAAAACGTAAAACGCAAAGCGCAAGGCTAAAGCGTAAAGCTCAAAGCTAAAAAGAAAGGTCTCGCTTTTCGCTTTAAGTTGTAGTTTTGCGTTTTGCGCTTTGAGCTTTGCGCTTGAACTTTGGTCATTGTAAACTATACTATTTTCTTCTTAAAAGCATACTTAACTGATTCAAATATTGCAAGGTTGAAAAAGCCAAATAAGAAAAGAATCAGCCAGTCAAAGTAATTCAAGGGGACGGTCTTAATAAGGGCTTGAAAAACCGGCAGATAGATGCCAGCCAAAATCATCAACACTCCCAGAAACAAGGTAATATTTAACGTCCGATTTGAAAAGACATTATATTCCCAGATATTTTTTCTCAGGTTTTTGCAGGAATAAAGATAAAAGAGCGAACCCCAAGAAAGGCCGGCAAAAATAATCGTTCTTATATGAGGTAATGGGTAATCTGAAAATTTGTAAAGAAAGAGAAAAATTAAGAAAAGAATAAAATCGGTTAAAATGCCGCCGAAAAAAATAAGATACTTCATTTCTCTGGTAACAAGAGGCAGTTTTGGATCCTCGGGCATCCTCTTCATTGTTCCCTTCTCAACAGGTTCAAAGGCAAAAGCCATTCCCTGAGGACTTCCGACGAGAAGATTTTCCCATAAAATCTGGACAGGTAAAACCGGCAGAGGGAGATGGAAAATAAAAGAGCCAAAAACCAAAATAATTTCTGAAAAACACTCCGCTCCCATAAACAAAATCGCCTTTCTTATGTTGTCCACCACCCTTCTGCCCTCTCTTACCGCTTCCTTAATTACAGAAAAACTATCGTTTGCTAAAATTAGGTCTGCCGCTTCCTTTGCCGCCTCTGTGCCCGAGCCCAAAGCCACCCCGATGTCCGCTCGCCTTAAAGCCGGGGCATCATTTATTCCATCCCCGGTCATCGCCACTACCTTGTTCCTTCTTTGCCATGCCTTAACAATCCGAAGTTTGTGCCTGGGTTCAACCCGAGCGTAAATTTTAATTTTCTCCAAAACCATATCCAGTTGTTCATCTGACAACCTGTCTATATCTTTTCCTTCTAAAATGTTTTCGTCTTTTACCTTTATGCCCAATTTTTCAGAAACCACCTTGGCTGTTAATTTATGGTCGCCGGTGACAATGATTGGCGCCATCTTTGCCTGACAACATACCTTTATCGCTTCTTTTGCCTCAGGTCTCAAGGGGTCGGTCAGCGTCAAAAAACCGAAAAAAGTTAAATCCTTAAGCCCCTGAATTGATGTTTTTCTAATGCCTTTCTTCCCGGCTGAAGCCAAAACCCTCAATCCCTTCCCGGTTAATTCGCCTACCCTTTTCTCCAAGATATTTCTTTCTTTCTCTTTTAGTTGGCAAATTCGGAGGACTTTCTCTGGGGCACCGCAGGCATAAATGGTTTTAAGACCGTCTTCCTTGTAAAAAGCGAAGGCAATTTTATCCTTTGAGTTAAATGGTATTTTTTGAATTAGTTTTGGCTCAAAGGCCCTGTAGTCAAGACCCATTTCAATGGCTTTCTTTAACACCGCCTTCTCAGTCGGACTCCCTCTTAATATCCATTTTTCCTTTGGTTCTTCCGGATTTTCAATAAACGCCTTAGAAGTTAAAACCGCTGATTTCAGTGCTAAAAATTTATCCCCATTCTTTGCCTCAATTCCTTCCACCCTCATTTTTCCCTCAGTCAGGGTTAGGGTTTTGTCAGAACAAATTATTGCTGTTGAGCCCAGCGTTTCAACCGAAGTTAAATTTTTAACCAATCCTTTTTTTCTTAAAATCCGCTCAGCGCCCAAGGCAAGGGTTATAGTCACAGCCGCCGGCAGACCCTCAGGCACTGCCCCAACTGCCGTAGCAACCGCTGTTTCCAAAAGCAGAAAAAAATCTCTCCCTTGAGAAAGACCAATTAAAAAAATAATAAAAACAAAAATTCCGATAATGCCGGCTACCTCAAACCCCAATCTTTTTATTTTATTTTGAAGAGGGGTGGGGCTTTCTTTTTCTTCTATCATGCCGGCAATCCTTCCAAGTTCTGTGTTAAACCCAGTGGCAGTAACTACTGCCAAACCCTCGCCCTGTTCTACTATCGTTCCCATATAAAGCATATTTTCCCTGTCAACAAGCGGGGTTTTTTCGGGAATGGTTCCAGCCCGTTTTTCCGAAGGTAAAAATTCTCCAGTCAATTCCATCTCGTTGATTTTCATCTCCCTGCTTTTAATTATCCTTGCGTCAGCCGGCACCTTGTCCCCTGCTTCCAAAATCACAATGTCTCCAGGGACAACCTCTTCAGAGTCCAGAATACGCTTGTTTCCATCTCTTATTACGGTCGCCTTCATCCTTGCAACCCTTCTCAATCCCTCTAAAATATCCCAGGCGCGGCGCTCCTGATAAAAGCCAATCAGGGCGCTTAAAAAAACAATAAGAAAAATAGCCAAGGTGTCGGCATATTTTTGATAAACAAAGGTAAGAAGTCCGGCAATAAGCAAAATTACAATCAAGACATCCTTAAACTGACCTAAAAACAAAGCAAAACTTGAGGGAAGGGGTTTTTGGGGAAGAAGGTTCTTGCCAAATTCCTGAACTCGGGTTTCAACCTCGTCTTTGGTCAATCCTTTTTCAGGGTCTGTTTTTAATACCCTTATTACCTCCTCTATCGGCAAACTATGCCAAAAAATTTCAGCCATAAGCATTTAATATACAGAATTATTTATTTCTATTTTACCAAATTTCCCAGATTCTGCAAAAAAAAACGGGCTGATTAAAGCCCGTCAAGCCTCATTCCGACTTTTTAAGCAAAATAAAGGTCTTACTTCTTTTCTTCTTCTCTCTTAATTCCTGACAAGACCGCTTTTTCTTCTAAATCCAAAAGATAAATCTGAAACAAAAGACGAAAAAGAAACTTCCTTTGCTCCAAATCTAAATGAGGGATTCTTTCCAAAAGAAAATTTTTATTTTCTGCACTGAGATTAAGTTCTGAAACAAACTTCTCTAAACTCTCGTCTGAAAGAATTGTTGCTTTAGCCATAAAATTTTATTATCTGCCTTAATTACTCGGTTGTCTTAATGCCCTCCAACAATGCCTCTACTATCCATCTTATCAAACCCACCCTATCTTTAGATTCCACTATCTCTCCATAATTTTTTCTTGCTTCATCGCTTATCTCTTCAAGTTCTGGCATCTCTCCCAAACCTGATGAGTCCACAATATCCCTTAACCTTGAATAATCTCCTTCTATATTTCCTGTAAATCCTGTCTCCAAGATTCCTTTATTTAAATTTTCAATACCATTAATGACATCTACCCCTCCTTCTCCGACTACTTCTTTCAGTTTTTCTATCTTTTCAGGACTGGCTACCTTATTCAATTCTTTTTCCTTTGCTTGTTTTATCAGGGCGTCCTTTAATGCTTCATAGGCATTTTTTACTGCCTCGGCTTTGTTCGGAGCGGCTTTTTCAATTAATTTTGTTATTTCTTCTCTCTGCCTGTTTTCTTTGTATCCATCTATTATCAGTTCCTTTAGGTCAGCCTCTGGAATCTCTTCTGTTTCTCCGGTCTCATAAGTAACTCTTATTACATCGGTTGGCTCTCCTTTCAGTTTTCGGGTTATCTTTTCCCTCGCTGACAATCCTTCTACCTTCCAGCCCATTATTTCTTTGGCAAACCTTCTTATTTCGCTTTTGGTTTCCAATCTCTTTCCTGTTTTTATCAAATCGCCCATTATCATGGTTCTTGCCTCCCTTTCTAAATCTCGTCCAGCAGTTACCTCCAAAATATCTTGCTGGGTTCGTTGAAGTGTTTGGAGTTTTTGTTCTTTTTCTTTTAATTCTTCTAAAAGTTGCTGATATTCCTTCTGGATATTTTCTTTTACCTCCGGAGCAAGTTTTCCTGTTGTTAATTTTTTCCAATGGCCTACCACTTCCGTTCTTTTCGCTTCAACCTCTTCCTCAAGCACCTTTCTCATCTCCTCAAACTCATATAAGGTTAATCCGGCAACCTGAGCAGGCGCTTCTCCCTTCTTCCAGGTCTCCCTCAGGGTATTTAACTGCTTCCACCTTTCCTTTAACTCGTCTATTCTATCAGAAAGCCCTTCTTCTTCCATCATCTGTTCAAACCCTCCCATTCTCTTGACCTCTGCTACCAACTCCCGGTCAGAAATTTCTTCTTTTCCCCCCAGCGCCTTTTTGATTTCTGCCATATTATCTCCCATCTTTGCCCACTCTTTAGCCATCTTTAGTTGAACATCAAAAATATCATCTTGGAGATAACGGTCTATATTTTCCAATGTTTCTCCTTTAAGTTCCGGCACAAGTCCATATTCTTCCAGAAATTCCCTGTTTGACCTTATCAGCGCCTCTACATCCCAAGGCATCTTCTCCTTTTCTTCTGGCTCAAATCTAATCTCTTCTTTTGCTTCTTCTTGCGTTACTTCTCCTTCTGCTCCTTCTGCTCTTTCTGCTCCTTCTGCTTCCTTTGCTTCTTCTTGCACTACTCCCTCTTCTGGCAATTTCCTTGACTCAGGAAATTTTTCCATCATTTTTCCAAAACCTTCTAATGCCCTTTCTTTTCCTTTTTCTACCTCCTCTTTTCTTTCTTTCCTTTTCTGTCTTATTTCTTCCTCTATTCTTCTCCTCCCCTTTTCCTCTGTTTTCTTCTTAGAAATCTTCTGTTCCGCGGGTTCTACTCTTTCCTTCACTTCATTTTGTTGTCTTTCTTGTCTTTTCTTGTCTGCATATTCTTTCCCCCATATTCTCTTTTGGGTCTCATAAAGTCGTTGCTCTTCGGCTATTTTATCCGTCTTCTGTTTGCTAGTTGCCTTCTCGGGAGAACTTTCTCCGTTCCTCCCTGATGAAAAGGCAGATCTTTTTTCTGGATTCATAAAATTTATTAAAAAACTTAGTTTTCTACTTTCTACTTATTGCTAAATCGGCCGCAACCTTTAATCCTCAACCGACACCTTCACCTTACCTCATTTAAATAATACTTGTCAAGGGTGGATTTGCCCCTATACCTGGCTCAGTTTCATTCTCCGGGCAATCTCTGCCTCAACATCTTCCTTTCTTCTTCCATACTTCAGTTTTGACAACTTTTTAATCGGCTCCACAATTTCCGGATTTCCTTTCTTGGGAACAACGGTTTGAATCTTAAAAGGCGGGGTTGTCTTGCCTTCAATCATCAATCTCAATATGAGAACAAAGTTATCCAGGTTGACCAGGTCAAATCTGGAAAACTCCGGCTCAAACTGCTTTTCTAAAAATTCAGCGTCATTGGCTCCTACCCGGAAAGCGCCAATTGTTCCCGCATTTCCTAAAACAGCGTTTCTTATTTGCTCTGCCAACTGGGGTATGTACTGATGGGCTAATATCAGATTCAAACGATATTTTCTTGCCTCGGACAAAATGGTGGCAATAGAATCAGTGGTAAAGTTCTGAAACTCATCAATATACAAATAAAAATCCCGGCGCTCCTCCTCAGGAATCCTTGCCCTTTTCATTGCCGCCATCTGCATTTTTGAAACCAAAATCAGACCTAAAAGGGAACTATTTACCTCTCCTGTCCTGCCCTTTGATAAATTTGCCAAGAATATCTTCCCTTCATCCATTATCTTTGAGAGGTCAAAACTGGAATGACTCTGTCCAATAATATTCCTCATCATCTCATTACCTACAAACCCTCCAACCTTTGAAACCACATAACCCAGCATATCTGACTTTGTCTCCCCGGTGGTCTGACGCCATTCCTTAAGCCAAAAATTTCTTACCAAAGGGTCAGTTACCTTCCTTAATTTAGATTCCATAAATTCATCGTCAGTAAAAATTCTTGGAATCTCTACCAGTGTGCCCGGTTCGCTTTGGTCTGCCATTAAAGCAAGCATTGCATTTCTCATATAATGCTCAAACATTGGACCAATAATTTCTGGCGGAAAAAGTTTATGAAAAATTGTAATCATTTCAGAGACAGCAAAATCTCTCTGTTCCGGGGTTTCATATTCCAACATATTCAATCCCAAGGGCCGCTTTGTGTCAAAGGGTTCAAACAAGACCACCTCATCAACCCTATCCTTTGGGATATTGGCAAGGGTTGCCTCAATAAGGTCGCCGTGGGGATCAATAACTCCCACTCCCCTGCCTGCCTCTATATCCTGCCTAATCATCTCTCTTAACAAACTTGATTTTCCAGTACCGGTCTGCCCCACAATATAGAAATGTCTCCTTCGGTCGTTTTCAGTTGCAAAGGAAACATCCTTTTCCTCTCCCCGAAAAATAACCCTGCCAATACGAACCAGGCCCCTTTCCGGCAGTTCAGCCGGTGGAGGAGCGGTAACGCTTTTTTGGGACCTGATATAAGGAGTTTCAACGTACCGGGTTGGAAAGTGGTAAATGCTGGTTAGTTCCTCAACATTCAAAAGAATTCTCTGAGAGGGTCTGAAATTTCTAAAACTAAAATCATAGACAAGGCGCCGCAGCGCCCTGCCGCTCAAGCGATTTGAACGCAGACTATTAAGTGAAAAAAGAGAAAACTGGCCAAAAGACGCCTCCATATGACTTAAAAGTTCATCAGCCCTTTGCCGGCTGTGGGCAGAAGATAACAATCTAATGTTTACCTCAAAGACCTGCTTGTGGATTTTTTCTTCAATTGCCTTCAGGGTCGCCTCTTCTACTCTTTGCTCCTTTTGTTGCTGATAAAAATCTTGGTTCTCTTTCTTCCTTGGACCAGCAAAAAATGCTCCAACCAAATCAAAAATAAAATCAACTACCGCATTTCTCGATGCCTCCCAAACAGCAACCCTCAAGGGCTTACCCTGCTTTATTTTGAATAAAAGACGCTCCCCCATCCTTATCCATTTTGCCTGAGGAAACGGTCTAATCATCACCTGAATAGCCGCTCCTTCGTCTGGTTTTATCTTGCTGAAGGTATCAGTGATAACTGAGATAGGGTCCTTTTCAAGATGTTTATAGGTATTTAGGGGAAAAAATGGTCTTTGGACCAATTTTAGATAAGCCCCAGAGACAACTCCCCCTGGCTCAAAAATGGTGTAGTCCTGAGGAATTTTTTCAACCACTGCCCGAGGGTATACCCCCTGAACATACTTTTCAAAAGCCGCTTCTAAAGACCTGGGTACAGCCACATAAAACATAATGTCTCTCCCTCCTATTTGAGAGGCAATTTCCAAAGCAATCTCCGGAGACCTCCCAAAAAGACCCGGCTGGAAATTGAAAAAATTAGCATATATTTGCTCCATCTGGGCAATAAGAACCTTTTCCTCCTGCTTCATCGTTTCCTCCTTTTTCAACTCATATTTAGGCATTGAAACCAAAAAGAGAACCTTTTCCAAACTCCTGAAAATCCGCTCCTTTTTGCTTTTTTGAGAGAGAAAAACAAGAACAGCCCCAAAAACTAAAAGGAGAAAGAGAAAGACAAGGATATGTAATAAATCAATGGTTACCATCGGTATTTTTAATCTGAGACATTACTTCGTTTTATTTCTTAAACCTCTTAAAAAGGCCGTCTCTGGCTAAAATGTCATGGAAGACGTCCAAAAGATAGGAATCTTTAAGTCCCTCCGCTATTTTTACGGCAAACGCCACTCCCTCTTGTTCTGCCGCCAGAAGCAGATTCTTAATCTTCCCCTGAACATCTAATTCCTTTATCTCTTGGGCTTTTTTCCGGGCTTCATCCTGAAGTTCCGGATTTATTTTCATCAATTCTATCTCCCGACGCAGTTTTTCTTTAATTATTTTCTCCTCGGCAGTCAAAAATTCCTTTTCCTCTCCCCTTTCCTTTTTTTCCTGAATCTCCTCAAAAATCCTCTTAGCCAGTTCCTCAGGGCTTTCCTTAAAAACCTCTTTTTCTTCTCCGCTCATAATTTAAATTACAAATTAAATTCAAAATGCAAAAATCAAAAATCAAAATGATATTTTAAATCTCAAAATTCAAAGTACCCCACGTGGTACAGGGCAAATCTCAAAATTACATCTCAAAATTCAAAATCAACATTCAAGCGCAAAGCTCAAAGCGCAAAAGGCAAAACTACAACTTAAAGCGAAAAGCGAAACCTTCTTCTTTT
>JAGGSE010000165.1 GCA_021159225.1 bacterium
ATCGGTGGCGCCCTTGCCGGTGCCCTCGGTGCCGATTTCCTTTGTTATGTAACTGCCAAAGAGCACATTGGTTTGCCCGATGCCAAGGATGTCAGAGAGGGGGTTGTTGTAACCAAACTTGCCGCTCATATTGCTGATATTGCCAGAGGAAATAAAAAAGCCATATTGAGGGACAAAAAGATGGCTCGGGCAAGGGCAATGGTAGATTGGGAGGAAATGGGTAAATATGTTCTTGACCAAAAGAGGTTTTGGGAGTTGGTGAAAAAAGAATTTCAAAAAAACCCTCAACTCAAAAAGAGGAAGGAATGTTCAATGTGCGGGCCTTTTTGCGCTCTTTCCTAAAAAAAGAGATTGCCCGTTCAATGTCTTTTTTTATTTGTTTTTTTAGTCCATTAGTGTCATTAAATTTTATTGTCTTCCTTAGATATTTTAAGAAAATAATCTTTGCCTCTTTTATTGTTTCTTGGGGGTGGAAAAGGAGATGGGACTCAATTGCTTCTTTTTTCTCTAGGAATGTTTCTGGTCTTCCGACATTGGCAACCCCTGGGAAAGAGCCGTTTTTTGTCTCCAGAACTATTACCCAGACCCCTCTTTTTATTTTTTCATCTTTTTCTAAGGGGAAGTTAAGGGTTGGAAACCCCAGGCGTTTCCCTCTCCCCTTTCCCCTGATTACCTTTTTGGCTTCTGTTTTTTTCATTGGAATATCTTTTCAAAAATGTTATTATAACAGATAATCTGAGAACAAGGTATTCAGTGACAGCGTAGGCATTATAAATATTACCAAATTATCTGACAACTACAAATGGTATTTAAGAGCAAAATTTTTGTTATTGCGTTAGGCGGCTCCATTGCTTTTCCGGACGACAACATCAATGTTTCCTTTCTAAAAAGATTTTCTCTTTTTATAAAAAGGGAGATAAAGAGAGGAAAGAAGTTTATTATTGTTCCTGGAGGGGGAGGGATTACCCGTCGCTATCAGGAGGCAGCCAAGAGAATCACCCGGGTAAAAGACGAAGATAAGGACTGGCTGGGGATTCACGCAACCCGTCTCAACGCCCATTTTTTAAGAACGATTTTTAAAGATTATGCCGAGCCAGTTATTTTGGATGAAAGAGGCAAGGTGCTCAGTTTTGATTCCCATTCAATAATAATTGCTTCTGGTTGGAGACCGGGATGGTCTACTGATTATGTTGCCTGTCAGATTGCTCTTGATTTTGGAACAAGGGAGGTTATTAATTTGAGCGAGGCAGGCTATGTTTACACGGCAGATATTAAGAAGGACCCAAAAGCCAGACCAATAAAAAAACTCTTTTGGGATGATTACTTGAAACTAATTCCAAGCAGGTGGTCCCCGGGGCTCCATACCCCAGTGGATCCAGTTGCTGCCCGGCTGGCAAAAAGACAGGGGCTAATGGTCATTACTGTCAGCAGTAATCTAGACAACCTGAAGAGGTTGTTAAGGGGAGGAGATTTTAGGGGAACAATTTTGGCAAACCCCCGGGTTGTTGTTGGGGGAACATTTGAGGTTATTCACCGAGGACATAGAAAATTGCTAAAAAAGGCTTTTGATTTGGGCGATGTTTTTATTGGGCTGACCTCAGACGAAATGGCTAAAGGCCTAAAAAAAAGGAAGGTAAAGAAATTTGAGGCAAGAAAGAAGGCGCTAGAGGCGTTTGTGAAAAAGGAATTTAATAAAGAGGCAGAGATTGTCAAGATTGAAGACAGGTTTGGCTCTGCTGTTGAAGAGGATTTTGATTATATCGTGGTTTCGCCAGAGACCGAAAAGACGGCTCTTTTGATTAACCAAAAGAGGAAGCAGTTAAAAAGGAAGCCAATCAAAATTGTAAAAATAAGATTTGTTTTGGCCGAAGACGGAAAGCCAATTTCTGATACCCGGATATTAAAAGGACAGATAGACAGGGAAGGAAAAATAATATGTTGAAGATATTGCAGAAAATTTTTGGCTGGATTTTGCTTTTTACGGGGCTGACAATAATATCCTGGACCCTTTATTCCTCATATAATATCTTTTACAAAAACCAGTCCCTGCCTTGTGTCTTTAGGATTCAAGAAAAGAAAGCCCCGGAGGTCTCTTCCCAAGGGTTAGGACTGGAAGCCCAATTGGAGGAAAAGATGAAAGAGGCAGTGGGAGAACAGATAAAAGAAATAATTTCCCCCAGAACATTAGAAAGGCTGCTAAACATAATTGCCTGGTCGGTTTTTGCCGGTATTCTAATCTTCGGGGGCGGTCAGATTTCTTCATTAGGAATAAAGATGATACTGTAGTTGTTGGTTAAAATGCGCTTTATCGCTGATTTCCACATTCACAGCAGATACTCTCGGGCAACAAGCCCACAGATGGATTTAGAAAATATAGCCAGGTGGGCTGAGATTAAAGGAATAAAGGTTATAGCGACTGGAGATTATACCCACCCTGAATGGTTTAAAAACCTGAAGGAGAAATTAGAGCCGACAGAGCCGGGACTATATAGATTAAGGCATCAGTCCTCGGGTTCTGAGCAGGTGCGATTTATTTTAACTAGTGAGGTCAGTTGTATTTATTCCAAGAGGGGGAAGGTAAGAAAGGTTCATGTTTTGATATTTTCTCCTTCCCTTGAGATTGTTGAAAAAATCAATGCCCAGTTGGCTCTGATTGGCAATTTAAAAGCAGATGGTAGACCTATCTTAGGGCTGGACGCCAAGGAACTGGCAAAGATTGTCTTGAATACCTCTGAAAATTGCTTGGTCCTCGGCGCCCACCTGATGACCCCTTGGTTTTCTCTTTTTGGTTCCCGTTCTGGATTTGATTCTTTAGAGGAGTGTTTTGAAGAGTATTCAAGGTACATCTATGCCGGAGAGACAGGGCTGAGCGCTGACCCAGCAATGCTTTGGCGGATTCCAGATGGTCGAAGAATTACCTTGATTTCAAATTCTGACGCTCATAGTCCCCAAAAAATCGGGCGGGAAGCAAATGTTTTTAACACAGAGTTAAATTATTTTTCAATCATAGAAGCAATAAGAAGAAAAGACCCCAAAAGATTTTTATACACCATTGAATTCTATCCAGAGGAAGGGAAGTATCATTACGACGGACACCGGCTTTGCCACCTTTCCCTTTCTCCTCATGAGACCAAAAAATATAATGGGATTTGCCCCCGCTGCGGCAAACCCTTAACGGTTGGGGTTTTGAATCGGGTTGAACAATTGGCTGACAGGCCTGTTGGCTTTCATCCCAAAGGGGCTATTCCCTTTAAGAGTTTGATTCCCTTGGCTGAGATTATTGCTGAGGTATTTGGGGTAGGACCTGAGACAATTCAGGTAGAAAAGGAATACAAAAAATTAATTAAAAGATTTGGTTCAGAATTCAATGTTTTATTAAAAGCAAAGAGGGAGGACCTGGAAAAAATTACCTTGCCAGAACTTGCCGAGGGGATAATAAGGGCAAGAGAGGGACAGGTGATAAGAGAGCCGGGCTATGACGGGGTGTACGGGAAGATAAGGGTTTTTTCAGAAGAAGAGAGAAAAAGATTTTCAAGTGAGCAGGGGGTGTTGTTTTAACAGGATATTGTATTTGACAGGAAGAAGCCAAAAGGATAAAATAAAACTGAACCAAAATGAAAAAGGAGGAGAAAAAAGAGGGTTTAGAGGAAACGATTGAAGAAATCAATCGCCGGTTTGGACAAGGGACGATAATGAAACTAAAGGAGGTAAGGCCGGTTGAGGTTAATGTGGTACCAACCGGCTCTATTTCTTTAGATATGGCTCTGGGAGTAGGAGGAGTGCCGCGGGGCAGGGTGGTTGAGATATATGGACCAGAGAGTTCTGGGAAAACCACATTGGCTCTTCATATCTTGGCTGAGGCACAGAAACAAAAAGGAGTGGGGGCATTTGTTGATGCTGAGCATGCCCTGGATCCTGATTATGCGAGAAGGATTGGAGTTAATGTTGACGACCTTCTTATTTCTCAGCCCAGTTCTGGGGAACAAGCACTTCAGATTGTTGAAACATTGACCAAATCGGGAAAGGTAGATGTAATTGTTGTTGATTCAGTTGCCGCCTTGGCCCCTCAGGCAGAAATTACCGGAGAGATGGGTGATTTTCAGGTTGGGCTTCAGGCACGCTTGATGAGTCAAGCCCTAAGGAAACTTTCTGGCATTATTTCAAAAACCAAGACCATTGTCATTTTTATAAACCAGACAAGGATGAAGGTGGGGGTGCGGTTTGGTAGTCCTGAAACAACCCCAGGAGGCCTGGCTCTTAAGTTTTATGCCTCGGTGAGAATTAACCTAAGAAGAATTGCTCAAATAAAGCACGGCGATGAAATCATCGGCAGTAGAATTAAGGCAAAGATAGTCAAAAATAAGGTGGCTCCACCCTTTAAGACCACCGAGTTTGACATATACTATAACGAAGGGATATCCAAGATGGCTGACCTAATCAATACAGGAGTAGCGTTTGGTGTGATAAAAAAATCCGGTACCTGGCTTCAATACGGAAACAAGAAATTGGGCCAGGGGATGGAAGCAAGCAAGCGTTTTTTGAAGGAAAATCCAGAAATCGCCGAGCAGATTAAAAAGGAGATACTTCAAAAAAAGGAAGTTCAAGGATAGACCTCATCTTGTAACATAGGGAAGGAGCCCAAGGTATCTGGCTCTTTTTATTGCCCTAGACAATTTTCTTTGATGGCTGGCACAAATGCCGGTTTTTTTTCTTCCCTTTATCTTGGCTAAACTGGAAACAAATTTCTTCAGGAGTTCAACATCCCTATAGCTGATTTCTTTTATATTTCTTTGGCAAAAGTAGCAAGCCATAATATTTAATCGTAAAATCTAATTCTTAAACCCTGATTTTACAATTCTATTAAAGGGGGATGTCCTTTACATTAATCTCTTCGTTTTCTTCTACAATAGGGATTTCCTCTTTAACCTCCGGTTCCGGGACTGGCTCTGGCGGGATTTCTCTCCCAGCCGTTTTTGGTCCCAGTTGGATTCTCTCAGCAATGATTTCTGTTCGGTATCTTTTTTGGCCAGAGGCGTCCTCCCAACTTCTTGTTCTAATCCGACCCTCAATAAAGACAAGACCTCCCTTTGTCAGATATTGAGAGATGGTTTCAGCCAATTTCCCAAAGGCAACAATGTTATGAAAATCGGTTTGTTTCTGCTTTTGACCGGACTTGTCAGTAAAGTATCTGTCGGTGGCTAGTCCAAAATTGCAGACCTGGGTGCCTGAGGGAAGGTTTTTTGTTTGAGGGTCAGCAGTTAAACGGCCGATTAAGAAGGCCTTGTTAAGATTCATATTATTTCCCTAATATCTCTTCCAATTTTTTATCTATTTCCTTCAGCTCGACCTTTTCCCTCTTATGTATTTTAGTTTTTTTCTTGAGAACAGAGGGCTGCGGCGACTTGGCTGACCTTTTCCATTCTTCCTCTCTTATCAAGAGATAGCGGAGAATGCGAGGTTCTGACTTTAACTTCCTTTCAAACTTGATCAGAGCCTCGGGCTTCATTTGAAAGTCAAGGGTTCCAAAAATGGCCCAATCCTGCTTTTTTATAGGGTAAGCGAGCGCCCTTTTCTGGAAGAAGGGGCCATTGATCAGAACTCCTTCTTTCTGGACCAGGGAAGTAATTTTTTCTCTCAGATTTTCCATTTCTTCCTCAGAAGCATTAGCAGAGACAAGGAATGTCAGTTCATAAAAACGCATATTTTTATTATAGCAGGATTTTCTTTAATAATCAAGATGATGTATTAAGTCATTTAAAATCTAACCGAAAGGATCGGCTGGGCAACAAAATGAGGCCAAGATCGCCATAGAGAACAAAAAGCACCCGTCGTTTTGTCTTTTTAGAAAATGTAGGGTGGAAATAACTGTCTGACAAATTACACCTACTTACACTCTTGCCAGCAACGTGCATTTTAATATCCTGTTAACAATTCGCCAAACTTGTTGCCACGGACAATTCTGGTTATTACGACCGGAGGGGATGTTTCTTTAGGTATCTGAAAAGGTCCTCAATGGTGATAATTTTTATTTTGAACCTGATAGATAACTTTATCAACTTGGGCAACCGGGCTGGTTCGCCGTTTTCGTCTAAAATTTCAGACAAGACGCCAACCGCTGACAGCCCGGACAGTTTAGCTAGGTCTACCGTTGCCTCGGTATGGCCCTGTCTTTCTAATACCCCTCCTTCTCTTGCCAAAAGAGGAAAGACATGGCCTGGTCTGACTAGGTCGTCGGGGCTTGAGTTTGGACTGGCAAGTATTTTTATTGTTTTTGCCCGGTCAGAAGAGGAGATGCCGAAGGAGTTTACATTTTTGGCGTCCACAGAAACCATGAACTGGACCCCGGTTTTTTCTTTATTCTCTGCCGGACTGACCATTAGAGGGATTTTTAGTTTATTGGCTATTTTTTTTGAGATGGCAGCGCAGATAAGCCCGCGGCAGTTTTTAAGGAAAAAATTGATTTTTTTTGAGGTAATTTTTTCTCCGGCAAAAATGAGGTCTGCTTGATTTTCCCTCGTTGGACTATCAAGGACAATCAGGGCGTTTCCTCTTTTAAATTCTTTTACGGCTTCTGGTATTGAAGAAAATGGATTCATAGCAATCTAATCATTTCCAGAATCGCCAAGGCCGCTTCTTTGCCTCTCCGGGTTGTTCTTTTTAAAACATCCTTCTTTTTGTAAGCGCAAATAACCTCAAATGCAATTGGCACCTCGTAATCGTAGGAGACCTTCATACACCCCCTTATGCACTCTCGAGAGACCTGTTCAAAGTGAAGGGTTTTCCCCTTGAGCACCACGCCCAGGGCTATAAGCCCCTTGTATTTTCTCTTTTTGGCTAATTTCTTTGCCAGAAGAGGGATTTCAAGAGAGCCGGGAACCTTGAAGATATCAATCTGCTTTTGAGACAGGCCCTCTTTTTTTAGTTCCTTAAGGCAGGAATTAAGCAGTTTTTGGGTCAGTTCCTTCCAATACTGACTGACAATAACAGCGATTTTTTTGTTTTTCTCCATCACGGCTTTGTTGTTTTCCTTTTTTTAACCGACCCTTTGTTTTAAGATTTGTTTGGCTATTGCCGAATATGTACTATCCTTTAAGAAATTTTTTGATATGCTTGGCAAGGACATCCACCTCGATGTTTACCCTGTCTCCCGGTTTGGCAAAGCGGAGCATTGTCTTTTTCCAGGTATGGGGAATAATCCCTACGGTAAAAGAATTTTTTTCTGTTTTAATTACTGTCAAGGATATGCCGTTAATTGCCACTGAGCCCTTATTGACCAGATATTTCAAAACAGAAGCAGGAGCCTTGAATTTGAAGATGCGGCTATTTCCCTCTTTTCTAATGGAAACAATTGTACCTGTTTGGTCAATATGCCCCAATACGATATGTCCTTCAAAAAGATCCTTAGCAGACACAGGTCTTTCCAGGTTGACATAATCTCCGGGCTTTAGGTCACCAAGAGAGGTCTTTTTTATTGTCTCAGGCATTATATCAACCGAGAAGGTTGTTTTGCCCAAAGAGACTACTGTCAGGCAGGTGCCATTGACCGCTATACTCCCCCCTTTTTTTAGTTTCTTCAAAAGAGATTTAGGGGCAAAGAAGGTATATCTTGATTGCTTTACCTCCTTTAGTCTTCCAAGATGGGTTATAATCCCAGTAAACATGAAATTAAAAAGCCCCCTTCGGGGCAGTTAATACCTTCCTTCTTTCATCCCGACTATACGGTCGGCACTGGAATTTCACCAGTTCGGTCCCGCTTTTGGCGGGAGTCGTGGGCTGTACCACCGATTGGGAGTTCCTCTCCTCCGTAGTTTTGTGCCAAGGAGAGGTCACCCGACCCCGAAGGAATTCAATATCTAATTATAGAGGGAAAATTTTTAAATGTAAAGGCAGTCTACATTAGGCCCATTTTTGTTTTTACTCTTTTGATTGTGGACTGTGCCTGGAGCCGGGCGCGACGCGCTCCTCTTTTTAGGATTTCTTTTACATAAACCTGCCGCGTCAGAAACTCCTTGTGTTTTCTTCTAAAGGGAGATAAAAAATCTATTAAGAGAGAGGCAAGATTTTTCTTCAGTTGTCTATATCCCTTGCCTTTTAGTTCTCTTTCTAAAACCTTGATGTCTTTTCCCGAAACAAGGGAATAGATGACAAGAAGGTTAGAAATCCCTGGTTTCCGTTTTGGGTCGTATTTTATTGTTTTCCCGCTGTCGGTGACGGCGCTCATTATTTTTTTTCTTATTTTTGAGGGTTCTTCAAAGAGCCCAATGTATCCCTTGGGACTTCCGGTCTTTGACATTTTTTTTCTGGGCTCGTCTAAAGACATAATTTTTTGTCCCTGGGACAATAATGCTTTTGGCTCTTTGAAGGCGTTTCCGAATGTTTTGTTGAACCTCCTGGCAATTTCTCTTGTTAGTTCTATATGCTGGACCTGGTCTTTTCCTACAGGCACCAATGTTGTTTGATAGAGCAGGATATCGGCAGCCATTAAAACAGGGTAGTTAAGAAGCCCGGCGTTGAGGTATTGAGGATACTTTTTTGACTTCTCCTTAAACTGGGTCATCCTTTTTAGGTCGCCAAGAGGGGTAATTGTCCCCAAAAGCCAAGCCAACTCGCAGTGCTCCTTGACATCTGACTGAACAAAAAGAACGCATTTTTCCGGGTCTAAACCAGCAGCAAGGTAAGCAATTGCTGTTTCCAGAATGTTTTTCTGAAGGTCCTTTGGTTCATAGGGGGTGGTTATCGCATGAAGGTCTACAATACAAAACAGGCAATTGTATTTGTTCTGGAGTTCAATCCATTGCCTCATTGCCCCAAAATAATTGCCAATATGTAGGTCTCCGCTGGGTCTAATGCCGCTGAAAACATTCATAGGTTTGGTTTATCTTAGTAGTTTAGCACTTTTTTAAGGAAAATCAAATTTTAGGAGGCTTTATTTTTCTCTTAAGCAGAACAGCCCCTGCTCCTGAAAGGATAGCCAGGGAAAAAGCAATTAGCATTGTCTCAGGTGATGTTTTCTTTAGCGAATAATTTTGGTTTTGGCTTTTACCTTTGAAG
>JAGGSE010000064.1 GCA_021159225.1 bacterium
CCTTCTCTTTATCCTTCGGTAATTGAACCGAAGGATAAAGAGAAGGTAAGAGAGTTGCTAACGTTTAATGAACTCCCGTCTTATGAAGAAGTGATGTCTAAAGCACAGGCTCTAGCCGACATTGCCGTTGAACACGGAGTTACAAAAGCGATGATTGGAGGAGCCTTGTTCTTCATGACTCCGTTGGCGGCAATATTGCGGTGTAGAGGAGTAACACCGCTTTTCTCTTTCACAAAGAGAATGGTTGAAGAAAAGGTGCTTGAAGATGGTACAGTTGAGAAGAAAGCTGTCTTCAAGCATGAAGGGTGGATTGTGGCCTTTTAAGAGAAAAGGAGGTGATGGTCGAGTTACATTTTCTTATTTATAAATAAAATTTTTATAATTTTAAACGTTAACCGGTAAAAAAGAAGAAAGGAGGAGAAAAAATGGAAAAAGTGACAGTTATCCACAATCCCGATCTTCAGAAAAGAGAGGAACAGGTATCCTTGAGGGACTTATTGACCCAAGCCCGTCAGAGGAAGAAAGGACAATCGGCCGGCCTAGGACACATATCCTTTGCCAGGGAAACCTTACGGACAATTAAGAAGGAAGTAGGTCAAGAAGAGTATGAGACATTAGGACCAGGAGCGGCCTTCTATGTGGTATGTAAGCTAATGGAACAGAAGAAGCCCGATCTGTACAAGAAGGTAATGTCCCAAGTTGGAAAGACATTGTATAGGTCGGAAGTCGGTCAATTATACTACAGAGTAAGAGATGAGAAATAGCGAACCTTAAGTTGATAAGGGACCCTTTTGTTAGGGTCCCTTATGTTAATAACCACTTAGGAAAAGGAGGTAGAGTAATGAGAGAAGTACAGGTATAGTGTAACACGTGTAAGGAATGGCATACCATACATAACTGGAATACAGTTTCAGAACTCAATAATTGGTCCTGTTCTCTCGACTTCAACACAATCAAAACCGTCTTTGTGACCGAAACGAAGAGTGGTTCACTGAGACAAGAAAGGAGGTAGTATGGCCAAGAGAGGCGCGGTTAGGATACTAAACGAGAAAAGAAAGAGACAGTTCAATAAGTACTGGGATTGGGATTGGACGGACCAGTTCAGATGGTGCCGTCCTAAAGTATATGCCCAATCTTTGAGAGAGAAGTTAGAGGAAATACAACCAAAGACACACAAGGAAAAGATAAGGTTAGATATTGCTAAAGGGTTCCTTAGAATTGCTGCGGAAGGACTGTCCAACGAAGTACAAGGACAACCATATGATGTGTGGGATACAATACTAGAAGCTCTAGGGTTCACTGCAGAACATAAGAAAGTACTAATCACAGAGTTCAGTGACCGTACAGGAGAGTACAATCCTAAGTACGATCTGTTCGAGCTAGACTGGAACGCGATTAGAGAAGGTAACGGATTGGTACTATGTGGTGCTAAGACAATGAAGGTACGATGGGAAGTGCTTCATAGATGGGTAGCTCATTTGTTAAGTGAGTAACCGAACTGATTTTGAGTAAGTACTTACTCTTACATTAGTTAGGTACCGATTGTACTTGTCATATACTCTGAGAAAGGTACTAATCAGACAAGTAAGTATTTAGTCAAAATTGGTTCGGTTTGAATAACAAACATACATTTTTTGAGCCAAACGGGCCATGATGGCCCGTGTCTGAGTTGTAATAATTTCAACGAGTTAGCTTAGAAAAGTAGGAATTTTTGAGGACAAAAATGAAGTACGGTTCGCAACAGTCTACTAAAATTTATAGTTTTACATAGTAGAACCTTACAAAAAAGACAAAACAGCAAGTTTTTGTATAAGAAACTGAGGAAATTTTATCTATGTACAACCGAGCTTCTTTAATTTTTTCACAAGTACCGAAAAATAAAATCTCAATTTTACTATGTAAAACCTAACATTTTTGACTTTTTCACGCGGTTTTGCATAGTAAAATTGAGATTTTTCAAACGGGCCATCATGGCCCGTTTGGTTGAGTTACTATGACTGTACTACAGTAGATACAACTCTTATTAGTTCAGGATTTGACAGTTGCATCAACATTGTCTTCCATTGAGGTCCAGCAACTTGATGAACTGTCCTAACCAAAGTACACACTGTCTCTGCCAGTTCTTTAGGTTTACAACCAAGTTCCTGTGCAAGTCTTTTAATACGACACTTCTGTTCACTTGACTTAACCTGTCCTCTCTGTTTCAAGTACACATACTTAGAGATTGTCTCTTTACTTAACTGCAGACCATACTTCTCTTTCAACACCACACAGAACTCTTCAAAAGACAGATCAGAGTGTACTTTTCGTAATCTTTTTACCAACTGTCTCTTACTTATCTGTCGACCTCTCTTTTCCTGCAAATTGAGCTTCAATCCTAATTCTACTAACTCTTCCTCATTCCTCACTTGAACCTCTTCTAATTCCAAATCCAAACCTAACTCCACTGCGATCTGAACTCTATGTACACCATCTAACACTACATACCTTTTGACTTTCTTGTCACTGAACAGTACTACTCTCAAAGGTTTTGTTAATCCTTCCATCTTAAGAACTTCTCTGAGGTCCTCAATATCTGCTTTGGTAAGGTTAGGTAGTAGTCTTTGTAGAGGTTTGTAAGCATAGAACACTTTATCACTAACCTTTGTGATCCGTTTGAGTTGTTTTCGATCAACTTCTAACATGATAACCTCCTTTTTTGTTAGTTTTGTCAGTAATTATACTTCAAACTTGACAAAAACACTACTAAAACGCGCAAATTGTCGTATCTGACAGATACCTGCATTCATTTTTGTCTACAAAAAATTCTGTATTTTCTCAGCTAACTTATTGAAATCATTACAACTCAGGAACGGGCCATCATGGCCCGTCTAAGGAAAAAATTTCCAGCAAAACAAAGCGTAGAATAGCAAATAATAATCTAAATGACAGACTCTTACTGCCGGGGGTTGTCTCAAGGAACTAAACTACGTTAAGTACCTCACAAAACACCCCCTTAGGAACTGAACCCGGGGCGGTTGAGTTACAATAACAGGAGTAAGTACCCCATATCTAAAAAATTTAAAAATCGGAGAATGACTTTTAGTACACTCTCATTAAAAGAGGAGAATGACTTTAGTACACTCTCATTAAAAGAGGAGAATGACTTTAGTACACTCTCATTTATAAAAATCGGAGAATGACTTTTAGTACTCTCTCATTTAAAATCGGAGAATGACTTTTAGTACTCTCTCATTTAAAAATTTGAAGAGTGAATCCGATACTCTTAATTTTGAAAAAACGAAAACGAACCTAGTACTCTGTATTTAAAAAAGTAAATCATAAGAGAGATTAGTTAGAACAAGAAAAGAGGCGATATATCATGTTAATAGGTCTACGCCGATTCGGCGAAGGTTCAGATCGAGATGTAACAGAAGTTGAAGCTAAGGAGATTTTGGTAACAGTAGAAGGACAAGGTTTGTGTGCAATTGAGGAACTGGGCGTTGTAGATCTGTGCACGTTGAAGCAACTAGAGGAAAGTTCGTTTTGTTGCATTCCTTCTCTGACTGGAGAGATTGAGTTGTTGATTGTACCGTTGAGAATGCTTGTTAAGTTAGGTTTACGTGAGGAGACTGAATTGGATGATAGTACTTCGTGTGCGCTTCTTGCGAGAATGAAGAGTGAAGACGAGTTTCATGTGTACGAACTTTCACTTATGTTTGAGTAACAGTTAAGTTAGAAGGGTTAGTAATTATGATTGTTAAAGTACATGCAGGATCAGGTAAGTGTGGTTGTATTGTATGTCCGAATTGCGGAGCACATGAGTTGCTTAATTGCCAATTTAAAGATGTACTATCTGCGGAAAAGTGGCGATGGCAGATACGACCTTTTAAAGTTGATAATTGGTCACATTGTTTAGTATGTGGTTGTTGGTTCAATTTGGAAGGTAAAGTACAAGGCAATCGAAAAGTTCCTTCAGCTACTGTTATTTTCTCTAAAGCAAGAGAGTATGTAAAGAGTAACTTTTCTGAGGTTAGTGATCGTACTAAGTTGCGCAAGTTTGTGGAAATCTGTCGAGCGAATCAGTTGACAATGGAGCACTGGTCGGATCAATTAAGTGACAAACAAGTTAACTTAATGGTTCAGGGTTATGAATTAGTGTGAGCTGAACAGATTTTCTCGCAAAATATGACTAACTGTAAAGTAACATTTTTTTAATTTTTAAAAATTTTTTAATTTTTTTTTCGAAGTACTATGCTGAGCGAGTTAAAGGATTTGTTAGAAAAAGTGAAGCGAGAGCAACAGAGAAAAAGAAAGGAAAGAGGTATACTTCGTATATTAGTACTAACAAAGCTAGTAAACCTAAAGCTTTACTAAGTACGAAGTTGACTCGGTATGAATGGGAATGGTTACCTTATCGTTCTCTATCAGCGCGGATGACAGAGTGGTCAGCAGAAAGTAATCAGAAAAAAGAGAGAAGATAAAGAAGAATAGTGCACTGACAGATTTGTTGTTGACAGCAAAGAGTGAAGTTAAGAGAGGACGACTGAGGAGAAAGAAATCTGAGTTAGTTAGAGATCCTAAAGTCCAAACCGAGTATGAGTTGAAGTTGTTTGAATTAGAAGAGAAGTACTCGTCAATCTGTACTATTGGAACGACTCTCTTGGAAATCCTAGAGAGATTCCTCAAGGAGATTTGAATGATTTAGCGAGATTGATAGATTAATGTAGAAAGGAGGCTATCATGGAAAAAATAGTAGGTAAGATAGTGTACGATCGAGACTCAAAACGATATCATAGATACTTAGTGGAAGGAGAAGAGATAGTAGGTACGATTTATCTTACAAAAGGAGCTGCTAAGGTGAAACAATACCAAATTACACTTGTACCTCTAACTGAGGAAGAAGGAATTGTACAGAAACAATTCTAACAGATCAGACAGGCATTGAAGTTGCTATTAGTGATTCATTATGTTATTAGAAAGCTGTAATATTTGTTTCTCCGTTAGTGTTAAGGAGAGGTTGAAGCGCGAACTTGGTGTTACGCCAAGACTAATTTACTTACCATTGTGCGTAGTCTTGAGCAGGTTCGCCTCGCTTCGTCTCGGCAAAGCTGCGCAAGATAGAACCTCTCCAACTTTCACAAAAGAGGTCGCTGTCGTGAATCCTTTAAGTTTGTACTCTCAAATTGTGAAAAGAACTTTCAGAAGAGAAAAAGACGAGAGTTCGCCGAGTTCTTCATAGGTACTCTTAGTTTGGTTGTAAACCCTCACGACTGGTTGGACTGTCTCACTCTAACTATAAACCATATAACGCCTATTAAAGAGGAATAGTATGTTCAGCTTGGACGAACTGTTGTCGATCTTTAACGATGTTGAAGAAGTTGAGATGTCTCCTTCCTTTGCTTTTGTTTACTCACAGTTGGTAGAGAAAGGCACTTCTGCTTTTTGGTTAGGAGTGCGTAAGCACGCTTTGAGAGATTGGTATGAACAGTACCATAATGTGTTAAGCGAAGACGTTAAAGTTGAGTATACTCCTGTTAGGATCCCTAAAAGGTCTGGTGGTTTTAGAACTCTGTACATTCCTTCAGATCAACTCAAGGAGAGACAGCGAGCGTGGTTAAAGCTAACCTACATTTTGGTTCCTAAAGTGACGCACGCTTATGCGTTCGAGAAACGCAGATCTTTACGAGATGCTCTTGAAAAGCATGTAGGTAACTACTTGTTCCTAAGACTGGACATAAAGGATGCTTATCCTTCGATCAGAAAAAAAGTTCTCGACTCAGTACTGGTAAAGCACGATGTGCCGCTTTCTGTTAGACAAATGTTGATAAGAGATTGTTACTTTAAAGGTTTACCTCAAGGAGCTCCTACTTCGGGCCGGTTGTTCAATATCGTGCTTTCTCAGACTGATTTAGTAATTGCAGAAGTAATTGCGAGACTACACGGTGTATACACTCGTTACGCAGATGATATACTAGTGTCCTTTCCTAAAGACGCTAAAATCTCCATCTCAAAAACGAGTCAGGTCATTAACCGTTACCTAAACAAAATCAGTCTTGAGCTTCATCCTTCTAAGTTAAGAGTCGGAAGAGGCAAGCTACGAGTTTTGGGTTGTGTAGTTCATTCTGACAAAGTTACGATATCGCGTAAGGTTAGAAGATTGTACCGAGCTATGCTTCACAACAATAAGACAGGTAAGATCTCATTAAGTAAACATAAAATCAACGGTATCAAAGGTTGGTTAAATATGGTGTACCGAAGTGAAACGGTTCCGGCTATAGGACCTATCTCATAGTGAGTGTTACGCTCACTTGCTACTTAGTCACTTCGCAGTCGTAAAGGTACAAGGTCTCAGCCGGAACTACTAAATTAAGAGGAGGTAAAATATGGGAACACAAGCTACTGTTACTGTATACAATGAAGACGACCGTCCTATCTGTTTAATCTACATACTGTTTGATGGATATTTGAGCGGTGTAGGAAAGCAGCTACAAGAGTTTCTAAAAGTACGTCGCTATGTTAACGGAATTCCTGTAGGAGCGACAAATGTCTACAACGGAATGACAGACCTTGCGGCTCAGCTTGTTTGGTATTTGAAGAAAGGAGAGTCAGGTAATGTGTACTTAGTGCCATTAGAAGAAGAACTCGGCTGTACAGACTACGAGTACGAAATTCGGTTTGTAGACGGCAACGCTCACTTACGGGAATTGACACAGAAAGTAGTACTTTATCCTGAAGTAAAAATTGAGTAAAGGAGACTGGATATGCAACTAAGACAAGGTTCTGTAATTGCGGCGAAGGTATGGTTAGACAAGAAAGTAGTTGATCTCTCATTAGCTCTAGTGAAAATAGAACATCAAGACAAGCCTGTTCTGCGTTACGTCTCAGACGACTTGTCTATTGTTACTTCTTACTTCTCTTCGAGCAGCACAGGAGCCAGTATTAGTGATTACGTTCTCAAGTGTCCTGAGAAAGTAGAAGAAGTAATAACAAAAGACATTCAGGAAATCGATGCTTACCTCAGAGCCGAAGAAGAAAAACGAAAGAAGCTTGAGGAAGAAAAACGTCGTGAAGCTAAAGCAAAATACGAGCGTATCAAACAGTCGCCTGTTACTAAACCTTCTGTCATTCCTGGACTTATATTCCGTCGCTCAGACCCCGTGCTGGCATTTGGCAGAAAGTATGTTCACTACTATCTTTCAATTGTGTCTGAAGAGACTGGAAATGAGTTGTACATATCCAATTATGTTACAAGAAATGGAAGGTATCTCGTAAAGAAGTTTAGTTGCGATATGTACTTGTACTGGCAAAAGAAAGTTCCGTCTAAAGGACCAAAACAGATTCTACAAATTTTACATCGTGAGTACGAAGAATTACGTAAGGATTGGTGTTAAGAAAGGAGTGTATTATGAACTTCCTAAAAGGATTAATATTTGGCGGTAGTATATGTTTGATTAGTAGTGATGGTTCATGGTTTCCTGTAGCGAACTTTATAGGTTTATTGATTTTATGTGTAACTGTTAAGTACTTAGTAAAGGAGTAAATGATGACTGAGTTTAAGAGAAAAGAAGAAGTCTATGTTGTGATTCGTTACCTACCTGGTGACAATCACAGAGTTGATGTGTTTGAGATTACCGCTAAGAGTTTCAACGACGCACAAACTAAAGCCTTTGACTACGTTAATTTGGACTATGCGGGATTTTGTTGACCCAAAGTCAATTTCAAGAGTTGTGTAAGAAGATTAGTAACTTGTAGAAAAAGGAGATAGAAGTATGAGAAGTCGTTTGATCGAAGTTTTCAAAGAGTTGCGTAAAGAAGGATTCCTCGCTCGAGCCAATTTTATGTGTTGTCGAAATTGCGCAGGATCAGAGCTTGCTTGTAGAGCTGAAAAACTTTATGAGAAAGGAAAGGAAGTTAAAGGAGCTATCTTTTGGACTCGGCAAGATGAGGAGAGTCTTAGAAATCATAGTCGAATGTACATTGCTTATGGACCTTGTGTTACTCAAAAATATGGTACAATAGGATTGTCAACTAAAGAAGTAGGAAAGAAATTATGCGAAAAACTCGATGCTTATCACATTCCTTATCGCTGGAACGGCGATCCTAATGTAAGGATCTTAGTAGGCGAAAATATTGATCAGGAGGTATGACATGTTAACAATCGCAAGAAAGTTCTCGTTTAATGCCGCTCATCGATTGAGCGAGACTGTACCAGAAGGACATCCGTGTTCTCGAGTTCATGGACACACGTACAAAGGTGAATTTTCGATTACAACTACTCAAGAGCCGCACGAATTTAGAGGAATGCTCGTTGATTTTTCAGTGTTAAAACAACTCCTCAAAAGAGAAGTTGAGGACTTTTTCGATCACAAGTTCTTGACAAGTGATGCTAGTACTGATAAAAAAGGAACGGTAATACTACCTATAGATCCTACAGTTGAATACTTAACCTATCTTAGTACCGTTAAGATGTACTTTGCGTTAAAGAATACTCTCTCACAGCCTACTTTTGAGGCTATTGCGTCTTTGTGCACGACTCTGTATGAAACTGAGCGTTCTTGGGGCGCTTACAGCTTGATGCTGCCTGTTAACACTGAAGATGCTTTGACTGAGGAGTTGTCCTCAATCAAAACACTTTAGGAGTAAGTCGTGAAGGACTACATTACAATTTGTTGTAGAAAGTGCGGCAGAGAGCTTGCTCTGATCGCTTGTAGAGAGTTCGAAGTAGTGTCTTGTGACTACTCTGACTTTAGCTACTCTAAGGCATTGAACGAGTTTTGGATCGGCGAATACTGTGAAGAGTGTGCAGCGTCGTTGAGTAAATACGACTAGCGAGTTCTACCAGCACCTTTCCCGCGACCGCCTCCCATTCCGAAACCAGGTCCTCCAAATTTACAAGGACCTCTATTACGACCTTGTCGTTGTCCTCCCGAAACGCCTCTACCTCGGCCTCTACCATCACGCGGTCTTGGTGGTTGTCTTAGTGCCATTATTTACCTCCTTTTGTTTTTTCCTAAGTATAGATGCTGATCAACGGATTGTCAACATGTACTTG
>JAGGSE010000210.1 GCA_021159225.1 bacterium
AGAGAAGATAGTAAAGCTAACTTTGCCAATATGAAATAATATTACCAATAAGCAGGAAATAGCAAATAAAATAATTTTAGGTACCAAAAAAAAGTAACTTTTGAAATGTTTTACTCTTTCCGGATTGGTTAGCTCATCTAGTTTAATGTGTCTCAAGCGGTCATTTATATAAATTGAATAAAAAATTAGATAAACAGAAACTAAAATTTCCCAACTAGTTTTCAAATTCAATAAAAATCCTGAAATATAAGTAATCCCCGCAAAGCCTAAACATTGTAAATGCCCCCCATAAATAAACTCTCTCCAAATAAAATTAACAACCTTCCTCATAAAAAATTAGGATAAGCGCCTATTTTCGGCTTTTACGTAGGGGAAAATAGATGATAGAAAAGGGAAAAATAGGGAAAAATAGGGGGAAAATAGGGAAAAAATAGGGACGTGCACATTTTTCTCTCAGGTACCCTCTCTCCTATTTTCCCCTAAAATTAAAAAACTCCCAAAATGGGAGTTCTAGGACCTTTAAGAATTTAAGGAGCTAAGCTCCTTAAACCTAAACAACAATCTCTGTTCTATCTTCCCCAAAACCTCAAAACCGGAGCCGAAAAGCCCGCTTCCCTTTCTTCTATCTTGACCTACCACTGCTTTTCTCATACTCGTTATTCTTATTATCTTTCCTTCTGTCTTTCTTGTCCTTGTCCTATCTCTATCTCTCTACTATTTACTATACTATTATATCCCCTAATGTCAACCTTTCGCAAACTATTTTTTTCTTCCCAGTCCTCGTAGGTAGCAAAGGGCATCTTCTAAGCCCCTGAGTTTATTAATTGACCTTAAATGGTTTTTATCATCTTCTTTAACTAAAGCAATTAAAAAATCTGCATCAACTAAAAACTCCATAAGGCTCTACTAAAAAATAAGGTTAGTCCTGCCGCGTATAAAAATAGAGGTCTGTTTTCTCAGATAAATCTCGAGGCCCTCCTTTTATTTTTAATTTCGCCAAATTCAAAAGATCCCTTCCTCTCATTGGCTTTCTTTCTTTAATTAAGGTCTCCTTCAGAATCTTATCTAATTTTTCTCTCAACCGAAGAAGTTCTCGGTATTCTTTTCGGGGAATAGTGATACTTTTCATATAATTTTATTATACATTTTCTTAAGAAGGTGTCAATTGTCTGTATAAGATGAGTACATTTTTTTGACAAATAATGGGGTCCGCAGGCAACTTCAATAGGTGTTTTGTAACCTAAAGCCTCGTGAGGTCTTTTGAAGATAAACTCTTCAAGCCAATCTCTGCCGTCTTCAGGGCATCAAAATGTATCTCATCTTTTTCAGGCAAGTGTTTTGACATACCTAATTCTCCCCGCCTTGCCCGGCTGTTTAGCATCCTAGGTCAAATCCCGCAAATTTCTTTTAAGGAGAGTTCCCCAAAAGAGTTTATTATTTTATCGGCCCGTTTTAATTGTTCCTTTTTGAGGGTGGTGGCAATAGCAATACACTTCATCCCTGCTAATTTGGCAGCCTTTATTCCGGAAGGAGAATCCTCTATTACCAAACAATCTTCCGGCTTTAGTTTCAATAATTTTGCCGCTTTTAAATAAATCTCGGGGTCCGGCTTCGCCCTGACCACGTCCTCTCTCGATAAGATTACATCAAAGTATTTTTTGATTTTAAAAGAAGAAAGTACAAAATTCACTGCCTTTTCAGGAGAAGAAGAGGCTACTGCCAATTTAAAGGAATTTCTCTTTAATCTTTTAATTAATTCTATTACTCCCTTAATAGGCTTCAAATTTCCCTCCATTTTTTTAAACAAAGTCTCATATTTCATCTCTATTATTTTTTCCATCTCCTTCTCGGAAAATTTCTTTTTTTTAAATACTAACTCTCGGAAAAACTCTCTGTCGGAGACGCCGGCATACTTTTTTATCCCCTTAAGAGGGAAATCTATTCCTTTCCTTTTCAATATCTCAACATCTACTTCAAAATGAAGTCTTTGGGTGTCGCTAATTACTCCATCTAAATCAAAAATAACAGCCTTTTTCTTGGACATAATCAATCTTTTAGTAAAAATGCCACTCCCCCATTTAAGAAAACAAGGGGGGCGGTGCTACTGTTGGCCTCCTCCGACGCCAAATACCGTATTGGATTCTAAAGGAATTTTACGAATCTGTTATTTTCATCAACCAAAATACTCTTTGCCTTAATGGGCTTATCTGTCAACTCAAATCCCATAACAATAATCTCATCGTCCTTTTTAATAAGGCGGCAGGCGGCTCCGTAGATTATTATTTTCCCTGAATTTTCTTCTTCTTCAACTATATAGGTTTCCAGTCTTGCCCCATTTGTATTATCTGCCACCAAAACCCTTTCCCCTGCTAAAAAACCCGCCTTCTCTATCAGCGCCTTGTCTATACCTATACTTCCCATATAATCTAAATTTTCACCGGTCACCCTTGCCTTATGAATTTTCGACCTTAATACCCACCTCATAGTTATATGCCTAAATTTTATTTCAACACAAATCTCAGAAATAGCCTCAAACCTTTATTTACCATTCTATCAAATCTTATACATAAATCAAAGGAAAGAAACTTGAAAGAAGGATAATTCGTGCAACCAAGAAAAACCGCCTCCCGGCGGTTTTTTTGGTGGCTGCGGGGCTTGGATTCGAACCAAGATTAACGGATCCAGAGTCCGTGGGCCTACCGTTAGCCGACCCCGCAATATGCGTTCTTATGTCTTCAGGTATTTGTTAACAGCAACAAAACTGGAAATCACTGCCAATGCCGCGGCGCCTCCGGCTTGAATTAAAAACAATGTTCTAATATTGTCAAGGGCATAGTTTAGCAAATTAAAGCCGGAAAGAAAATACTCCAGTTTGGGGCTTAAAAAGTATAAAAAGCCAATAGTGATAAGAAAAGAAAGAAGAAAGGAAAAGAAACCGGCAATTAATCCCTGAAATAAAAACGGTCCCCTAATAAACCAATTTGACGCCCCTACCAATTTTTGAATTTTAATTTCCTCTCGGGAGTTGACTATGGCTAGTTTAATGGTATTGAAGGTCAGCAAAACCGTTATTGTTATCAAAACGAGCGCCGCTATTATTCCGGCTTTTTCAATCCCTCTTGTAAAGGCAAAAATCTGCTCAATGACCGGTTTCCGCTCCTGATAATCAATCTCCTCTATATCCTTGGAAAAGGAGAAACTATTCAGAAAGTTAACCACCGTAGGATATTGCTCTGCCTTAAAAACATTGATGTTTAGGTGGGCTCTGAATGGATTTTCAAAAAGGGAAAGAGCATTCATTATCTCGGGGTCGTCCCGATGCCTGTCAGTAAACTCCTTTAGAGCCTCCTCTCTTGAAACATATTTTACCTCTTTTATCTCTGGATTTTTTGCCAGTTCCTCTTTTGCCTTAAAAATCTTCTCCTCCGGGGTCTCTTGTTTGAAATAAGCAGTGATATCCGCCTTTTCCTGAAGAGAAACAATTAAATGCTGAGCCGCTCCCTTAATAATAAAAATTGAACTAATAAAAAGAATGGCTACTGTCAAGGTAAAACAGGTGGCTAAAGAGATGCCTATGTGATTAAAAAAATGCTCCCAGCCAAGGCGAATAGTTCTTTTGAATGAAGCAAACATTTAATTTTTATAAAATGAATTTCCCTCTTTCTTCGTCTCTGATAAGACGGCCCTCTTCCAGAACAATCACCCTTCGACCGAGATATTTTACCACCTCCTTGTCATGGGTGGCTAAAATAACAGTAGTGCCCAATTCATGGATTTTAACAAAAAGTTTTAAAATATCCAAGGTATTGTAAGGGTCAAGGTTCCCTGTTGGCTCGTCGGCTAAAATTACCTTGGGCCGATGAACAAGTGCCCGGGCGATTGCCACCCTCTGGCGCTCTCCAGCAGAAAGTTCTTCAGGGAAGTTTTCAGCCCGGGAGGCAAGTCCTACAATGTCCAAAAGTTGAGGCACATCCCTGGCTATCTGCGCTTCATCCGCTCCTGTTACCTCTAAGGCGTAAGCCACATTTTCATAGGTCGTTTTTGAAGGCAAAAGTTTATAGTCCTGAAATACTGTCCCTATCTTTCGGCGAATAAGAGGAATCCTTGACTCCTTTAGTCGTGATAATTCCTCTCCGTCAAAAAAAATCTTGCCGTAGGTCGGCTTTTCTTGGGTTAATATCAATTTTAAAACAGTTGTCTTTCCTGCTCCCGACCTTCCGATGATAGAAACAAATTCAGCAGGCCTAACCTCAAAAGAAACATTATTAAGAGCAACAATCGCCTTTTCTCGGGTCTTATTGGAATAAACCTTTGTTACATTACGAAAAGAAATCATTAGCCTAAACAGATTGCTTTCTAATTTCCGCTTCAATAAAGGGATCTATTTCCCCGTCTAAAACCCTTTCTACATCAGAGGTCTCAACCCCTGTCCGAAGGTCTTTGACTAAATGATAGGGATGAAATACATAAGACCTAATCTGATTTCCCCAGCCAATAGATACCGGTTTGCCCTTTATCTTCTCCAATTCCTTGTTCTTTTCTTTAATCTTTAATTGATATAATTTCGCAAGCAAAATCTTCATCGCCTTTTCCCGATTCTGAAAGAGCGACCTCTCTGACTGACAAGAAACGCGAATGCCCGTGGGCAAATGGATAATTCTTACAGCCGTCTCTCTTTTGTTGACATATTGTCCGCCCGGACCAGACGCCTTGAATGTCTCTATCTTAATATCTGCGGGGTTAATTTTTATTCCTGCTTCATCTAATGGAGAAATTTCCGGCAAAACCTCAACCAAGGCAAACGAGGTATGCCTCAGCGCCTTTGGAGAAAAGGGCGAAATTCTCACCAGCCGGTGGACGCCGTTTTCTCTCTTTAGAAAACCAAAAGCAAAACGGCCTTTTATTTCCAACGTCGCTGACTTTGTTCCAATCCTTCCATCAGGCCCAACCCCTTCGCCAAATGACTGATGAAGAACCTTCACCTGAAATCCCTTTCTGATGCAATACCTTTCGTACATTCTCAAAAGAAGCGTCGCCCAATCTTGAGCATCCTCGCCGCCAGCCCCGGAAAATATTGAGAGGATGGCATCTCCCCTATCATACCTACCGGAGAGAAAAACCTCCAACTCCTTCTTCCTCAACATCCTTTCAAACTCAATCACATCCTTCTCTTGACCTGATTCCTTTACCAAATCAAAATAGACCTCTAACTCCTCAAACTCCTCTATCTCTTTTTTTAGACGATTTATCTGCTGGCTGAACCATATCCCCCGCTCCTTATCCTGCCAAAACCCCGGCTTCTCGGTTTCCCTTTCCATCGCCTTAAGTTTTTCTTTCTTTTCAGCAATGTCAAAGACAGTCCATCAAACGATGGAATCTTCCTTCCAGGTCTTGAATTTTGTCATTATTTTCAGACATCGCTTTTATTATACATTAAAAAACAAAAAAAGCAAACCTTGATAGAAATGCTCTTCAACTTTTATACCTTTTGTGATATATTTTTTAGAAAATGATATTAGCCAGTTTTTTCTCAGCGCTTTTGGGCTTTTTCCTTTCGGCATATTTCCTTTTTAAAAAGGCAGAAACCGGATTTCTTTTTGCTTGGACGCTTTGCTATCTGTCTCTGCTGTTATTTATTTGGCTTTTAAGTCTGCCGCCGGGAGAGGAACTGCCTGAAGAACGGGGGATGAGAATATTCAGTTTCTTCTTGGCTTGTATTATCCTCGGGGCTATCTTTCTTGTCATCGGCTGGCCCATCTGTCATTTTTATTTGAAATAAAAACCCTATTTTATTTCTTTAACCTGCCAGTTGCGATTTATCCAAAGGCATATTATCCGGACATTGGGAAACCAACTGCTTACCAGTTTTGCCGCTTTTTTGGTCTGCTTTTCCTGAATTTTTTTGTTGGCCGGATTTCCGCCGCAGTCATAGTGGCCGGCAAGAACAATCAGGCCCGAGCCATGCAGATTAACCGATATTCCAATGCACCTTTTTACCGACCTAAGAGCGCATCTGTCTTTTTTCTCTGCTAATATCTTGTTTGGACCGGGCAGGGTAATCATATCCACATAATCTGCCCTGTACCTGCTTTTAAGGTAATTAATTAGCGGCAACTGAACCCTCCCGTCCATACAATTTATCGCTGTAACAAACCTGCCTTCTTTTGTCATAAAATGATTTATATGTAGTATTAAGTCGAGTAAGTCGAGGTTTGACCTCGACTCGATTTACCCGAATTCGACCTTTTACCAGCCGGACTGCCGGCTCCGCCTCTTGAGCCAAAGTCAATTGAACTGGCTTCAATCCTTCATATCAAAAACCCCTGCCAGGATCGAATTGTCCCTATGGTTTATCTAGCCGACTTTCCTGAGCCGCTTCTCGGGATCGAACCGAGGACCTACTGTTTACGAAACAGTTGCTCTACCACTGAGCTAAAGCGGCAAGCCTGACAATCGGGCAAAGCCATTGCTTTGCCACTAAATTAAAGGAGCAGGATATAATAAAAGACGGGCGGATTGAGCGAGTGAGGGGAATCGAACCCCCGTCTTAACCTTGGGAAGGTTACGTAATACCACTATACCACACTCGCAGATTATTATTAGATTCCCCTATTTCCCAATACTTTGCCAAAACCTCTTAAACGACTCAAAACACCGTCCAAAAAAGGACTGGCTTTTTGTCTCTTCCTCTTTAGGAGGTAGTTCTATCTCTTCTCTCTTAATCACCACCACCTTTTCTCCCGGCTTTTTCAAACCGAATTTTTCCCGCGCCACCTTCTCAATATAACTCTTATCGGAAACAGCGGCAATTGCCTTTTTTAATTCCTGATTTCGCTTTTCTGCTTTCTCCAGTTTCTCCTCTAAAAGTTTAAGTCCCCTGTTAAATTTGTTCCTTTTTTTATATATATTCCAATTAGAAAAGACCAAATAGCCAAACAAGAATATAAATATAAGGGTTAGAAAAACATAGGCGGGGCGCGGCGGCTCATTTCTTCTCAATTTTCTCTTCACTAACCTCCTTGAATATGTTATCATATCAAAAGTATGAAGGTCAAAAGAAAAGCGCTTTTCAAAATAATCAAAATTATTTTAATCTCCTTGGTCGCTATAAGCACAATACTCTTGCTTGCCGCTCCCCTTTTTTACTAATAATCGCTTCTTTATTTTAACAAATCCAAAAAGACCTGTGAAGGGAGGTTTATGCTTCCTCTGGCTTTTAATTTCTTTTTACCTTTTTTTTGCTTTTCCAGCAGTTTCTTTTTTCTGCTGTAGTCGCCGCCGTAAAGAGGGGCTATGACATCTCTTCTTCTTGCCTTCACTGTTTCTCTGGCAATAATTTTTCCTCCAAGAGCCGCCTGAAGGGCGACGCTAAACAATTGTTTAGGAAAAACCTCCTTTAACCGCTTAAGTATTCGCTTGCCCTCCTGATAAGCCCTTTCCCGGGAAACAATTCTTGAAAACGCCTCTTCCTTCTTGCCGTTAATAAGAATATCTAATTTCACCAAATCTCCCTTTTTCCAGCCCTTAAAGGTATAATTCATTGAAGCAAAACCCTGGCTCTGACTTTTAAGTTTATCGTAAAGCCCTGTCATCACCTCTTTTAAGGGAACTTCATAAAGAATGGATGCCTCTGTTTGGCTGATGTATCTTGTCTCAATATATTTTCCTTGAAGCGCTTTCAAGACCTCTAAACACCTGCCTAGATACCTTACCGGTGTAACAATTTTCAATTCCGCCCAGGGCTGTCTTGCTTCTTTGATTTCAGAAGGATTGGGCCAAAAACTGGGCGACTTGACAAAAATCTCTTTTCCGTCTTTCTTTAACACCTTATATCCAACACTGGGGCTGGAAATTATCACATCAAGGGAAAACTCCCTCTTAAGCCTCTCATAAACAATCTCGGCATGGAAGGTCCCCAAAAATCCACACAAATACCCTCGGCCTAAAAATGTCTTTGTTTCCGGTTCAAAACTTAACGAAGCGTCGTTTAACTTCAATTTAGACAGGGCATCCCGGAGCAGGTCGTAGTCGTCGGGATCCCGGGGATAAATTGAAGCAAACACCATAGGCTTCGGTTCTCGATATCCAGGCAGAGGTTCAACATTTCCGGTTTCCAGTCCGCCCCCTTTTAACCCTGTCTTTACTATCGTATCTCCCACTCTCACCTTTGCCGGCTCCTTAATTCCAGTAGCAATATAGCCAATTTCCCCAGCAGTTAACTTGTTACAGGGCGTCATTTGCGGCTTAAAATATCCCAATTCCTTTACCTTGGCGCCTGCCCGTCCGGCTATCAAATAAATCTCTTCTTCCTTCTTTATGCTTCCGTCAAATATCCTAACATAGGCAATCACTCCCTTATAGGGATCATATTTTGAGTCAAAAATAAGAGCGCGCAGGGGGCTTTCTCTCCTGCCTTTAGGAGAAGGAATCTTTTCTGTAGCCCTTTCTAAAAGTTGCTCAACATTTTTTCCTGTCTTACCTGAAATGGAAAGTATATCTTCTTTAGGCAACTCCAATATCTGGGAAAGAGAGGTTTTCGTTTCTTCAATCCGCGCTTCGGGCAAATCAATTTTGTTGACTACGGGAATGATGACCAACTTTTGTTCTCTTGCTAATTGCAGATTGGCAAGTGTCTGAGATTGAATTCCCTTGGTCGCGTCAACCAGCAAAATTGCTCCTTCAACAGCCGCCAAACTCCTTGACACCTCATAACCAAAATCGGCATGCCCCGGCGTGTCAATCAGATTTAGAACATAGTTCTTATATTCCATTCTTACCGGCTGCATCTTAATAGTAACCCCCCTCTCCTGCTCTAACGCCATCATATCCAGATACTGGGGCCTCATTTTCTCTCTGGGCACAGTCCCGGTTATTTCCAAAAATCGGTCCGCCAAGGTGGACTTACCGTGGTCAATATGACTGATTATCACAAAATTTCTAATCCAAAGTTGGTCTTCCATAGAAATCTTGTCATCTACCCAGTTTTATCAGTAAACTGGCCGGATGACAAACGGTAGGGTTTAACAGT
>JAGGSE010000018.1 GCA_021159225.1 bacterium
CTTCAAAACCTTGACCGTCATAATCTGGATATCCCCTGCCAATATGCAAATCAGTGATAATAGCAAATGACCACTTTTCAGAAGGAGATTCAGAAGGAATTAGAGGAAGTTCAATTAGATTTGATTGATAAATGGGTTTATATTCAGTAGGACTAAAGACAACACCACTGAGAAAGTCCACCAGCCAAGGTAGAGTACCAATATCCTTCATTTTTAGCCACAAAAACAGATTGTTATTTTTGTCAATCCAGCCGCCATAGGTTCCAGAAGAGAGTGGTTCCCAGGTTTTACCTTCATCAAGAGAAACAAAAAGATGAGGTCCGTAGCAATTCTGAGAGGTACAAAGGCCTAAAAAATAGGTCTTATCTCCTTTTTTAATTCTTAAACCTGCTCCACTATTATTTTCTTTTGTGGGTAAATTCTTTGAAAACTCAATTTTAACTAAAAGCACCTCTTCCTCTTCTTCTGAATCTAAAGAAACGGGCTGGGGAGAAATCTCTAAAATTTCAGGAGAACCATAAACAAGAGAGGCGAAACTAAACTTATAGTTGGGATAATTGAGTAATTCCTCTTGTTCTGGGATTTGGCGAGAAATTCTTTCTGCCTGGTAATAAGGGAATCTTTCTCCTCTTTTTGGCAAAACAGTAATTGTTCCTGTGGCTTTGTCTGAAGCCAGTTGACCATTAAAGGTATAATCGCAGACCACCTCATAGAGATAGTTTCCAGAAGGAACCAAGTTTCCCTTTTCATCCCTTCCATCCCATTTGACAACTTCTCCAAAGGTATTTTCCCATTCCCAGGTTCTGTTAATATCTCTATCTCTTATGGTTAAACTAAGTTTATCGCAGGGAATAGGATTTCCTTCCTCATCAAAGAAGAAAAAGAAAGAGATCTCAATCTGGCTTTGCTCAAAATAGGGATTAAAGGGATTGGGGTTATCTGAAATATACAGACCCGGAAAGAATACAAAATCACCCTGAGCCTGGGTTAAATTAAAAGGAGAAAGCAGTCCCAAGAGAAATAAGAATAAAAATAAAACAATTATTAAGGCGCCTTTTGTTGGTTTGGTCTTTGTCTTTTCTATTCTCTTTGAGGTTTTTAATAAAAAACCTCTCATTTAGTGGTTGCTTACCCCTATTATACCCCTCACTCAAATTTCAGCAAACCCCTGTATAAGATGAGTACATTTTTGACAAGTAAGGGGTTCTACAGGCAATTTCAATAGGTGTTTTGTAACCCAAAGCTTTATGAGGTCTTTTGAAGGTAAATTCTTCGAGCCAATCTCTGCCGTCTTCGGGGTGTCAAAAATGTATCTCATCTTTTTCATCCTGGTTAAGCAATTTTACTTCCATTTTCCATTTTCTAATTTCCATTACTATTTTCCATTTTCCAACAACTATTTTCTATCTTAAATTATCATTTTGCATTTTTGATTTGGAACTTTGAATTACGGGTTGAAATTTGACATCTATTTTTGATTGTGCTATCCTAAAGGTAATCAATAATGGAAAACTTTGTTAAGAAATTTACCTTCTATTTGCTCCGCTGGCAGTTAAGCACCCCGATTTTAAGTGTAGTTTTGATAGCACTAGCATCTTTAAATAAATGGGCGGCAGCTGCTATTGCCAATCTTATTGGCGGAACCATTTTTTTCTGGATTGACAGATGGATATTTAAAGAAAATGTCTTTTTGCCGCTTTGGGAAATTAAGGAAAACATAAGATGCGTTGACTGCGGCAGGATTGCAAAGGGTTTCAGATTGGTAAAAACGCCTAATTACGACCGAACAACAGATAAAAAGCCGGAATTCCGGTGCGAAGAATGCTCAAAAAGAAAACTGGAAGAACTGAAAAAAAGAGGGGTAAAAATATAATAAATATGGAAAAGAAAATTCAAAAGAAAATCCTTTTTATCTTTCTTTTTGTTGTCCTCGGACTGCTTGCCTCTAAAATTCCTTTATCCCCTATTATCGGCGCAAAGGGCCAAAGTTTTACTCCCTTTGAATTTTTAGGACCCACCTCGGGAATGTTTCTCGGCTCTGCACCCGGGGCTATTTCTGTTTTCTTTGTCAAGTTATTAAAAGACATTTTTCTTGGAGTTCGCTTTGACACCGCTAATATTATCCGTCTTTTTCCAATGATGTTTGCCGCTATTTATTTTGGCCTAGAAAAATCAAGGAGGTCAGGTAAACTGATTTTGATAGTTCCCTTAATGGCAATCCTCCTTTTTGTCCTTCACCCTGAAGGAAGAAAGGCATGGTTTTATTCTCTTTATTGGCTTATTCCTATTCTTGCCTATTTCAAAAAAGACCGCCTAATCCTAAACGCGCTGGGAAGCACATTTACCGCTCACTGCGTTGGCTCAATCGCCTTTCTTTATGCCTTTAACCTCCCCGCCCCTGTTTGGGTAGGGCTTATTCCTGTTGTCTTTGTAGAACGATTTTCCTTTGCCTTGGGCATTTGGGCAACCTACCTGCTTCTAAACAGCATCCTGGAAAAATTGGTCTCAATAGAAAAATTAAGGATTCTCTCTCCATTGGTTAACCAAAAATACATTCTCTCAAAAAAATTCCTGAGGTTCTACGCATAGTACTGCTCTATATTTACTCCACTCTATCCGCCACTAAATGGCAAGAAGGAGAAGGATAAACAAGCCGGTGGGAAATCTGAGTCAGAATTCTCTGTTAAAAAAATCTGTTAAAAAAAGAGGAATGACTAGAACCCAAAATGCGAAACGATAAATCAGGTCCAAAATCCAAAACACCAAAACTACCCTTGTTTTTCAAGCCCTTATTGTGGGCTTACGATTTTTCTTCTATTGACATAGAGAAAGATAAAAAGAGAATAATCGTTAATACTATTAATTATGGACAATGGAAGCATTGGCAATGGATTGTAAAAAACTATGGCAGGAAAGAAGTTAAACAAATCATTCAAAATACACCTATTAGTGAATTTAGGCCAAGTGTATTGAAATTGGTTTCTATCCTACTGGGGATAAAAAATCTAAAATATGCATCAAGAAGCGATAAACTCAAGAAGGCAAGAAATTTTTCGGAAACTTAAAAACTTCCCTCAATTTTATTTGGCAGGAGGAACTGCTCTGGCTCTACAGATGGGTCACCGAATATCAGATGATTTTGATTTGTTTTCAGACAAAGACACCCCCCCTGGCTTATTAGAAAAAGTAGAAAAGGTCTTTGAGGATTCAAAAATAACTATTATTATAAATCACCCCGAACAATTGAGCCTTGTTATTAACGAAATCAAGGTAGATTTTGTTAAGTATCCTTTTCCCTTAATTTTAGCCCTGATTGAATATCAGGGAGTAAAAATGGCAAAGGTTCCCGAAATTGCGGCTATGAAGGCATATACCATAGGACGCAGAGCCACCTATAAAGATTATATTGATTTATATTTTATCTTCTTTGAAAAATACAGTTCTCTTTCGGGTACTATAAAAATTGCTATTGAAAAATTTAGAGAAAATTTTGACCAAAGGTTGTTCTTAGAACAATTGGTTTATTTAGAGGATGTTGAAGAGGAACCAATTCAATTCCTGAAGAAAAAACCCAGTAAGAAAGAATTAGAGAACTTCTTTCAAAAGGAAGTTAAGAAAATAAAATTAGATGAACAATTGGCTGAATTTTGACCGGTAATTTTTATGCACCCCTTAGTTAGATTGGCCAGGTTAGCGGTTGAAAAATATATCAAGGAAAAGGAAATTACTTCTCCTCCTTCGGACCTGCCCAAAGAATTTTTAGAGAAAAAAGCAGGCGTTTTTGTGACCATTGAAAAAAACGGCAATCTCAGGGCATGCATTGGCACCTATCTGCCAACCAAAGAAAGTATCGCTGAAGAAACAATCCGCAATGCTATTGCCGCTGCCACTGAGGATTGGAGGTTTGGTCCTATCCAAAAAGAAGAACTCCCCTTTCTTTCCTATATCGTCTACATCTTAAGCCCGCCAGAGCCGGTAAAAGAAATAAAAGAATTAGACCCAAAAAAATACGGAATTATTGTAAGGTCAGGGTTAAAAACCGGACTTCTGCTTCCCGACCTTGAGGGAGTAGATACCATTGAAAAGCAGATTTTAATTGCCTGTCAAAAAGCCGGGATTGAGCCTGCTAAAGAAAAACTCTCACTTTATAGATTTACGGCTCAGAAGTATAGATGACAACCAATTTTTGCCTTTTGTTTATATTATGAAAATAGATATGCACTGCCATAGTTTTTATTCAGATGATGGGCTCTGTTCACCAGAAGCCCTGCTTAAATCCGCTAAAAAGAAAGGGTTGGACGGTATCGCTTTAACCGACCATGACACAACAAAGGGTTGGAACCGGGCTATAAAGGCGGCAAAAGAATTAAGAATAACTTTGATTTTGGGAGAAGAGATAAAAATAAAAAGAGGGAGAAAAACAATGGGAGAAATTCTCGGATATTTTCTGAAAAAGGAAATAGACCCAAAAGGAAAGACAATTGAGCGGGTTATAGATGAGATAAAAGGACAAGGAGGAATAGCCATCATTGCCCATCCCTATCATTGGAAAAAGCCCTTTTTACAATTAGATAAATATAAAAATTTGGCAGACGGCATCGAGGCGTTCAACGCCAGAAGCCAATCAAAAAGAGGAAATCAAAAAGCCATTGATTTTGCCAAAAAGAACAAACTTGCTGTCACCGCCGGTTCTGACGCCCACCATTCTCTTGAGGTCGGCGACGCTTATCTTGAGGTTGAGGCAAGTAATCTGGAAGAATTTAAAGAAACGATTTTAAGAGAAAAAATGGGTCCTGTTAGAGAATATAAAACCCCTAAAGGATTCAAAGTCATTCAGTTCTCTAATAAAGTGAAAATTGTTGGCAAACAATCCCCTATTTTTGTTCAGTCCTTTGCCACTCTCGGCAGACTAATTCATCTCTTTTGGCAGGCAAGGTCTTAATTTAGGTCTTCAGAAAAATCTTGTAGTTTCTAAAAAATCTCTGAAAACAGGTGAAAAGAGAAAGAAAGAAAATTGCAAAAAGGAAAGAAGAAAGATATTTTGGAAAAAGTAATCCTGAAATAATTAAAATCAATCTTTCTTTTCTTTCCATTATTCCGCCGCCTGCTTTTCCGTCAATTGCCTGGGCATGCTTTGAAATATAGCCCGAGAGCATAAAGGCAGAGATTGCCAGAGAGGCACCGAGCCATAATTTAGGGTTATAGAGACCTAAGGCAATATAAAAAGCAATCTCAGTGGTTTTGTCAACAGTTGAGTCAAACAAGGCGCCGAACCTTGTTTCTTTTTTGTTTGTCTTTGCCACCGCGCCATCAAAAAAATCCATTAATCCAGAAATCAAGATAAAAACAATTGCCCATCTGAAGGAACCTAAATAAATAAAATAAGCGGCGATAAAGCCAAAGGTCAGGGTTAGAAGGGTAAAAAAATTTGGTGAAAGACCGGTTTTGCCCAAAATCTCTCCAATTTTATTTGATATTCCTTTGAATATCTCTCTAAAATTTTCTGTGAACATATTCTCTTTCAATTAAATTGGCTGTTTTAAAAGCCGCCTCTTCTTGGTTAAATCCCTCAATTGAAGCCATTGAAGGCCAGTCATTGATATCTACGCAAAAAGGAACCTCTCCTTCTACTATAAAATCGCCGCCAAAAATTTTAAGCCGGGTTATCCGGCCAACCAACAGGGCTTGTTTCTTTATTTTTTGAATAACCTCTGAAGGAATTTCTCTCTCGGTATTTTTTGGTAAAATTACCTCCTCGCCAATAACATAGTATTTAATATGCCTTCCCTTAATGAATTTCTGAACTATTACCTCTTTTATATTCTGACTTTTGTAGTCCTGTATGGCTTTCTCAAAGGCATCTTCATTATCAATGATAGACCAAAATTCATGCCTATCTGACGGCTTTAAGATGGATTTTCCTTTTAGGTCAGAGAAGTTTATGTTTTCAACTTTTACTGCTTTTGTTCTTGGAAGATTTGCTCCGGCTTCTGTCATTTTTTGGTAGATTAGTTTGCGATTAAAAGAAAAACGAATTGCTTCTGGAGAATTTATCACAAAGACGCCTTGTCTTTGCTTTTCTATTAAAATTTCATTAATTTCTTCCCCTCTTGCCATAGTAAAAATTAAATCAGGACTCTCTTGTTCTGAAAAATCTTTTGGTTCTTTTAATAAAACCTTAAAACCCCTTTTTCTTAATTCTTGAGCAGTTAAATCAAGGATTTTCTGGTCTTTTCCCGGCTTTCCGGCTAACTTGAACTCTCTATAAATCCCAATTGCTTTTGTCATAAAATTTTATTTGTACTATCCAACCACTTCAGTAACAATCCTTGATAATCTCTCTGCTGAGGTATCTTGTCGAGGTGGAGCATATCGCAGCCGAGCCCCAGAATAGGTTTGCGTTTCAGAAAAAGGTTTGTGAGGCTCGGTCAGATTTTGGAAGCGCCTGGGAATAAATTCTTTCTTACTGCTTACCGCGACTTCGTGCTCCCCGAGGCAAAGAGCCTTGTCAGACTTGCTACCAAGGTGGTTAGCAACTACAATTTAATTAAACCCTCCTTTTGGATTTTCAGAATTAGTTCTTTTAGGTCTGAAAATACCTTATCCGCTTTGGAAAAATCCTGAAGAGAAGAAATTCCGCTGGGGACGGCAAAGGCATAAAATCCTGCTGCTTTTGCTGACTCCACTCCGTATTGGGTATTTTCTATGGCTAAACATCTTCTTGGTTCAATGCCCAGTTTTTGGGCGGCAAGCAGATATATATCCGGGTATGGTTTGCCCCGGACAACATCCTTTCCATCAACAATCACTGAGAAAAAATCATTCAATCCTCCCTTATTTAGGATACTTATTACCACGTCCTTTAGATTCCCTGTTGCCAGGCCAAGTTTGAAGCCCTTTTGGCTAAAAAAAACAAGTGCCTCTTTGGCATAGGGCATAAATTTTGGAGGTCTTTTTCTAAAATAATCAAGGGTAATTTCTCTTTTCTCTCGGATTAGTTCTTCTTTTGTAATTCTCAATTTATATTTTTTTATAATATAGTCAGCGATTAAACCAACCTGCTTCCCGCTAACCCGGGCGAAGTCTTCTTTTGTAAAACTTCTCCCGCGTCTTTTGAGAAATAGAGTCCAAGCCGAGTAATGGATTGGGTCGCTGTCTACCAATGTTCCATCAAAATCAAAAACAACCCCCTTGATTTGATTTGGTTTCAACATTTGAATTTATATCTTCTCAATGAGTTGTTGGCAGAATTCTACTGTTTTTGTCAATTCCTTTTTGCCCCGCTCAGTCGTCCTATATGCCCGCTTTCCCTTGTACCTTTCGCTTTTTATGTAATCTTTTCTTTTCAGGCGATATAAAACCGTCTTTAATAAAATAGTTCCTGGCAAAAATCCAAACCTCTCAAAAATCAATTTTCTAACTTCTTCCTCGCAAACAATATCATCTTTTCCCAGGGCTAAAACATATATCCACAAATTTCCCTCAGTATTTAATTTCCTAAATCTTTCAAAAGGCTCCATAACTAATCAGCGAATCTACGAGTAAGTTACGAATTTACGAATTCACTTAATAGAAAGAATCTAATCATTCGTAAATTCGTAATAAATTCGTAAATTCGTTGATAATCACCTTTCGCGTTGGCCTTTTATGAACTCTTCAACCATTTCTCTGGCTTTCTCGTCGGTAAACTGCTGAATTGGATGTTTCATAAAGTAGGCAGAGGGAGAAACCAAAACACCAGCAATGTTTCTGTCCAGAGCCAGTTTTGCCAAACGAATCGCATCAATGACACAACCGGCTGAATTCGGAGAATCCTCAACAGAGAGTTTAAGTTCCAACTCAATCGGCACATTGCCAAACTTCCTGCCCTCAAGCCGGATAAAAGCAATTTTATTATCCTTAAGCCAAGGAACCCAGTCCGAGGGCCCGATGTGTAAATTGTCATAACTAAGCCGTTTTGAAAGTTGCGACTCCACGCTTTCTGTTTTTGAGATTTTCTTTGATTTCAGTCTTTTTCTTGAAAGCATATTAAGGAAATCAGCGTTCCCTCCAAAATTTAGTTGGTATGACTTGTCAATAATTACCCCTCTTTGGGCAAAAAGATGCGACAATGTCCGGTGGACAATCGTGGCTCCGACCTGAGACTTGATATCATCTCCAATACAGGGCAGGTTCTTTTTTTCAAACCTTTTTGACCACTTTTTTTCAGAACAAATAAAGACCGGCATGCAGTTGATAAAGGCGCAGCCGGCCTTAAGGGCACAGTTGGCGTAATATTCAGTGGCTTTCTGGGAACCCACAGGACAATAATTTATTAAAATCTCCGCTCTTGATTTTTTCAGTTCTTTGACTACATCAACCGGTTTCTGGCTAGCAGGCAAAAATTTTTTATCCGCGGGGTATTCCTTCATATGGGGCGCCACTCCGTCCAAAACAGGACCCATTTTTACCTTCACCCCCATAGGGGGAACATCCCGACAGAAAATCTTTGTGCAGTTCGGAGGAGCAAAAATTGCCTTGCTTACGTCTCTGCCGACCTTCCTCTTGTCAATATCAAAAGCAGCCACAACCTTAATGTCCGAAATTCTGTATCCAGCCAAGACATTATGCATTAATCCCGGAACAAGATTATCATTTGAGTCAATGTCTTTGTAATAATACAGCCCTTGAATTAAACTAGAGGCGCAGTTGCCAATACCGGCAATTGCCACGCGTATCTCTTTTCTCTTTTTTGAGGTTAGAATTTGCTTTTTCTTTCTTCTCATATTACAATTAGATGTGCTATATTATTTGACTAACAGAAGCAGATTAGGCAAGTAATTTGACCTTTTTTGGGTATTTTACCATTGTAAAATAGTTTGTCAAGGTCTTTTTTATGCTGCCCTTGGAACGGCTCAAAAAATCAAATACTGCTGGAAATCTATGGCTTTATAT
>JAGGSE010000174.1 GCA_021159225.1 bacterium
TTTTGGAACTGGGTAAAGACCTTAGTGTCAATTTTCGTATAGGTAAGTTAACCCCCGAAAATGCGGAAACCCCGATCACTATAGTGTTCACCGCACCCAATCCGAGCCACCCGAAGCCTCCAAATCCCGAAAAAAGCACGGAACGACCCCGAACAATTTTTTGACGGTTTTTCCACAAGATTCCCGCAAATTAACAAAGTTTCGATAGACTTTATACCCCATACACTATAGTGTTCACAAACCTTTCGAATTTCGAGGTTTTTCGACCAAGTAGTCCAAAAATTATGGAATACGGGTAGTAGTGGTAATCCACCAAACTTTAACTAAAAATCAAAAAAATTTATTCGACAAATCGAATAGTCATTTATTCGATAAAACGAATAAACTTTTATTCGATAAAACGAATAAGTTTCCTTCAACTAAAAATCAAAAAAATTGTAACACAAAATTAACGTTTACGTAAGTTCCTTAACGTCTCCTTGTTCTTTTTCGTGTTGTTCGCAATGCGATTTTTCAATCATTAGTCCTTTTCGAACAAAAAAGCTCTTTTTTCGTTTCTTCTACTCTTCTCTCTAACGAGTAGTAAGTAATGTCCACTTCTCCCATGAAATCTCTTCTTTTTCTTAGGAAGCATTCACATTGTTTAAGGTCTGCTCCTAAACAATGACATCTCCATCCGTCTCCCTCGTCTATGTGACATGATAATGGATGTCCACAAACTACACAAGTTTCTTCCTTCATTACACGTTACCTCCGTTATTTTTATTTTCTCTTCTTCTTTCTTCTCTTCAGTCGATATTTAGCTCTTCTAAACTCATCGTTTCCTACTCGTTCTATATGCCACCTTGTGGTTGTCCAGGGAATACCTGTGATTTCCGAGAGTTGCTTGATCGTATAGCTATGTATTGTAGGAGCGTTTTCTAACGCTTCTTGTATAATCTCATCGATGGTCTTCCTCTTCTTTCTTCTACACCTTACACACCTCATCGCTCATCAACCCTCCTCAAACATTTTCTTTACCTTGCAATCCTTGTCGCATTTCTTACAGATTTCTTTAGTAACTATAAGATAACCAGCAGGACATCCTATTTTTAAGTCGTCATCGTATAGTATCTTCACCATCGCCCATCAACCCTCCTCAGATTCTTCGTCAATCTCAGGAATTTCAAGAACTATGTAATCTCCGTATTTACTTTCAACTATTTTAAATCCGTGTCTTTTCGCATATTCTACAAACGTTTTATAGTTTATGTATTCCTCAGCTGGGACATCGTATTCGTCTGCCATATTATTATACAACTCCGCAAGGTTTAAACTAAACTTCATCACCTATCACCTCCCCTTATGTTTCTTTTAACCTTATATCCTTTTAGTATAACGATCACCAACTTTACCGATCAGATTCAAGTTAAGTAGCGTGTTTAGATACTTATATACTTGAGATTTCTTTAGTCCCACCTTTTCTGCTATTTCTTTTGCTGTTTTTCCGTTACAGATTTCCAATATCTTTAAGGCAACCTCTGATAACTGAGTTCCTAAGTATCCTATCTGGTGTAAGTTATAGAACTGTAACGCAAATTTAACATCCTTTTCGTTGATTTCTTTATCATTTCTGGCAACACAATGAACAGCACTTAATCTAATTAAGTCGTCGTGACATCGTGTATAATATCCTCCTTCAGTTTCTGGAACTAAACTCGATTCTTCCATTTTTTCTAACAATAGGTTGTTCACGTCTTCTGGTAATACTACTTTGTCTATTGGCTCTTCTGGTATTCGTCTCGTATCAACTCTGATTTTTCTACCTTCTTTCTTTAGTTTAATAGCTTCTTCCTTATCCATAGTTAAGTTAAGACAGAAACAACGTGAGAATAGCATTTTAATGTCCGTATCTTGTAAAATCTGTTCACTTGCAGTTCCAAATATACACGACGTATGTATTTGTAACGTTAGCTTTCCTTCCTCTGCAATATACTTACCACCCGTTACAGCTTTTTCTATTCTCTTTTCTACGTATCCTTGAAGACTTCTCGTAGCCGTTCCTTGTTCTGTTAATTCGTTCAATAGTTTCTTAGCTTTATTTTCTAACGTCATTACTTCGTCGAATATCGTTAGTCTATATCCACTGTTAGCTAAACTTCCTGTATATATTCTTCCTTGTCTTACCGTTCCTATAATTCCTGCTACTGTAAAGTCGTTTACGTAGTTTGCTAATCTCTTTTCCTCTAACTCTTTAGCCATTGTAGAAAAACCAAATCCGAATGGTTTACGGATAAAAATGTTAAGAGTTGGTCGGACTGTTCTATCGAGTTTCTCGTCGTATATTTTGATTATTCTCGAACTTATAATAGCCGATTTAATCAGTTTCTCCAGCATGTTCATCGTCCTCCGTTTCGTCTTCTGTTTTGTAATAATCCCAACAGAAAACCACAATACCTTTGTTTATTATTTCGTATTTTAGTAAATCGACTGTCCACATAGTTCCGTATTCGTCGTATATTATTCTATCTCTCCTTTCCGTAAATAGTCTAATGAAGTCGTTTGGTGTATTGAAGACAAATATGAACATTCTACGTCCACAAAAATCTAAACCCCACGCTCTTCTTTCACAGATAAATTGTTTTTGTTCTTCATCCCAAAAAAATGCTGTGGACATATTAACTATCACCCCTCTATCTATTTATATTGTTAGTATTCCCATTTCTTTTACCTTCTTTAAGTATTTGTCTAATTTCTTGAACTCGGTTATTGCGTCTCTGATTCTTATTTCGTCTCTTTTTGCCAATACTATTACCCAATCTCCTTTTTTGTATCCGAGAGCCAATAAAATAGGCGACAGAACTATGTTCGTTCCGTAATAGTTTCCACCGATTTTAAATAAGCATCCGTATTGGTCTTTTCTGATGATTATATCTCTCCCTTGAACTCTAACGAATACATTGTCTCCTCTTTTGAATCCAGCTATTAAACATGCTTGACCTATTCTAACGCATAGTTTTGGTCTTCTACACTTGTCCTTACTCCAACTTCTTTGTTCAACAGTTCTTAGGTCACAATAGTTCCAGTTATACTTGTAAAATAGGTTGTATAGCAGAAATACTTTCTCTTCGAGTTCGTAGATTTTGTTTTCTGGTATGTGTTTATGTTTCATTTCGTGTGGAAAAACAGTCATACCTTATCACCTCAACAACTTTGTATTCTTAAGCAGAAACTCATATACGTTATCTACTCTAACTCCAGATAAGTCTTTGCCTCTCCACTTTATTATTACTCCGTAATAACTCTTCCTACCGTTTCTGATCTCTCTTTCACATAAAATCACTTTATCGAAGTATCCGAAGAAATCAAACAGTTCTTTAAGCCTTTTAGGTAGTTTCGTCTCATCTGTTTCCGTGAGTATCTTATCTATGTTGTAACTTCTCTCTTTACCTCTTATTTCTTCCATTACTTTTGTAGGTATCATCTCTGTAACTATAAAGTGGACTTTTCCTTTGGCTAAACCTCTTAGAACTTCCATTTGCCATTCGTTAGGTAGCTGATAATCGAATCCCGTTAGGTGAAAAGTGTTAGTATCTTCTATTGGTATCTCTTTTTCTCCTCTCCACACTTTTCCTACTCTCAGGTATTGTTCTCTTGCTGTTATTCTTGCTTCCATGTTCAAACTGAAAGGATCAATTATAATTGCGTGAACTTTGTCTTGAAAGTTCAATGCGTAATCTTTAAACTCTAAGAAGTTGTTTGGAGTTACCAAAATTATGTTTTTGTCTATTTCTTTCGTTATTTTACCTTGTTTACTTAGTTCTTCCCACTCATCCAACGATCCGTATTCGTTATCAATATACAGAACTCTCTTCTTTTTGTTTGCTAAGTTTAGTGCTATTCTCACCGTATTGTAAGTTTTACCATGTGCTGTATGTCCTATTAACAAAATCCTTTCAATCTTTCTACTTAACTTATCCAAAACTCCCATGACGACACCTCAATAGAGTTTCTCTACTATCTTGTCGGTTAACTCTAACAAATCTTTAATCTGCTCTGCTTCTTCTTTGAGACACCTTACGAAATACCTTAACAGTTCCATAGCCTCTTTGTCGTTTTCTTCTAACATTTCCAAAAATACCTCAAAGTCGTGTCTTAGTGTTCCAAAGCCTTCCCTACAATTATTCACAATAAACGGGTATTCCCAATTCCATCCTTCAGCACTACTGAAAAATCCTATTAAAAACCACCTAAGTTTTAACTTATCCGAAGTTTCCGTAATATCTTCCGTAATATCACCTCCTTTTATCTTTCCTCAAAATATTCGCATACGTCTCCAAACAAATAATCGACAATAGCATTACGTTTAGTGCATTTAACTACTTTTACACGTCTTTCTTTTTTAATCTTACCGAACTTGTTTACTGAGTATCTGTATAGTGGTGTTCCGTGTTTGCATTGTAAACAATTTCTCGGTTTTGGAAAAATAAAAACCAAAAAAAATCACCTCTTTAATCCCTCTTTATCTTTCCCTTTACTTCAACTCTGTAGTAACTACTTTCCGTTAGGAATTTGTCGAGTATTCCCCTCTTCTTTAGGTATTTTCTAACTTTCTCCGTATTTAGCCTTTTACTCTTCACTTTAGTTACGCTAACTACAAAGTTATCTGTTTCCCTTTTACCTTCGACTCTTTGTATTAGTATATCCCTCAGAGTATTCGCCATTTTCTGATACTCCTCTATTGCGTCTTTTGATAACTGATAGAACATAGCTACCGTATCTAAATCAGCCTTCATGGGTTCCCCCTCTTTAAAATTTGGACAATTGTAATTACCAAGAACTATTCTCTCTCTTTTCTTACAAATTCCTATATTCCCTTCCAAAATTAAAAAATTGGAACAGTTATTGCACGTTATTTGCTTAATCTCTTGAACGGCTTTAACTTTAAGTTTTTTTTTACTCTTCATGCTATCACCTTTCTGTTTTGTCTAATAACTCGTTTACCCACTTAAATCTCTCTTTAAACTCTTTCCACTTTTTGGATTCTTTCTTGGGTTTAGTTTCAGTTTTAGTTTCTGGTTTAGTTTCAGTTTTAGCTTCGGTTTTAATTTTACGTTCAGTTTTGATAGACAATCTGATTATACCTGACCTACGTAAGTAGTATAATTGCCTAATCATTTTTTAGACGATTCAATTCTTTTTTTGACTATTTCAATAAGCTGATCTAACTCGACTGCTACGTTTCTTTCCCACTGTTCCGCTATTTCACTCAAAAGATATTGTTCCATCACTTTATCATCTACGTTCTCTACTTTGGTTATGAATGCTTCGAAGTGTATAGGATCAAATGTTACCGTTATTTGAACTACCCCTTTGTCAACAGTTACTGTCACTTCCCTTGCTTTACTTAAATCTACTACTCTTACGTCGTGATACAACCTCATCATCTCACCCCCATATCTAACTTAACTAACGTTTCTAACAATTCGTCTTTTTCATACTCCAGCTCTTCAACCTTTACATGAAAGAGTTGTAGAAAAACTGGTATTCTTTTATTTACTGTAATAACTGCTTTTATCCAGTCTTTAACCGTTTTGAATCCACTTTTATCTACGAATTCGCTTAAATCAACTACTGTTTTATCTGTTTTAATTACTTTCCATTCTCCTAATTTTGCTACACTGCCTACTAATCTTTTAGTTCCTTTTCCTACTTTTACGTCTTTGTAGTATATTACGACTTTAATTTCGTCAACAGTCTTTCGTTTGTTTGGTCTTATCGTGTAAACTTCCCCGTTCTCTATTAGATACTTAATCGGTTCAAAAATAGAAAAAGTAATCTTTGCACGACCTCTACCCATAACTATACCCCCTACCTTACTAATATTGTCGATACTTTGTTTAACATTTCGAACTTCTTCGTATAATCTCTTGATCTCGAATGATGGGTTATGTATTCTGTAAATACGTTGTAAGTTGTCCACTTTTCCATCTGAACGTCCTTTAGCTCTTCTTTTAGTTTCATTAAGTCTTCTTTCTTCTTCTTTGCTATTTTGTATTTGTGGTATTGTAATCCAAAGTCTGTAATTCCCGTTTTTTGTTGTATTAATTGTATTACTTTCATTTCTGCTGACTTACTTAGTTTTAATCCGTCGAGTATGACAAATACATCCACTATACTTATTTTTTCGTCTGCTAACGCTTTAATCAAATCAGCTATGTTTTGTAGTGAATCTATGATTTCTATTACTGCCTCTTTTACCTTTGTTAAGTTGATTCCTACGCTAACTTTGAAGTGTCTCTTTACTATTTTAAGTATCTCACGACCTAATACCATTTGATTAAGACACCCAAAGTTCATTCCGTATCCCAATACACCTATTCCAAAGCTTTTATCGTAACTGTTAGTTACCATTATTCCAAAGCCTACGTCGTCTTCTTTGATTACGTCCTCGAACAGTAGTAGTCTATAAAACATGTTTGCATATCTATGACCGAAATCGATGTCTATTGCTATTGGTTCTATTCTCATTTCGTTTAATGCTTCATCTACTGTTTCTATAACGTCTTTATGTTGAACTAACTCATAGTTTTTGTTAACTATCGAATATAGGTATCCAGATTCGCTACATATCGCCTTTAGGTGGTTTATCTCTTTCCAACTGTTTCCTACTTTAATTCCAATAGGTCTCTCAACTGCTTTAGGTATTTCAAACTCCATTCCACCACCTCCTCTAAAAAGAAACAGAAAAAATCTAAAAAAAACAGTTAATTTAACGTTCTGAAAAGTCGTAGTCTGGATTGAATTCTGGATCGAATATTTCGTTGCTTAGTCCTGTTATGATCTCATAACCACAGTTTGGACAGTAGAACAAATCACCTCTAAAGTATCCTTGATAGTATCCGTATCTTACTGTTACTCCGTTCTTTTTACACTTTAGAATACTTCCACACTTGGCACAAATCATTAAAGTCATCGTATCACCTTATTCTTCCTTCGTTTCTCTTTCTATCTCTTTTCCAAGTTCAGTCATCACATCGAGTATCGATTCTATTTTCTGTATCTCAAGACCTGTTCTTTCTCTTAGGTTACTCATAACTACATCACCTCTCTTCTTTTACTTCCAATATCCAGCAAATACGTATCTTTTACTTCTTATCTTCCAAATCCACTTCCTACCACAAGAACAATAAAAAACAAAAGGAGTTTTAGTAGGATAAGGTAACCTTCTCCCACAATGACAGAACATAGTCCTTTAATCTACTTTAACTCCTCCGAGTTCCTCTTGAGCTATTTCACTAACTATATTACCCAGATACTCTGCTTCTTGTAGCATTATTGCACCAAACACCGCCATCAATGTTTCCCAGAATACCATTTTTGCGTGTAATGAGTTATCTACCGAGTCTTCGTATTCTTTGTAAACTTCTACTATTTTGCCTATCATTTTTTTGCTTAACTCTTTTACATCGTTGTCGAATTTTTCACGGTTTTCTCGTATTTTAGGTGAATGGGATACCAGCACATCATACGTTTCCATGTTGCTTAGCACCAACTCACCTATCTCTTTCAGTTTGTAACTAATAGTATTAAATACTAGCACTGAAACAACTTTACCGCATTCTTCATCTATATCCACACTTATTGTTTCCGACTCAAAATTCCCCATTATTTCACCCCCAACTCCTTTTTTATAAATTCTACTACTTTACCTGAGTCTTCACTTCTGTAAACGATAACCTCACGAATTCTATCTGCTCTCTCGTCATACATTCTTTTCCAGACTACGTATATGTCCCTAGAATACTTAACTACAAATTTTCCCAAGTCTATTTCGATTCCCGTTTTATCCAAGTTACGAATTCTATCCATAGCCGTCTTTAAGTCGTATATCAGTCCTCTAAAGAATACTTCCTCTCCTCTTAAGTCAGTTACTAACAACGATACTCCGTTCTCAATGAAATCAGCTTTTATTTCGTATTTTTTTGTTCTTAGTCTTCTTTTTATTACTGCCTTTACTACTGTTTCTTCGTTTATTCCCAGAAGCTCTTTTAGGTAGTTCATATTTTTGTTTACTATCATTCCTAAACCCCCACTCCACAAGTTTATTCCACAGGATCTCAAACAAATCATCCCTAATTTTATTTACATCGACTTTTCTCCCACAATGTTTACAGACCAAGTATTTTCCTCTTAATACGTTTGTTAGTCTTCCCGACTCATCTTCTTCTATGTCTATTTCGAATTCTATTGTATAGTTGACTTCATCGTCCTTCAGTAGATAATTTCTACACCCCATACACTTTATTTTGGTCGTCATAGTAAAAAAAGGGAATTATAGGTATTCTTCCTCTTCTTCTTCCTCTTCCTCCTCTTCCTCTTCCTCCTCAATCTCCTCTTCTTCCTCTGTTTCCTCTTCCTCCTCTGCTTCCTTTATTTCCTTCTCCAACTGTTCCATTTCCTCTCCAAATACCTCTTCGTAAGCCTCGTTGTCTTCCATGCCTTTAAGTATTAACTTCCAGACCTTTCTGAAGTTCTTTACTTTGTCTCTAACTATCTCCTTTGTTATTCCGTATAATTCAAATGCGTCCTCTGGTATTACTTGAATCGGAATTGTAATCTGTGCGTCTAAGTTAAGTTGTTCAGCTTCTCTATCTGTAATCTCCACGTTAGCTATGTTCATTAGGTAGTCTTTGACTGTCATTTTCCTGAATAGAAATACTGGTTTCGTTAGGTTCTTTTTGAAACTGTCAAATGTTTTCGTATTTATCCCAAGTTTCTTACATGCATGTGCTAAGACTCCCTTTCTACTCTTCTTAGAAGTTGTGGACATGTCGATGAATACGTGTTGTAGTCTCCAGTTTCTGTCGATCGGTGCTATTACCA
>JAGGSE010000191.1 GCA_021159225.1 bacterium
GATATGCACTTGGTTTATCAGGAATATTTTCCCAAAACGGTTCTGCAAAGAAGTCAGTTATGTCAGACCTTGTATGAGTGTGTGGTGAAGGCGGATACTGAGAAGGCTTATCTGGGATGTTCTCCCAGAAGGGTGCTTCCCAAAAGTCTGTTATCTCGGAACGGCTATGTGTGTGTGATTCTGGCGGGTAGGTAGAAGGCTTATCAGGGATGTTTTCCCAGAAAGGAGCACTAAAGAAGTCTGTTATATCACTTCTCGTATGAGTATGAGGTTCGGGAGGATACTCAGTTGGCTTGTTAGAGACCTTTGACCAGTCAACACTTGAGATCGTAAGAACACCTGCATCTACAGTGAACTCAGAACCCAATGTCTCGAAGGGCTTGTCTGGGATGTAACCCCAGAAGGGAGTAGTAAAGAGGTCAACGACATCACTACGGGAGTGCGAGTGTGAGAAGTCTGTTATGTCAGCCTTTGTGTGCGTGTGCGGTGCTGGTGGGAACTCTGATGGCTTGTCTGGTATGTCATACCACGATGGCAGGTTGTCACTACGTGATGTCTTTGCCAAGTAATAGCCCGTACCGACAGTTATCTCTGAGATGTCATGTGTGTGAGGTTCAGGCGGGTAAGCACTTGGTTTACCTTGAACATCCTCCCAGTTAACGGATTCCGCAACTTTTGCACGGTCAACGTATCCATGACCACCGCCAATCACGTCAACCACAAAACCCGTTGCGGGGTCAGTAAGCTGTATCCTATAGTCATAGACATCGAATATGAGACCAACACCCGCAGGCGTATACGTGTGTACAACATTGCTGGAATCGACAACGCGTACCTTAAACGCATCAGCATGATAGCCATCGAGCTTATCCGCATTTAGACCCTCCCAAACACTAGCTGAAATACTGATATCAGTATATGGGTGGATGTGAGGCTCAGGTGGATAGACAAAGGGCTTCCCCTGGACGTCCTGCCACCTGATAGGGTATATGGTCTTAACAGCAGAGCCATCGGGAGACAGCCTCAGCTCACCAACATCACTCCTGAACCAGAGTGAACCAGCAGAATAATTTAGCGGATCAGAGACAAGCTTAGGGACTAAATCAATAGTGTGCTTGTCACCACCGTGTACAGTCGGCGTATATTCGCTGGGCACACCAGTGATCTCACTCCATGAGTGCGTGTGAGCGAAGTCAACAATATCGCTCCTCGTATGCGTGTGGGCACTCGGCGGGTATGACGACGGCTTTCCTGTTATCTCATCCCAAGTATGAGTATGAGCACTCGGCGGGTATGATGACGGCTTACCCGTTATTTCACCCCATGCATGCGTGTGAGGTTCAGGAGGATAGACAACAGGCTTTCCCGTGATCTCATCCCACGCATGGGTATGCGGGCTTGGCGGAAACTCAGATGGGATGTCTGTAAGCCTCTCCCATGGGATTGTCGGGATTCGGTCTAAGTCGAGTGTCCCTGATACAATCTGAGATGCGTCTAAGTGTACTTCATCAGCACCGCCGAGCTCATGGCGATACCCATGCTTCCCAGCAAGACTAACAAGATTCTTGAGGAGATCTTTCAGCTCACTCAGTTTCTTCACTATCTCTATCACCGTCATTAATATTCACCAAGTCTGAGAGCACCTTAACTATGTCAGTATCATAAATAGATGAGACCTTGAAGATATTTATTAACTCTGTGATGACCTTCATCACTGACGTCTCCGTAACAGAAGCAATTATGGCAGAGACCCCTACCAGCTCCGAGAGGTTGATCATAGGGTACTTGGAAATCAGGTCAAGTACATTGATGAACTCAGTTATAACTCTAATACAGTTAATCCTCCTTGACAGATTTGAAGTCAGAACGAATGAGTCAAACAAAGTCTTAATGATGAGGGACTGTAACACACCCCTTAGGACTAGTGGCTCAGAGAGGACAAGACCAAGAGTGTATATCCTGAAATCAAGTAAAGAGAGCACCTCACGGAGTACCTTACTCCTGAGAAATTCTAAAACAGAATAAAGTATAAGTGCGTCAGCAAACTCCCTATGAAAGCTTACTGACTTCAACAGATTGTCAACGAGTACAATCGGCTCAGAAAGAACCATAGAATAAATCTTACTCCTGAAGATAAAGTCACTTAATGATATGACTTCTGAGAAGTACTCCCTATACACGTGGTAGTACTTAAAAATGTGAAAGAGTGAAACAACCTCCGAGAGCACACGGGACACTGTAAGAAACCTTAAAACAATGTCATATAACTCAAGTGATTCTATAAAAGGCCTAGGTAAGGAGGTACGCTGTAAAAGACCAAAAAGTGATAAAGAATCTGACAAAACACTTGTAAATATTTTAACCAAGTAATCAACTGTTAACACATAATCTGTGAGGACTAATGATAAGTAGAGACTAATGACCTCACCTACACTTATTGTCTCACCCAACTCCCTTACATAATTAATGAGACGCATGAAGTATTCACTAAGTGTAGTAGTGTCCTTAAACTCCCTAAAACAACCCAGTGTACGAATAACATACTCAGAGAGAACACTAACATCACTAAGCTCCCTGATGCAACTTATAACACGCCCCAAGTAATCACTCAAAGTGATAACACCTACTAACTCCCTAACATAACTAACAACACGGTCATAATAATCGGTAACACTAAACACGTCTGCGAATGACCGATGTAAGCTAATCACTCTAGACAACAGTTCCACTGGAGTAAGTGAGTCAGAGAGGACAAAGTAATAACATCCAGAAATTGTGTCAAGGAGCGAAACCCCTGCCAAAAGGTGTCTATACACTGTGAATTTCTTTTCCATAATATCTGACATGAAGAGCGACTGCACAAGTAACCTACGCATGTTTAACTTACGAGAGACAACACCAGAAAGACTAACGGGAGTAATATAAGTACGGTATGCCGTAAGAGAACGTGAAAAGTAATCATACGTGGAAAGCACCTCAGAGAGGACTTCTGCATAGAACTCAGCAGGGTATTTAAGGATTACATCCTGCACAGGAATGGAAGAGAAACAATTTGACCACCTTATCTCTTCTCCATAAACTCAGCAATGAACCTGAACGGAAAACTCCTCAGAGTTCCAGCCGTCTGATTTACCGTTAATTTATACTTCTGGTCGGGTAAAAAGCTCCTCATGTGGAAGTGTACTATGGGCATCTCCTGCACACCACTGAACTCACTGGAGAGATAAACACCGTAGTCAGAACCGTCGACGCTGACATATTCAGTAAGAATTACCGTATCACCAGACTGGAGGGGCGATAAGTCGAGCCAACCCTCAACCATGAAAGGGTGCTCACCGTCACCAGTGACCTCCACAACAATTACCTCAGAGTTAAGAGAGGAGGGAGAGACAGAGCCAGAGAAGAGCTGGTAGTCATAGACCCTCACAGTCATTGCTTCTTCTCCTCCTCCTTCTCAGGTACCGTGACCTCCATACCCTTCGGCATTACCTTTCTCATCTCCGCGTCGATGTACTGCCTTATCGCATCATAGACAACATCATCAAGCGAAGTACCCTTCATAGAAGCGATCCTGATGAGTGCTACTAAATCAAAGTCGTGAACCTCCACATGAAGCGTTACCTTCACTCACACCACCTCCTATATACTTTTAGTTGTGACAGTTATAAAAGCTTGATGGCACAACGCACACCACACAGTGCTTAATGTCATCACCGAAAACATCCTTAAGATGACCAACGAGACCCCTCCAGATGTTCATGACATCCTCCCCCGAGGGATCAACGCAGAACTCGATCACAGGATCTGGAGAGCCGAACTCATCGTAGTAATCGAGAGTTATCCGCACCTCGGTGACATCATAACCTTTATCCCTCAGGTACTTAAGGCCCTCATCAACGATCCTGCCGAGCATATTATGAGTCACCACGCGAAGTCCAAGTAGATGTACTTACGCTCACCCTCCTTAGTGTTCATGAGGGATGCCATCAAGTTCCCCCAAGCACGCATTGTGAATGACACTCCAACCTCCTCCTTGATCTTCTTGTACCACTCGGAACGCTGGTACTCCTTCCCCGTCATGCCATAGAGGTTGTTCTTTTCTATAATTTCCCTGACCCTCTCCACCTTCTCAACCCATTCATCACCGTCCCACTCCCTGATGTACTCCAAGTACTCATCCCAAAACATGGGAGTGCCAAGGGAGTACCTGAGCTTATTGAGTGCTTCTATAGTCTTGTCAATGTCCTTAATAAGATCCTTAATATCCTTCTTCTTCTCGGCCATCCACATCACCACCCCTTACACGACCCTAGTAACTAGCATAAGCTCATACCCGATCTCATTGAGCTCCTCAATGCTCTTGATGACCCTGCCCTCAGGCAGCCTCTGCTTCAGTCTAAATACTATTGCCATATCTCCGAAGTCAAAACTCACCATTACCCTGTTCACCTTGACTTCAGCCCCCAGAATGACTGACAGTGCCTTAGCCGTCGCCTCATGCCCGATTGCTGAGATAATATTCTCTGGATTAAACGAGTTGAAAATCCTCCTTGCCTCCTCTGGACTGATCTTTTCCGCCCTGAATACTGCACTCTCACCCTCAAACACCATAATTGGAGAGTTCATCAAATACAACTTCACCATCCCAAACCACCTCCATCACCTCCTAACCTTAAGCTTCGACTCTATAGACTCTGGAGTGAGTAGCTTATACTTATGTTCACCTGCTATGACCGAGAGGAATGGAAACGAAATACCGAACTTTTTCCTCACTTCATCACCAAGCCTTCTTCTCTCCTCGTCACCTATGCCACTAACGACAACAATCACCCTAGGGAACAAGCGGATGTCACCGAGCATCTCCGTTATCCCTATCTCCTCTACTTTTACTCCCTTCTCCTCAATGTACGCCCTGATCTCTTTTAGCAATGTCGCTATGTCAGCAAGCAGTTTGTCCTCAGCATAGTACAACGAGTCCAATACGTCATTGAGAACCCTGTATGCCTTCCCGATATTACCAAAGGCATCTATCACGTTGTCATGCATCCCAAGTATGTCTCTAACAGCAAAGGTGTAGTGCTTCGAAAGGGAGTACACGGCATCCTCGATCTCCTCAATCCCCTCAAGTACCTTTTCCTTTGCCTCTCTAACATAATAGTATGCTTCCAAGATGTCCACCAACTCAGACACCTCCTACCCACCTAACACCAAGTATTAACGCAATCGTCTCGAACAACTCCTTCAGGTAGAAACAAACACTAGCAAACTTGTTATCAGGACGGTCGCATATAATAACTGGAATGAAGAACTTATCTGGAAAACTCAGCGGTACTTTCCTCCCTCCTTCGATTACAATAGCGTACACAACCTTCCCATTCTTCTCAGCCTTGTATGCAAGAAAACCACCGCCCAAGTATGGGTGCTTTTTATCATATGCAAGCTCCCTGTACCTGACACCGAACAACTTTAGTAAAACTTTAAACGCCCTCCTCACGTCCTCAAGACTTTCAATGCGGTTAGCCTTAAAGTAGTCATCAATTATCCTGTCTACACTCTCCCTTTTAAGTAGCATCCCTCAGACCTCCTTGTAATAGCCAAAGCCCCTTAGCTTCACTCCACTAATAGGGTTCTCCTCAATGTCATACTCTCCGACGATCTCCTTTACCGTCATGTCCTCCTTTACCTCACCTATCCTGAGCAACCCCGCAAGCAGTGTCCTCGTTATCTCATACATGTCGTTCCTGTCTGACCATGTCACCTTCATCATGTTAGTTTCAAGGTAATCTCCAATAATAAGTTCACCACCCCCACTATCTTTGTTGACCTTTACAATACACGTACCATCAAGATTGTAGTTCCTCAGTGTAATCTCCTCAGTCTCCCCTATCGTACATACAAACTCCTTCTCAGCCATTATTACCACCTCCTAACCTAAACTTCATCCCAACACTTCCTCACAATTATCATTCTATCAGCTAAATACTTATGATCCTCAACAACAGGATGACACTTTTCAAATGAGAACCACTTGGTATAAGTTGATGCGGCTATGATGTCCTCTAAAAACGTCATGAGCTCTATGTCTAACACCCTTGGTATTATTATCTCCATTTTTGCGACGCGTCCCCACTCATCCTTATAGGGTTTAACCCTCAGTGTTATCTCAAAGAACTCACTCATGGAGTTCACCTCTTCCACACCCTCCAGCGCTCAACAGCCCACTCACCCTCGTTGTCATTGATACTGATCCCCTCACCGTCAAAGTACTTTGTCTCCAGTGCTGCTTCAATCAGACTGTCCAAAAACTCGACCACGTCTGTTGGCACACCCCTGACGTCAATGTCAACCTCCGCCTCTGTGATGTTACCTTCTAGATCCCTATCCCACGGCCTTACTACCAGTCTTACCTCAACCTCCTTCTTCACTTTTATCACCTCCCACACTAAACAACCTCTTAAGCCTTTCCCTCTGGAACGGTGTTATGAGTTCTCACCCTCAACACCTCCACAACAAATATATATGCAAAGGGAAGTAGGTAATATCGAGGCCGATAAGCCGATGGGCCGCACGAGCATGAAGTCCCGTCTGGGACGGAGCTGGCGGCCTCACCTCAGCACCTTTTGTCCATTGCCCACTATTCCAGTCATAGGAGCGTAGCAACCAGTATATTCGTGAATGAACACACTACACCTAAGACTACTGTGACCACCTTGAGGAGTGCATCACAGGACTCAGAGACATATATGCACGTCATGTCAGAGACTGCACTTATGATTAGACCAGTAATGAGTGCAACAAGTCCCACACATGTCATCACGACACCAGGGAACACCACCGACCTAAACTCATCATAGGTGACACTCCCGCTCCCGACTGACATGAGCGCTAAGATTATGCACAAGATTAAACCAATCCACACAATTACACACCCAATTATAGTGACCACTGAGTACTTGACACTACCCATCTTTATCACCAAACCTCATATCAATAAACTCCTCTATCTTTTTCTCATCCACATCAATGTTCATAGCCTCCACAAAGTCCTTTAAGAGATTATATACGTACAGTGTAAACTGTGCCTCCTCGAGGTCTACCATCTTAACCCACTCACCGCTCCTTGCCCTCTTTATTATCTCCCTTGCCTGCTTGAGGTTCACCACCAATCACCCTCCTATACCTGATGAGGATCTCGACCTCATACTTAGGTGGATTACACTTACCGTTCACATTATGAGGACAATCATCCTCAAAACAGTAGTCAAAATCATCGAAGAACTTACACGCATAGTCTGGAAAGATGTCAATGATCTCTATGTTGGACGTCTGAAAGTCGCTATAATACTCCTCAACCACCCTCAGATACTGAATATCAACATCACACACGGGAACGACCACTCCCTTAAACTTCTTCTCCTTCCACTCACCCATACTAAACACCCTTCAGGTACACGTGATACCTTGCCATAAACACTCCAAAGGTGTCATACAGGTGCTCCCTCAGAGACCTCTGGAGCTCACTGATGTCATCCCTGCAGCGGACAGACACCTCCACTTCCCACCAGTGCGCGGGATGATCATCACTGTGAACAAACACGTCAGAGACTTCCATACGGGCATTAATCTCGACGACCTCACAACCTACCTCAGTCAGGTATGCTATTGTCTCATAAATGACATCGGCAAGGTACTCATAGCCCTCCCACGACACGAAGACATACCCACAGCTCGAACATGAGACAGGCATATAACGGCGCCAGCCCTTAACAACAAAGGTATGACCACACCTAGGACACCTGACGACCATAGACTTACTACCGAACAAAGGCATAGGCCTCACCTCAGCCTACCCGAATTGCTGATGTTACCAATATGATTGCTAACAGTATTAGTGAAACATAAGAAATCATATCAAATGTCCACTCAGGTATCTCAACATAACGCTTGCCAACCCTCCTTGATGATACACCTACAGTTGCTAATCCCAACCCACTGAACATCACCACTGCACTCAAAAGTATCAGTCCCACATCACCAAAAGCAAACACATTCACAAGTGCTAATGCTGTCATACCAGCCAAGTATATGATCTCTCCCACTAGTGAAATTATTGGAAACCTGACATACGTCTTCATTACAATTTTTCCCATGTAACCACCTCATTCACCCCACACACTACATGTCACAAACTTGAACTAAATCAAAGGTTGTGACACGTTTAGTAAATTACCTAACGGTCATTCGTGAATGACCCTTCACTAAGGCACTTGATAACAGCTGCAACAAGCCTGAAATATGCCCTCATACCGTACCCATGTATCACCTCAAACGGGTAAAGCCTCAGATCTTCTGGTAATCCTTTACCGAACCTGCTGAGTACTCTGTCCACAAAGTCAATGACTGGCTCTGCGACATACTCCCAAAAGCAACACTTTACCTTCTCAATGGAAGTAAGACATGACCAGTACGGGTCTGGAAACGGTGGATACTCAAACATCACCACCACCTTCACTTATCCCACGCATACTCTGACCCACTTGCAGTGTACCATTTTCCAT
>JAGGSE010000116.1 GCA_021159225.1 bacterium
AGAAAAGGGTATCATTTCCTCTGACTTCAGAGACCTGTATCCAAGGGGACTGCCAAGAAAATTAAAAAGGGTTCTCTCTCCAGAGGCTAGAGAAATAATGGAAACCGAGTACCAACACTTAAAAGAAATAAAAAAAGAAAGAGATATACCTAAACTTCTAAACGATTGTCCAATTCATTATTTTAGATTACCTGGCGGAGTTGACCTTTTTATGAAGGGGTACTTGCACAATGAAGTATGGCAAAATAAACACGGAGAATATCTCAAAAAAATGAACAAAGAAGCCAAGGTAATCTGTATTGAAGGATTTCCTAAGATTCCTTTTGGGAAAAGCCTTGAACTTCGTTGGAGCAATCCAGAGTTTCAATGGGGAGATTATGATAAACTAATGAAAGAAGCAGTTGATGAAGGGTTTATAGATCTTTTTACTGAGATTGACGCCAGAGATGAATCAAAGATTGAAATGGATAGCACAGAAACGAGCCTTGGTTTGTCATTCTTATTTCCAGATTTACCAGATGCCTTCTTTTCAGAATTTTTTAAATTTTTAGCAACCCAGCATCCCAAACTCGCAGAAGAAATTGGCGCTCCTGAAAAATTAAAGGAATATCTTGTTGCTTTGTCAAGTACAGATATGGGAGTACCTGCAAGAAGAAGAGAAGGAGGCAGAATTTTTCGCAATGGAAAACAATATTGGTCCTTTCCTTATCAGACAAAAGAAGGAAAAACCTCCTTCAAGCCTACCCTCTTTGAACTTGGTCAACATCTCTTTACCGATGCCTTGGCGGCAATCAAACTCCATCTAATTGCCAGACTAATGACAGAAGGCAAGATTAAAAAAGGTCCTATTATAGATTACGAAGGAGTAGGCCATCTGTCCAGCAAGGCATTTTTTCTAAAACACCCTGAATACGCAATGGAGGTGGTATTAAGAATGATAAATGAGTTGATGGCAGGAAGGGTAAAAAAAGGCGAAATCTCTGAAATCTATGATGTCTTTAGAAAACCAAACTGGCAGGAGGCGGTTAAAGAAATTGCCAAACTTGTTTTCAAAAAACCCTCTTCAAACGGAAAAGAACTTTTAGATGAAAAAATTGACTTTCTGGAAACCTTTAACCTTGACCCTGAAAAAATTGTTCCTTCTGATGAAGAGATTGAAAAAATAAGAGAGAAGATAAGGAAATCAGCCGCAAAAAAGGAAAAAATAGAGAATGCCTGATATTAGATTTGTTGCTTAATATTGCTTAACCTGGTTAAGCAACGCCCTATTCAATTCAATTTCCAATTTCCAAATTCCAATTTTCAACTAGTTTAGCGTAAAGCTCAAATCTCAAATCTACAACTCAAAGCGAAAAGCGAAACTTTTTTTCAGCTTTAAGCCTTACACTATGGCTTTGCCTTTTGCGCTTTGAGTTTTACGCTTGAATGTTGTTTGGTTATTCGCTTATTGGAATTTGGATATTGGACTTTTTTAGACCACCTGGTGTCTTTTGACTAAACATTAGTAAAGAGATAAAATTTAGGAGTTTTTATGACTATTGGCATCCCAAGGGCGCTGGTTTATTGGAAGATGCCTCTTTTTTGGGAGACATTTTTTGAGCAACTCGGTCTGAAGGTTCTTCTTTCCCCAAAAACCAACAAGGAGATTGTTAAGACAGGAAGCGAACTTTCAGATCCCGAGGCCTGTTTTTCAATCAAGGTTTATCTTGGGCACCTAAACTGGCTGGAGGGGAAATGTGATATGATTTTTGTTCCCCGGCTAAAGGCAGACAAGAGGCATTTGGAGTACTGCCCGCGATTTTTTGGCTTGCCAGACCTTGCCAAGATAATTTCTAAAACCCCGATTTTAACAGAAACATTTGACCAGAGAAAGGAGACCTTTGAAAAAACGATAGCAAAAATAGGCAGGGCTTTGAAGAAATCTAAGGCAGAGACAGATTCCGCGCTTCGGGCAGGCCTTTTTAGGGAAAAGAAGGAGAGGGAAGAAAAAGAGAAGCAGTTTTTGGAAAAAATTAATTTGAAAAAAAAGAAGGTTATTTTGGTTTCCCATCCCTACAATCTCTATGACGATTATGTGAACATGGGAATAAAAGGAAAACTGGAGGAATTGGGGGTTTTGCCGATATTTATTGACTGGGCTCCCTTATCTGATAAGAAGTTGAGCCGGAAAGATTGGCCCAATTTTCACTGGGAGTTCGCCGAGGAAATTGCCCGAAAAATTGAGACCTTATTGGAATACCAGCCTGCCGGGGCGATTGAGGTTTCTTCTTTTGCCTGTGGTTCCGACGCCGTGATTAAAGAGTTTGTGGAAAAAAGGTTCAAGAAGGCGAAGATTCCCTTTCTTTATCTTATCATTGATGAGCAGACCGGAGAGGCAGGCTTTCAAACCCGGCTGGAGGCATTTGTTGATACTATAGGATGATAGTTGCTTAGCCTGTCGAGGTCAAACCTCGACTTTGTCGAGTTGTCGAGGTCAAACCTCGACTCCCTCGGCTCCATTCGTTGATACTATAGGATAGTAGGATAGTAGTTGCTGACCGGTTTGGTAATAAATTTGCTGAGGTATCTTGCCTCAGGAAGCACGAAGTCGCCGTGAGCGGTAAGAAGGAACAAGATGCCTCAGCAGAAAAATTATCAAGAATTATTACTGAAGTAGTCAGTATAGTACATATGAGACAAAAAATAACAGAAGAGAGATTTGAGCAATTGGTTGAAAAAGCAGTAACCTCTTTGCCGGAGTATATCCGGAAGAAGATGGACAATGTGGCTATCGTTGTTGAGAAAAAGCCCTCGGCCTATGAGTTGAAGCAGGTAGGAATGAAAATGGGAAGTTTGCTTTTAGGACTTTACCAAGGGGTTCCCAAAACTGCCTGGAACAGGAGTTTTGGCATGAGATTGCCAGACAAGATTACTATTTTTCAAGAACCCATTGAGAGATTGGCTTCCTCAGCCGAGAGAATACCTGAACTGGTTCGGCTTGTTGTTTGGCATGAGGTCGCTCACCATTTTGGCATCGGGGAGAGAGAGGTAAGAAGACTTGAAGAAAAATGGAAAAGAAGATAAATAAAAACAGAGGTAGAATTGCCTCGCCTATTTTTATAAGCAGTGATTTTGGGAAATTGGAAGAAAAGATAAAAACGGCAAAAAGGAAAGGAGCAGAGATAATTGAGTTGAGAATAGATTCATATCCTGGAATAAAAATAAGCGAGGTCCGAAAACTTAAAAAAATTTTAGAAAAGCGGAAACTGCCGGCGATTTTTACCATAAGGGCAAAGGAGGAGGGCGGCCGGTTTTATTTTCCAGAGGAGAAAAAACTAAAACTGATAAGGGAAGGAATCAGATTGGGCTTTGAGTATCTGGATGTTGAGTTAACTTTCTTGGAGAAAATGAAAATTGGTCTTTCCTCCCTGAAGAGAAACCCAAAGACAAAAATCATCCTAAGTTATCATAATTTCAAAAACACCCTTAAAATTGGGGATTTAAGAAAGATTAAAAAAAGGATGTCGGCCTTCGGTCCAGATATTATTAAAATCGCTGTTTTTTCCCAAGGAGAGGAAACAAACAGGGCTGTTTTGCGTTTAATCAGGGAAGCAAAGAAACAGGGAGAAAATATTATTGGCATTGCTATGGGCAAAAAGGGCAAAGAGGCAAGAATAAAAGGACTTTCAGCCGGCAATTATCTAGATTATTTTGCCATTAGCAGGAAAGAAAGTACTGCCCCGGGCCAGATTTTGCTCTCCTTTTTGAAAGCAGACAAAAGCAAGGAGATTCAAAAACTCAGAGAAAAAATAGACGGGATTGACGAAAAGATTATCAACCTTATTTCTGAAAGGAAGAAGATTGCTTCAAAATTAGGCAAACTTAAAAGAGAAAGCGGTATCCCGATTTTAGATAGAAAAAGAGAAGAAGCGGTCTTAAGACAGGCAAAAAGAACTGCCAGAAGAAAGAAGGTAGATCCTTCTCTGGCGGAAAAGATATTAAAACTTTTAATTAAAGATGCCAAAAAGAGTGAAAAATAGTTTTTCTCCTCAAGTAAGGGTGGCGTTTCAGGGAGAACCCGGCGCCTACAGCGAGGAGGCGATATTTTTTTATTTCAATCCTTCGGTAAAGACCCTTGCCTGCAAAACATTTTTGGATGTTTTTGAGGCGTTAAAAAAGGACGAGGTGGATTTTGCCGTGGTTCCTCTTGAGAACTCCGTGGAGGGAACCGTGGGAAGCGTGTACGACCTGTTTTTGAAATATACCCTCAGTCCTTACGCTGAGATTTTTTTAAGAATAAGACACTGCCTTATCTCTTTTCCTCAGCAAACGCTAAGGTCAATAAAGGGGGTTTACTCCCATTATCAGGCATTGGGTCAGTGCCAGCGGTTTTTAGAAAAGAAAAAATACAAGGTGATTCCCTTTTATGATACTGCCGCCAGCGTAAGATTGATAAAAGAAAAGAAAATGACCAACTGGGCGGCTATTGCCTCAAAGAGGGCAGCCCAAATTTATGGAATGAAGGTCTTAAGAGAAGGAATTGAAGACAATTTTCAGAATTTTACCAGGTTTTTGGTTCTTTCAAAAAAAGAAAGAGAGCCCACAGGCAGGGACAAGACATCTGTTATATTTGGCTTGAGGCATGTGCCCGGCGCTCTTTTTAGGGTTCTTAAAATTTTTGCCCGAAGAAGGATAAATTTAACCAAACTTGAATCAAGGCCCATTTTGGGTTCTCCCTGGGAATATAATTTTATTTTGGAATTTGAGGGGCACAGGAAAGAGAAGAAAATGAAAATTGTCCTAAAAGAGTTGGCTGAAAATACGACATTCTTGAAAATTATTGGTTCTTTTCCAGCCGGCTCATTTGATAAAAAATGAAAGAGATTGTTATTCAAAAGGGTAGATTAGCAGGGACAATTTCAGTTCCTCCTTCAAAGAGCGATACCCATCGGGCATTGATTTTGGCTGGCCTGTCAAAGGGAAAGAGCAAAATAATCTCTCCCTTGGCCTGCCGGGATACCGAGGCAACAAGGTCCTGTTTAGGGGCAATTGGAGTTAAGATAAGAAAGAGGAAGAGTTTTTGGGAACTTGAAGGCGGTAATTTTTTCCCTCCCAGACAGAAACTCTTTTGCCAGGAATCAGGAACCACCCTTAGGCTGATGACTGCTGTCTGTTCTCTAATAAAAGGTAGGTGCATCTTGACAGGAACTCCTTCTTTGATGAAAAGACCCATTGCCCCTCTTCTTAGGGCGCTAAAAGATCTGGGGGTCAGAGCAAGAAAAAGAAAGAACCTTGTAATTGTTGAAGATAATTTTTTAGGTGGAAAAACAAAAATAAGAGGAGATATCAGTTCCCAATTTATTTCCGCTCTTTTATTGATTTCTCCCTTGGCAAGAAAAGAAGTGGAGATAGAACTAACTTCTCCCTTGGAGTCATCCTCCTATGTTTTAATGACAATTGATTCCCAGAGGGCGTTTGGGGTAAATGTAAACTTTTCAAGAGACCTGAAAAGGTTTAGAATAAAAAGGCAGTCCTATAGACCCGGGGAGTACCGGGTGGAAGCGGATTGGTCCTCTGCCTCTTTCTTTTTGGCTGGCGGCGCAATTGCCGGCCGGGTAGGGGTAAAAAATTTAAATCAGAGAAGTTTTCAGCCGGACAGAAAAATTATTGACTTTTTGAAGCGGATGGGAGCGAAAATAGCAGTAAAGGAGAAGGAGGTAATTGTTGAAAAATCAGCCCTCAGTGCTATTCAGGCGGATGTAAGGGGCTGTCCTGACCTATTTCCTGTAGTTTGTGTTTTATCAGCAGTGGCAAAGGGAACAAGTGAAATATCAGGGATTGAAAGATTAAAATATAAAGAATCAAACAGATTGGAGGAAATGGAAAAGAACCTGAAGAAAATGGGAATCAGAACAAAAAAAACAAGAAGTAGGTTTTTTATTGAGGGAGGAGAACCAAAGGGAGCGATAATTGATTCAAATGACCATCGGATTGTTATGGCTTTTGCTATCTTAGGACTGATAGCCAAAACCAAGACAGTTATCAAAAATCCTGACTGCGTTTCTAAGTCATTTCCGGCATTTTTTGAAGAGTTAAGAAAATTATTATGAATACATTTGGAAGGGAGTTTAGAATTACGAGTTTCGGGGAAAGCCATGGGCCCTGCCTGGGGGTTGTAATTGACGGCTGTCCTGCGGGCCTAAAATTAAAAAAGGAGGAGATTCAAAAAGAACTGGACAAGAGAAAGCCCGGAGCAAGCGGAATTGCAAGCCCCAGAAAGGAAAAGGATAGGGTGGAGATTTTGTCGGGGGTCTTTGAAGGGTTTACTACCGGAGCCCCCATCTGTCTTCTGGTTTGGAATAAAGATGTGGACTCCTCTTCCTATAAGAGGATAAAAGACCTGTTGAGGCCTTCCCATGCCGATTTTACCAACCTTATTAAATACGGAGGGTTTAATGACTACCGAGGAGGAGGGAGGGCCTCCGGCCGCTTGACTGTTTCTTTTGTTTTGGCTGGGGCAGTGGCTAAAGAACTGCTCAAGAGATTAAAGATAAGAATATTTGCCCATATTGTTGAACTGGGAGGGATAAGGGCAGGGAAGAAAGGAATTAACTCTATCCGAAGAAATGTTTATAAAAACCCGATAAGATGCGCCGACCTAAAGGCGGCTGAAAAGATGAGAAGAGCAATAATTAGGGCAAGAAAAGAGGGAGATAGTTTGGGCGGGATTATTGAGGGTTTGGTTCTAAACCTGCCGGTTGGGCTTGGCGAGCCCGTCTTTGACAATCTTGACGGCCAGATTTCCAAGGCATTGTTTGCCATTCCCGGGGTTAAGGGTGTGGAGTTTGGCGCTGGTTTTTCAGCGGCTAAAATGAGGGGTTCGGAAAACAATGACCTGTTTTTTCTTAAAAGGGGAAGGGTTTTTACCAAAACAAACAACGCCGGCGGTGTCTTGGGAGGCATCAGCAATTCTATGCCTCTTGTGGTCAGGGTCTCTGTAAAGCCAACCCCCTCTATATCAAGGCATCAATTGACCCTTAATGTTAGAAAGATGAGAATGGAGAATTTGAAAATTTCGGGGCGGCACGATGCGTGTATTGCTCCCCGGGCAGTTCCGATAATTGAGGCGATGCTGGCTATAACTATCTGTGATTTTGCTTTGAGAGCCCAACTGCTTCCCCGGGTAATAAGGCATAGGTGATTTGCCTTCGGAAAGCATAAATCAAGCAAACAATGAAAGACAATAATTCAATAAGAGTGGCTGTTGTCGGGGCTGCCGGCAGGACCGGGAGGATGTTTGCCTTTGAATTGGCAAAATCGGCTAATGTTCTAGGCGTTGTCAGAAAAGAAGAAATTGAGACAATTGGGAAACAGGGTCTTTGGGTCAGGAGGGAAGGAGAAGAGCCAAAACAATTAAGGATAAAATTAATTTCAGAAGATAGGTTCTCTTATTCTTTCTTGCCTCAGGTTGTTTTTTTGACAACAAAAAATCCAGTGGGTTCTGCTGTTGGATATTATTATCAGAAAATAAAAAATATGGAAAAATTGCCCTGTTTGGTTTTGTCCCAGAATGGCTTGAGCGCTGGAAAAGAGGCAAAAGAGGCGCTGGAAAGGGTATTGGGGGAAAGAGCGAAAGAGGTTCAGGTCGTTAGGGTTAGTTTGCTTAATCCGGTGGAAAAAGAGGAGATAGGAGGCAGGCAGTGCGTTGCCTATTTTCTTCCAGTTCGTTTATCTTTCGGGGTTTTTTCAGGCAAAAAGGATGTCGGACTGCTTTCTTCCCTTTTCAAAAAGGCAGGTATTAAGGCAAAAGAGGTGGAGCCGGCAAGAGTCCCTGATATGGAAGTTTCCAAACTTTTTTTGAATCTTATAGGAATACCTTCAGTTAGTTGGGGGGTTTCTTTGAAAAAGGGGTTTGAAGAAAAAAGGATTGCCGAAGAGGAGTTTCTTTGCCTGAAAGAATACATAAGGGTAGTGAAAGCGGTTGGCAGGGATTTTATCAATTTGCCCGGGATTCCTCTGAAATTGCTTGCCTTCCTGCTTGACAAACTTCCCTTGTCTTTTTTGCTTCTTTTTAGGAAAAAAATTGGAAGCATTGTCAGCCAGGCAAGAGGCGAAAAAGAAAAGGGAAACCTTGACGAGGTTGATTATTACCAGGGCGAGGTGGTAAGATTAGGAAAAAGAGCAGGAATACCTACTCCCATTCAGGAGAGGATTCTTAAAAGAGCAAGACAGCGTTTGAATCATTTTAGGGTGGGATGCCGGAGCGGCTGAACGGGGTGGTCTCGAAAACCACTGTCCGCTTTGCGGACCGGAGGTTCAAATCCTCCTCCCACCGCCGGATTTTAGTAGGAAAAGACAAGCCAACTGACAAGGCAATTGTATACTATACTTGACAAAATACTTTCTTTTTTTGTACACTATAGTTAGAATATGCAAAAAGAATTGGAAAAAAAGTTATTTTTTCACAATCCTTGGTGGAAAGAAAAAGAGGTTCCTAAGGTTTTTTTGCCTGATTTTCAAAGGCCTGTATTAGAAAGAATTAAAAAATATTTAGAAAAACTAGATAGAATTATTA
>JAGGSE010000170.1 GCA_021159225.1 bacterium
CAAAATACGGAATTAACTACTTTGCCAACTACATAAACTCAGAAATGAAGCCCGAGGACGTGCGTTCGATGTGTTGTCGGCTGCGGCTTGACCTGACCGAACTTTACAATAGGGGCGGTGGAGGATTGTTTGGCAGCGGCGCCCTCACAGGCAGTATCGGTGTATGTACAATCAATATACCCCGCATCGGATATCTTTCAAAAACCAAAAAGGAATTTTTCCAACGCTTGAAGAGATTGATGGATCTAGCAAAAGAAAGTTTGGAAATAAAAAGAAAAACGATTGAAAACTTTATGGAAAAAGGACTTTATCCCTATTCCCGGTTCTACCTTTCAGGAATAAAAGAAACGAGAGGAAAATACTATGCCAATCACTTTAATACTATCGGGCTGGTTGGCTTAAATGAGGCCTGCCTGAATTTTATCGGAAAAGATATCGCTACAAAAGAAGGAAGGGAATTTGCCCTGGAGGTAATGGATTTTATGCGGAACCAATTGGTAAAATATCAGGAAGATACAGGAAACATCTACAATTTGGAGCAATCACCAGCAGAGGCAACCAGTTTTCGCCTCGCCCTAAAGGATAAGAAGAGATATCCGAATATCATCACTGCCGGAACAAAGGAAAGGCCCTATTATACAAATTCAAGCCAACTGCCTGTAAACTACACAGATGATATTTTTGAAGCCCTCAAACTCCAAGATGAACTTCAATGTAAATACACAGGTGGAAGTGTTTTTCATATCTTTTTAGGTGAACGACTTCCGAATGGAGAAATGGTAAAAAAATTGGTAAGAAGGGTTTTTGAAAACTTCAAACTTCCATATATTACAATAACTCCTACATTTTCCATTTGTCCTGTTCATGGATACATTGTCGGAGAGCACTTTAAATGTCCTGTTTGCAAGAGAGAATGCGAGGTTTATACAAGGGTAGTAGGATATCTTCGTCCAGTCCAGCAATTCAATTTTGGCAAACAGCAGGAATTTGCCGAAAGAAAGGAGTTTAAACCAGGTTCTATTCCTCCAAAGGTTAAAAAATCTTGATATGCCAGTCAATGTTGTTATTGGTGCCCAATGGGGAGATGAAGGAAAGGGAAAAATTGTTGACTATCTCTCCCAAAAAATGGACTTTGTTGTAAGGTTCAATGGCGGTCCCAATGCCGGACACACGGTTGTCAATAAATACGGTAAATTCCAACTTCATTTGGTACCTTCGGGAATTTTTAACAAAAGAGTTGTTCCAATTATTGGCAACGGAGTGGCTATTGACCCGGAGATTTTAATCAAGGAGATAAAATACCTGAAAAAAAGAGGGATTTCCTGCAATAGTTTAAAAATATCTGACAAGGCGCATCTGATTTTGCCTTGGCATATACTGCGGGACGAACTTGAGGAAAGAAAAAGGGGAGCAAATGAAATCGGAACAACCAAAAGGGGAATAGGACCGGCTTTTTCCGATAAGACAGGAAGGTTTGGCTTAAGAATGGGGGATTTTTTAGATAAAAGGAATTTCAAAGAAAAATTTTCCTTCGTCTATCAGCGAGAAAATGATTTGCTGGGGAAAAAACTTAATCTCTCTCTAGATGCCTTGCTAAAAAAAATGCTTTCCTTTGGTTCTTTCCTGAAGCCCTATATTAGTCAAACAGAATTTATACTTTGGAAGGCGATAGCAAAAAAGAAAAACATTCTGCTGGAAGGAGCCCAGGGAACCCTTTTAGATATTGATTTTGGAACCTATCCCGATGTTACCTCGTCCGGCTGTATAGCAGCAAGCGCTTCCCAAGGAAGTGGAATTCCACCAATGGAAATTAATCAGGTAATAGGAGTAGTTAAGGCATACACCACCCGAGTGGGAGGAGGAAAACAGCCCTTTCCAACGGAGATGAAAGGAAGTTTTGTTTCCGATTTCAGAGATAGAAATCAGGAATACGGAGCAACAACAGGAAGGCCAAGAAGGTGCGGATGGCTGGATACTGTTTTGTTAAGATACGCAGCAAAAATAAACGGTTTTACATCTTTAGCCCTTACCCGGCTTGACAGCTTAACGGGGATAGAAAAAATTAATATCTGTGTTAGATACAAAACAGAATTTTCTATCTCCCGATTATCTGAGGTTCAACCTGTATATATTGAATTGCCAGGATGGAATAAGTTCCCTAAGGGATGCCGGAAATTTTCTGACCTACCAAAAGAATCCCGTCTTTATGTAAAAAAAGTCGAAGAATTGGTAAAGGTTCCCATTAAATTCATTTCCACTGGGCCTAAAAGAGAAGAGATAATTGTGCTATAATTAAAAAGTCCTAAAAAACTTTAATTATACCAACTATGAAAATTGACTTTCCAGTTATTGACTTTCATACCCACCTGAGAGAAAATATCCCTCTCCATACCAAAATTGCCAAAGAAAATGGAATAGACATAGTTGTCTATATGGCAAACTCTCACCCTCCCAATGATACCTTGGAAAGAATAAAATCCTCGCTGAGCAAAAAAAGGTATTGCAAGGCACTTCCAGTTTCGGCTATAACAAAGAGGCTAAAAGGAAAGGAATTGGTTGATATTGATAAAATTAAACCCTATGTGGTAGGATTTAGTGATGACGGAAAATATCTAGCGGATTTGAACTTGCTAAGAGAGGTTTTGGAAAAAGATGTTCTTGTTATGGCTCATTGCTCTCCTGACTATGAAGAAGGAGTAAGGCACCCAGAAAGAGAAACAGAATACATTGAAAGGTATATCAATCTCCTTAAAAAGGTAAAAAGGGGAAGGCTGCACATTCAGCATGTGTCAAAAAGGCAAAGCGTTGAACTCATAAGAAGGGCAAAGAGGTCTGGCTTAAGAATTACCTGCGAAACCTGTCCTCATTATTTTACCTACACGAGGTTTGACCTTGAAACAAGGGTAAATCCACCCTTGGCTGAAGAGAAAGATGTTATTGCTATACGTAAGGGCTTGGCTGATGGAACAATTGACATTATCGCCTCCGATTATGCCCCCTTGCCTCGAGTGACAGGCATTGCCGGATTTAGAGCATTCCTTCCTCTCTGCTTTGGTTTGGTCTTAAGAGGGGTCTTGACAAAAAAACAACTGAAGGAAAAAATATATTTGAACCCAAAAAAATTGATTAAAGAAAGTGGACAATGGAAAAATAACTGGCAACTCTAAGTAAATTCCTCCCGCCAAAACCACGGCGGGCAATAAAAAGGTCGGCAGATTTTGAAAAATGTTTAATTAAAACTATGGGAACTATTGCTTATTGTGTAAAATGCAAAAAAAAGCAGGAAATGAAAGATGAGAAAGAAATCACAATGAAGGGCAAGGGAGGAACCACGAGAAAAGCAGTAACCGGCGTCTGTCCTGTTTGCGGAACAAAAATGTTCAAAATTTTAGGGAAGAAATAAACAAGGGACCGCCTGGTCAAATCTTGATTTTCTCGCCGCTTATCTGTTAAAAAGACTGATAAAAGATGAAAGGTAGAGGGAGATTTTTTTTCATTTTTTCCTTTTTCACCGCCTTCAGTATGGCAGGCAGTTTTACCTTAGGACTTTATCTTGGAAAAATATATTTCGGGAAATATAAATTAGAGCCCTGCTTTTCCTCAAACACCGATATGGTCCTTCTTTGTGATGTTTACCATAGATTAGAAGAAAAATTTGTTGACAAGACAAAAATTGATAGCCAAAAGATGATTTATGGAGCGGCTGCAGGAATGGTCAAATCCATAGGCGACCCCTATACTGTTTTTTTTACTCCCAAAGAAACCAAACACTTTGAGGAAGATGTAAAGGGCTCTTTTGAAGGCGTAGGAATGGAAATCGGGATAAAAAAGAATCAACTCCAGGTCATTGCCCCTTTGGAAGGAACCCCTGCCCAGAAGGCAGGATTAAGAGCCGGGGATAAAATTTTAGAAATAAATGGAACGTCCACTTCTGATCTCACTATTGACCAGGCGGCTGACCTTATCAGGGGACCGAAGGGCACAGAGGTAGAATTAACTATTTTCAGGAAAGATTGGGAAAAGCCAAAAAAAATTCGCATTGTAAGAGATGTAATTAAAATTCCTTCCCTGAAACTGGAAATAAAAGATGTAAAAGGCGAAAAAATTGCTTATATCAAAATTTATCAGTTCTCTGAAAGAACAGGAGAAGATTTCAGCAAGGTCGCTGATAAAATCTTGAAAAGTTCAGCAAAAAAAATTATTTTGGACTTAAGAAATAATCCCGGTGGATATTTAGTTGTTTCCCAGCAAATAGCCGGCTGGTTTTTGAAAAAGGGCGAGATTGTAGTAATTGAAGATTTTGGAGGAAAGAAAAAACAGAAAATTTATAGGTCAAACGGTCCCAGTGTATTTGTCAATTATCCAGTTGTAGTTTTGATTAATAATGGTTCTGCCTCGGCTTCAGAAATTCTGGCTGGCGCCCTCCGGGACAACCGCAATGTAAAATTAATTGGAGAAATCTCATTTGGAAAAGGTTCAGTGCAAGAATTGATAGAGGGGCTAAAAAATAACTCCTCTCTAAAGGTAACAGTTGCCAGATGGTTAACCCCAAAGGGAAACTGCATTAACGAAAAGGGACTGAAACCTGATATAGAAGTAAAAATGACTGAAAAGGACTATGAAGAGGGAAAAGATCCCCAGTTGGAAAAGGCGCTTGAGATAATAAAAAAATTGTGAAAAAATAAAACAACCAACCTATATGAAAATCGTTCTTCTTGAAGACATAGACAAACTAGGCAAGAAATATGAAATAAAGGAGGTTTCTGACGGTTATGCCAGAAATTTTCTAATTCCAAAGGGATTAGCAAAATTGGCTACTCCCAAAAACATAAAATTAGCAAAAATTAAGAAAGAAAAAGAATTAAGAAAGGCAGAAGAGCAGTTAAGGAGGGTTCAGAAAATGGCAGCCCAGATTGAAGGACAAGAAATAACGATTTCTCTAAAAACAGGAGAAAAGGGACAACTCTTTGAGTCAGTCACTAGCCAAATGGTCAGCAAAAAATTGGCTGAGATGGGCTTTGAAATTAAAAAATCTCAAATTGAAATATCAAAACCAATTAAGGAGATAGGGGAGTATCCGGTGAAAATTGATTTTGAACACGGATTAGAGGCTGAAATTAAACTAATTGTAACAGAAGAAAAATAATTTTGTATGCCAAAATACATTTTTGTCGCTGGTGGAGTAATGTCAGGTATTGGAAAAGGAACGGCGGTTTCCTCTGTTGGAAAAATTTTACAATCAAAAGGGTTTAAGGTTCAGGCAGTAAAAATTGACCCCTATATTAATGTTGATGCCGGCACAATGAATCCCATTGAGCATGGAGAGATTTTTGTAACCGATGACGGAACCGAATGTGACCAGGATGTGGGAAACTACGAAAGATTTTTAGACGAAAACCTGTCAAGCGACAATTATATTACCACTGGACGAGTGTATCAGGCAGTAATTAGGAAGGAAAGAAATATGGAATATGGAGGAAGATGTGTTGAGGTGGTCCCTGATATCCCCAATGAGGTAATCTACCGCATAGAAAAAGTAGCGAAAAAGAGCAAGGCAGACTTTATCTTAATAGAAATTGGGGGGACAGTAGGGGAGTATCAGAATCTTTTATTTTTAGAAGCGGCCCGAATGATGCGGCTGAAAAAAAATCAAAATGTTCTTTTTATTTTGGTTTCTTATCTTCCAATTCCCCAAAAAATTGGCGAGATGAAAACAAAACCCACTCAAACCGCGGTAAGATTACTAAATGAGGCAGGTATCCAGCCCGATATTATTCTGGCAAGATCCCGGCTTCCACTAGACGAACCAAGAAAAAAGAAAATTTCAACCTTTTGCAATGTTCAAAGAGAAGATGTCATTTCGGCTCCAGACGTTGATTCAATCTATGAAATTCCGCTTAATTTTGAAAAAGAGAATTTAGGACAAAGGATACTAAAAAAATTAGGCCTTAAGGCAAGAAAAAAGAATTTAAGCGACTGGAAAAAACTGGTGGAAACTATTAAAAAGACCAAAAAACAGGTAAAAATTGGCATAGTGGGAAAATACTTCGGAAGTGGAAACTTCACCCTTACAGATTCCTATATCTCGGTAATTGAGGCAATAAAGCACGCTGCCTGGTCGCTAAATAGAAAACCGAAAATTCATTGGATTTCAGCAGAAGATTACGAAGGATGCCTATCTTCCAGACGATTGAGGGGGCTAAAGAAATATGACGGCATCATTGTTCCTGGAGGGTTTGGTAAACGGGGAGTTGAAGGGAAAATAAAAGCCATTGGTTTCTGCCGAGAAAACAAACTTCCTTTTCTTGGGCTATGTTTGGGAATGCAGTTGGCAACAATTGAATTTGCCAGAAATGTCTGCGGACTCAAAAATGCCAATTCCACGGAGTTTGATCCAAAAACCAAGTATCCGGTAATAGACATTATTCCTGAACAAAAAATATTCTTGAAGAAAAAAAGATATGGCGGAACAATGCGCTTGGGCGCCTACAAATGCGAACTAAAAACAGGAACCAAAAGCTGGAGGGCATATCTGTCTTCTAATCTCTTAACAAAAAAGGTAAATCTGGAGAAAAAATACATTATTTCGGAACGCCATCGTCACCGATACGAACTAAATAATAAATTCAGAGGAATATTAGAGAAGAGGGGATTGGTCTTTTCGGGAATCAATCCCGAAAGAAATCTGGTTGAAATTATAGAGACAAAGGACCATCCCTTTTTTGTTGGAACCCAGTTTCACCCGGAATTTAAATCAAGACCTCTTCGCCCCCATCCCTTGTTTAGAGAGTTTATCAAAAGGTGCATCAAGAAATAAATTCATTCCACATTTACAACCTTAACAAGTTTTTGAGCGCCGTTAAATCCCTTTTTCCGCTTGGTCACAAATTGGACGGTTCCGCTTTTAACAGCATATAAGGTGTCATCCCCGCCGCGTTTGACATTCTTTCCGGCAAGAAATCTTGTTCCTCTTTGACGAACCAAAACCTGGCCTGTCCTAACCTTTTGACCGCCGAATAACTTCACTCCAAGATATTTTGGTCGGGAATCTCTTCCCAGACGGGTTGAACCTGCTGATTTTGTTTTAGCCATAATGGAAAAGTATTTTCCCTCAATCTTAACAAAAATAAAAGAGTTTGTCAAAAAATATCAAGAGGATATTGTTTTGTTTATTGGGGTGGTTTTAATTTCTTTGCTTTCTTTTGCTGTCGGTTATATTGTAGGTAATGAAAAAAAGGATGAATCAAGAAAGGCAAAGCAAACCTATGAAGATAGCCATTATTGGAGGAGGAACCTGCGGATTATATCTTGCCTGGAAACTCTCCGAGATGGCTCACGAGGTCACAGTCTTTGAGAGAAAAGAAAAAATTGGAAAAGAGGTCTGTTCAGGCCTTTTTTCTAAAAGAATTCTGGATTTCTTTCCCCAGAGTGAAAAATTAATCCAAAACAATATCAGGTATGTTCTTATCCATTTTCCTAAAAGGCAAATCAGGGTTGACTTCTCCAAAAATTTTTTTGTGATGAGTCATTTTGAATTGGATAACCTGATTTACAGAAAGGCAAAAGAAGCCGGAGCGAGAATTGTCTTGAACCGCAATATAAAAACCAAAGACCTTGTTGAAATTCAGAAGGATTTTGATAAAATTATTGGTAGCGACGGTTCATTTTCTATTGTCAGAAAAAGCCAAAACCTGAGTCAGAAAGAGTATCGTTTGGCTTTACTTGGATTAACTCCTTCGGTTTTAAAATCAGATTATGTTGAGGCCTGGCCGATAAAAAAAGGATTTATATGGAAAATCCCTCGGGGAGAAGAAATAGAATACGGAATAATTGGCCCTAAAGACCAGGCGCAACCAATGTTTGAGGCATTTCTTAAAAAAAACAACATCTGTCTGAAAGAAAAAAAGTCATCTTTTGTTTCTCAGGGCTTTGCCCTTCCTTGTAGCCAAAAGATAACCCTCTGCGGTGAGGCAGCAGGACTGACCAAGCCCTGGAGTGGGGGAGGGGTAATATGGGGACTAACAGCGGCTGATATGCTTTTGGAAAGTTTCCCTGATTTTGAAAGATATAGAAAAATGGTAAAACAATTTTTTCTTCCAAAAATTTTTTTCTCAAAAATAGTAAACAATCTGGTTTATCTTCTTGGCTTTAGGTTTCCCTGGATTTTTCCCAAAAAAGTAAAAATTGAGAGTGATTTCTTGATATGAGATAAATTTTAAAAACCCCCGAAACCCTAAATCCTAAACAAGATTAAATCAAAATTCAAATCTCAAAATGACCCCGAACAAATTGCTCCGCAATTATAC